>SHBB01000165.1 GCA_004213565.1 Sandaracinaceae bacterium
AGTACATCGACACCACGATCGCCGTCCGCTTCTCGGGCCGCCAAGCGAGCCGCTGAGAAGTCACGCGCCTTCGTCGAACAGCGCCTCGAAGCTCGTCGCGACCAGGACGCGCTCCCCGAGCCGCTCGAGCTCCGCGCGGTCCGCCGCCGCGAGCCGCTCGCGCGCCCACTCGGGCAGCTCGCCCAGCTTCAGCTCGATCTGCCGACCGACGAGCCCGGCCATTCCGCGGTCGATGCCCCGGTCGATGCCCTGCTCGAGGCCCTGCTCGAGGCCCTGCTCGAGGCCCTGCTCGAGGCCCTGCTCGAGGCCCTGCTCGAGGCCCTGCTCTCTGCCGATCTCGATCAACCGATCGTACGCGCTCATCGCGACCTCCCGGGACGGCCGGGGAAGCTCGTTCACCACCGTCGTCAGCACGACCAGATCGTCTCGGGTCGTCTTGGAAAGATAGCTGAGGATGGACTCGAAGGCTTCTCGCCCCGAAGCGGTGGCGACCAGCTCGTCGGCGAGATGTCCGAGCAAGCGGATGTTGCGTGCGAACGAGCGATCGGTCGCGGTGCGGAGGGCCCAGAGCGCCAGGGTCGCGTAGGCCGGCATGGCGCGACGCAGGAGCTCGTCGGGGGTCCAGAGCCGGAGCTCGTCCACGAGGTACGGGAAGCTCGGAACCGGGAGACCGCGGGTCTCCCCCGGCAGCTGCAGCATGGCGCGGAGGTCGAGCGGCGCGCCCCAAGGAGATTTGCCCTGGTAGATCACGATCGGGATCACCCAGGGCAAGCGCTCGCTCTCGCCGTCCACGAAACGATCCCACGTCCTGACGGTGTAGCGGAGGAGTCGGCGCGGCATCGGCAGGCACTGGCCGTGCTGGTGCTCGAGCACGATGTAGAGGAGCACCTCGCCGTCGTCCACGAGCACGCGGAACAGAAGGTCTCCCTCCCGCACCGCGAGCTTGCCGTCGACGCTGCGCGCCGGCAGCACGGTCAGCGACGACCAGTCGAACTGCCGGGTCATGGGCGCCGGCAGCACGACCCGGAGGAGCGCCGCCGCGGCCGCCGGGTCTTCGAAGACGCGTCGGAAGAGCGCGTCGTGCGGGGAACCATGTCTGGCCATATCGGACGGCTCCGCAGCGTGTGTGCCGGAACCGCCGCAAGTGATTTCGCACAGTTACGAGGCCGAATCGGCGGGTGTGGCGGGACTTGGGGTGGCGGCCGCCACCCTGGCGGGGCGTGCGGCAGCCGCACGGTCGTTGCGTTCTGCGCCGGGATCGAGGGGCGTCGGGCGGCGGCTCGGGGTCGGCATCGAACCTGCTGCAGGGGGAGGTGAGGAGGAACGAACACGACATGACTCGAATCACCAAGAACATCTGGATCGCCCTGGCCGCCTTCGCCCTCGCCGTGGGGTGTGCGCACGCGCCACGCAGCCAGGAGGACGCCAAGAGCCTGGAGCAACAGGCGGACGAGGCCCTCGCCTCGCTGACCCAGGAGGATCCCACCCTGCAGACCGTGCTGGCGCAGTCGGAGGGCTACGTCGTCTTCCCGCGCGTGCGTGAGGGCGCCTTCATCGCCGGCGCGACGTCCGGCGTGGGCGTGGTCTACGAAGGCGATCGCCCCATCGGCTACGCCGAGCTCGACGGGGGCTCCTTCGGCGCCCAGGTGGGTGGCCAGAGCTACACCCAGCTGATCGTCTTCCGCTCCAGCGACGCGTTCGAGCGCTTCAAGCTCGACAACTTCGACCTGAGCGCAGACGTGAGCGCGACAGCCATCCGGTCCGGCTCGGCCGCCTCGGCGACCTTCGAGGGCGGCACCGCGGTCTTCATCGACGACGAGGACGGCCTGATGGCCGAGGCCTCGGTCGGTGGTCAGTCGCTCCGCTTCGAGCCGCGACGCTGAGCCCATCTCCAAGATCGACGAGGGGTCGGGTCCTAACGGGCCCGGCCCTTCTTGCGTGGGGTCGTGCGTGGGGATCCGCCTGCTTTGCGTTGACCCATGGCGTCGTATGCTCCGGCCGCGCATGCTCGCGCGAACGAATGAACGGCGCGCTCGCGCGTCGAACGAGAGACGTCCATGAAGCTCAGACCCCTCAGCTCCTTCGCCCTCCTCGTCGCCTTCGGCGCCACCGTCGCCGCGCTCGCCGTCCCGGCCACCGGTCAGGAGGGCGCGCCACAGACGCCGCAGGACGAGGCGCTCCCGGAGCGGATCGCCGTCATCGACGTCGACTCCCCCGAGCGCTCCCTCTACCGCATCGCCGTGCCCAACCTGCAGGGCGAGGCCACCATGGGCCCGCAGGGCGCCGAGGTGCTGCGCAACGACTTCCGCCTCGTCTCCCTCTTCGACGTGCTCGACGCGCGCTCCTTCGTGGCCGACCTGAACGCCGAGGGCCTGAGCATCGTGCCCAGCGCCTGGAGCTCGGTCGGCGCGCAGGGCGTGATCAAGGGCGAGATCGAGCGCAACGGCAGCCAGATCCGCGTCCAGATGCGCCTCTTCGAGGTCGCCCGCGGGGCCTCGCCCACGCTCTCCCGCACCTACAGCGGCAGCCGCGCGGAGCTGCCGCAGTTCATGCACCAGTTCGCCAACGAGGTGCTCCAGGTCCTGACGGGGCGCGCGGGCGCCTTCGGGACGCGCATCACCTTCGCCCGGCGACGCGGCCCAGGCCGCAAGGACGTGATGGTCGCGAGCTTCGACGGCGAGCGCGTCAGCCGCGTGTCGAGCGGCCGCGGCATCTCCATGCTCCCCGCGTTCGGCCGCGGCGGCGTCTGGTACTCCATCCTCACCGAGAACGGGATGTTCATCACCCGGACCGGCGTCGAGGAGCGCCCCATCATCACCAGCGAGCGCGGCCTCAACATGGGCGTCAGCGTGTGCGGCAGCCGGATGTTCTTCAGCAGCACGCGGAGCGGCAACGCCGAGATCTACAGCTCCGATCTCGACGGCAGCGACATCCGGCAGCTCACGAACCACCCCGGCATCGACGTCTCCCCCGCGTGCGGCGGCCCCGGCGGCCAGGTGGCCTGGGTGTCCACGCGCCACGGCAGCCCGCAGATCTTCCGCATGCCCGCCGGCGGCGGCGACGCGACGCGCGTGACCTTCCGCGGCGCGCACAACCAGACCCCCGCGTGGTGCACCAACAACCCCGACGGCCCGCTCCTCGCCTTCACCGGTCAGGCCGGCGGCTTCGACGTGTTCACGGTCAACATCAACACGCAGGAGTACACGCGGCTGACCCAGGGTCAGGGCGTCAACAAGGATCCCGCGTTCAGCCCGGACTGCCGCATGGTCGCGTTCTACTCCTCGCGCGGCGGCATCTTCCTCGCGAGCCCCGAGGGGCTGAACCAGAACCTGGTGATCCCCGGGCACGCCGAGACGCTGCGCTGGAGCCGCTGACCGGTTCTAGCTAGCTAGCGAGAGACCCAGTCCGCGTCGCCCGCGAGGATGCGCGCCGCGTCGGAGTCGAGCCACGCGATCGCCGCAGGGTCGTCTCTCAGCGTGGCGTCCGCGAAGGCGCGCGCGGCGCTCATCAGCGCCTCCGTCAGGCGGGCCAAGCGCTCGTCGTCGCTCCCCCGGTCCTCGAGGTTGTAGCTCGGGTGGCCGCCGACCCCGACGGGCAGGTTGGAGAAGAGCAGCCGCTGCGTGCCGTCGCCGCCCGGGAGGTTCTCGAAGGTGCGGCGCCGGATGGCGGGCTGAAGGTCCGGATCGTCCATCGGCTTGTCGTCGTGCAGGCCGGTGCCGATGAGCACGGGGATGGTGACCGCGTCCATCGAGGTCTCGTCGGCCGTCTCGAAGTAGCCGCTGAAGCCGGGCCCCTGCGGTGAGAGCGCGATCGCGCCGAGGACGCGCTCGTCGGGCCGCGAGAAGCGCACCGAGCCGGAGAAGGTCAGCTCCCGGACGGCGCCGCCGAGGGTGAGCCCCGTCTGTGAGCCGCCCGACCAGCCCACGGTCACGATGCGGGTGGGGTCGAGCCGCGCGCCCGTCATCGACTCCAGCCAGGCGCCGACCGCCTCGAGATCGTTCATCAGCGCGACGGCGTCGATGGCCTTGGTGGCGACGGTGGAGCGGAGATCGGTGTCGCAGTCGGCCATGGGCACGCCGAGCTCCTGACAGAGGACGCGATCGCCCTGCATGTCGGGCTCGATGTGCGCCATGTGGATCACCGCGTAGCCAGCGCGCGAGAGCGTCTGGCCCCAGCCCGCGAGGTCCCGATGGCCGTTGGGAGCGTAGGAGCCGCCGTGGGAGGCGATCACGATCGGCAGAGGCTCGGCGACGTCGGTGGGGTACCGGACGAGGATCGGGAATCGCCGCCGGAAACGAGCGAGCTCGACGGTGTAGCCCTCGATGGCGTCGACGGGGTGCATCACGGGCTCGTAGATGCAGGCCTCCCAGGTGGCGTCGGTGCACTCGCCCGAGCCGCCGTCCTCTGGCTGGCTGGCGTCCGGCCGGCTGGCGTCGTTCGGCGCGGCGTCGACGAGCGCGGCGTCGACGAGCGCGGCGTCCTCCGCGACCGGCGCTTCGTCACACCCGAAGAGGAGCATGGCGAGCAAGCATGTCCTTCGCATCCGACCACCGTACCGGAATCACTCGTTCGGGCGCGAGTTGTGCTCTCGATGAAGTTGATCCTCCTCCTCTCGGTCGTGGCCACCGTGGTCGCGGTCTTCGCGTTCATCATGGCGTTCCGGCGAGAGCCCGCGCGGGAGAAGCTCGTCGAGCGGCAGGTCCTGGAGAGACAGGTCATCGTGCGGAGATGTACCCACTGCGGCGCGCTCTTCGGCGCCGAGCGCGCCACCTGCGATGGCTGCGGCGCGCCGGGGTGAGGCCGATTCTCGGAAGGGGCGTGCCCCCTCCCCGGTTGAGTCGACAGTCCGGCGCCGCGAGTCCCGCCCGCGCTGGATCGACTGGAGAACGATGTCCAAGAAGCGCCTCGCCTGGCTCGCGCTGGGTGGCCTGTGTCTCGTCGTGTCCCTCGGCGGCGTCATCGTCGACGCCGTCGGCGGCACCAACCCGTACACGCCGCCCGGGCACGAGGGGTACCTGTCACATCAGCCGTTGCTGCTCGGACAGCGCGAATACGTCGGCACGCAGGTCGGGCCCACCTCGCCCGGCTGGGAGTGGCGCGCGTTCGTCACGAACATCGACATGCGCCCCACGACCTACGCGGAGTCGATGGAGATCTTCAGCGCCGACAACCTCGAGGTCACCTTCGAGGCGAACGCGCGCGTCCAGCTCCGGGACGGCTCGGTGCGCGAGGTGGTCGAGCGCTACAGCGGCGACAGCTGGTACGAGAACAACGTCCGTCGCCCCTACCGCACCGCGGTCCGCGAGATCGTGCGACAGAACGACGCCTTCGCGATCAAGGATCGCTCGGAGGAGCTGGCGGCCGCCATCCTCGCGCGGCTCCGCGCCGAGTACGAAGGCACGCCCATCGAGTTCCTCGACGTCTCGATCGGCAACATCGAGTACCCCGAGAGCGTGGAGCGGCAGGTGGTCGCCAACCTCGCGGCGGAGCAGCGCCGCCAGCGCATGGAGGTCGAACGGCAGATCGCCGAGGCGCGGGCCCGCATCCGTGAAACGCGCGCCGGCGGCGAGGCGCGCGCCCAGCAGATCGAGCAAGCGACCCTGACGCCGCTGTATGTGCAGCACGAGGCAGCGGAGCTCTACCAGGCGCTCGCCGACGACACCGACGACGACGACGGCGTGGCGCAGGCCCGCGTGATCGTGGTCGTCCCCACCCGCCCGGACGCCGCTGGCGTCCCTCGCATCGACATGGGCCGCTGAACAGGAGGTGCCCACCATGACCCGTCTCATCCCCACCCTCGCGTTCGCCGCGCTGCTCCTCGGCTCGGCGTGTAGCAACCAGACCACCCCCGAAGGCTTCGAGGGCTACCTCGTGCACGAGCCCGTCGCGATCGGCGAGGCGCGCTACGTCGGCAGCCAGACCGGGCCCACCTCCACCGGGCTCGTGTGGCGACAGCGCGTGGTCAACGTCGACATGCGTCCGAAGAACTACACGGAGGCGTTCCACATTCTCAGCCGCGACAACCTCAACGTCGGCTTCCAGGCCCACGCCCGCATCGGGCTGCGTCCGGGGAGCGTGCAGCGCGTCGTGGAGGAGCTGGGCGTCAGCAGCGCCGAGCCGGCGGACGTGACCATCCCCCAGTGGTACGTGCGCAACGTGCAGCAGCCCTACCGCGCCGTGGTGCGCGACGTCGTGCACGGCTACGACGCCTACGACATCCAGACGGAGACCCAGCCGATCGCGCACGAGATCCTCGAGCGGCTCCGGGCGCGCTACGCCGACACCCCGCTCGTGTTCGAGAGCATCTCGATCGGCGACCTCGCGTACCCGGAGGCCATCAACGACGAGATCCAGCGCAAGCTCGGCGCCGAGCAGGACCTCGAGCGCATGAGCCGGGAGCTGCAGATCGCCGAGCAGGAGGCGGAGATCATGGTCGAGAACGCCCGCGGGCGCGCCGCCGCGCAGCGGGTCGTGAACGAGACCCTCACCCCGCTCTACGTCCAGCACGAGATGCTGTCGGCGTTCACCGCGCTCTCCCGGAGCGATCGCGCGACCCTGATCGTGACCCCCACCGGCGACACCGGCGGCTCCCCCGTCAACGTCCTCACCCGCTGACCCGCGCCTGCGGCTATGGGGACGGTGTTCGGTTGTTAACTTCTGCTCGGCATCTTTGCGTACCCGTAGGTATGGATACGCAAGGTTTGCGTACGAGAACTTAACAACCGAACACCGTCCCCTCGTCCCGGATTGGCGTCCCGGATCGGGGTCAGGCGACGCCGACGAGGGCGAGGAGGAGGAGGGCGAACATCACGGCGTAGGTGACGCGGTGGCTGGCGCCCTCGCCGAGGCGGGCCCGGATGACGCGGCCGAGGAGGTTGCCGAGGACGAGGCCCACGACCAGGAGCGCGCTGATGGCGATGGTCGAGCCCGAGATCGCGCCGCCCGCGCCGTAGCCGAGGACGCGCCCGATGTGGATCGCCACCGCGCTCGCGCTCACGGTGGCGATGAAGGCGTCGCCGCGAACGCCCGCGGCCAGGATGAGCGGCGAGACGAAGATGCCCGCCCCGCTGGCGGCCGCCACGCCGCCCGCGACGAAGCCCGCCGGCGCGAGGGAGCGCGGACCCGGAGACCAGCGCAGCCAACCGAGGCCACGCGCCACCGCGAGCGCGCTCACCGCGAGCAAGATCCACGACAACACCCCCTCCGGGAGGCCGACGGTGAGGAGGCTGCCGACCAACGCGCCCGGGAAGGCGCCGAGGACGAAGACGCCCGCGACCCGGCGGTCGAGCGCGCCGCGGAAGAGCCAGAGGCGATGAAGGTTGGCCACCAGCAAGGCGGGCGTCGTCGCGGCCAGCGCCGTCATCGGATCGAAGACCAGCGAGAGGGCGAGCACGAGCAGCATCCCGCCGCCCATTCCGGCGACGGTCGAGAGCGAGCCGGCCCCGAGGCCGAGCGGCAACAGCATCCACATGACGGACGACTCCCTCCAGCGCGCAGGCGCGCCAGGTCCGAGAAACCCCGGCGCAGAGGCGACGCGCCGTGGGTGATGAGGCCATCCTGGGACGCGCCCTATCATCCGTCCAATGGAAGTTATGGAGGATATCGATAAGAATCACAGATAGATGCTGGATGGGCTCCACCACTTCCTGCTCATCGTCGAGCACGGCACCTTCACCGCCGCGGCCAGGGCGGCGCATCTGTCCCAGCCCGCGCTGACGGCGTCGATCCAGCGGCTCGAGGAGGCGCACGGCGCGCGGCTGCTCGATCGCGGGCGGCGCGGCGCGAGCCCCACGGCGGCCGGGCGCGCGCTCATCCCGAGGGCCCGCGCCGCGTTGAGCGCGGTCGCGGAGGGCAAACGCGCGGTCCGCGAGGTGCTCGACCTCGAGCGCGGAGAGGTGCGCATCGCGGCCGGCGCCACGGCGTGCACCTACCTGCTGCCGCCCACCCTGGCCGAGTTCCGGCGCGCGTATCCCGGCGTGCGCTTCTGGCTGCGGGAGACGACCACGGAGGAGGCGCTGACGGCGATCGACGCCGGGGAGATCGACCTCGGCATCGTGACGCACCCGCGCGGCGAGCTCTGGTTCGAGGACGAGCTGATCGTGATCGCCGCCCCCGAGACGGACCCGGAGGGCGCGCCCTTCGTCAGCTTCCGGGTCGGAGCGACCACCCGCGCGCTCTTCGACGCGAACTTCCCTGGCGCCGAGGTGGCGATGGAGCTCGGCGGGATCGCCGCGGTGAAGACCCACGTGCGCATGGGGGTGGGCCTGGCGCTCGTCAGCCGGCACTCGGTCGAGACGGACCTGGCGCTCGGTCGTCTGGTCGAGGTGCCGCACCCACGCACCCCGGTGAAGCGCGCTCTGCACCTCGTGCACAGCGGGCTCGACCGGCTGCCGCCCGCCGCGGCCGCGCTCCGCGCGCGCATGCTCGCGGCGCCGCCCCGGATCCTCGAGGACGTCGACCGGCCGTGAGTGCCCGTGAAGGGCTCCGGACCCGGTGATAGGTTGGCGGAGAAGCGCGGACGACTCCATGCGTAACGCTGGGGGGCGCGCGCGCCTCGGTGGGGATGGAGACAGCATGATGACGAGGATGACGGCGATCGCGCTGGGCCTCGCGCTGGGGCTCGCAGCCTCTCCGGCGCTCGCTCAGGAAACCCAACAGGACGACGGCCCCTCCGGCGTGCTCCGGCTCGGCAAGCTCTACAGCTTCGGCGGAGGCGCGCAGCTCGAGCACGGGTTCGGCATGGACCTGCGCTACGAGCTCTACCCGGCTCGGGGCCTCGACGGCTACACCGGCCTCTTCGCGCAGGGGCAGTACGAGCTCGGCGACGCCTGGCGCATGGCGGGCGGGCTCACGGGAGGCTGGGGCGCGTTCGGGCTCGAGGTCGGCGTCTCGCACCGCACGGCCACGAGCGCCTTCGCCGGCTCCACGGGCCTGCACATCGGCCAGAGCCTGACCTTCGGGCCGGTCTCGATCGGCGGCCGGCTGACGATCCCCCTCGTGGATCACCTCCCGCAGAACGTGGCGATCGCGCCCGGCGTGCAGGGCATCGAGGGCGCCGTCACGCTGCGCATGAGCTTCGGCTTCACCGTGCACGGTCAGCGGCGCGGGCACCGGAGCTGCCACGCTCACGGCGGCCGGGTCCGCAACCCGCACGGCCAGCACGGCCACTGATCCGCTGGCGGGTGGGAGCGCGGCCAGACCTCGTTATACTTTGCCCGTGCGCTGGCTCCTCCCCTGTCTCCTGCTCGGTCTTCTCCTCCTGGCCGCGAGCGTCCCGATGACCGACGCGGCCGCCCAGGCGGGCGCGCTCGGGGATCCGACCGAGCCGCGTCGCATCGTCGCCACCGTGGTCACCCGCAGCGACGACGGCCGCGTCTTCTGCGCGATCTGGGGCGCACGCGACGGCTACCCCACGCGGCGGGAGCACGCGGTCGGGCAGGCGATGGACCGCACGATCGAAGGCCACCGCGCCCACTGCGTCTTCGAGGACGTGCCGCCCGGCGAGTACGCACTGGCCGCCTTCCACGACGAGAACGCCAACAACGATCTCGACCGGAACATCTTCGGCATCCCCAGCGAGGGCACCGGCGCCTCCAACGACGCCTACAACGCGTTCGGCCCGCCGAGCTGGGACGACGCCCGCTTCCTCTTCGGCCGCACGGAGCAGACCCGCCAGCTCCGCGTCCACATTCACTATTGAGCGGGCGATCGGCGCCGCACGTTGAGTGTGCGCGCCGGCCGCGCGAACATGGGGTGTGCCCTCCGCGCCGCGACCCATGATGCGACGATGCCTGCTCGCTCTGCTCGTCGCCTCCGCGGCCGGCTGCGCGGAGCCCGGCACGTTGGTGGTCGTCGCCCGGAGTGACCTGCTGCCGGGCCTCGAGTTCGACGGCGCCCGGGTGGAGCTGCTCGACGCCGAAGGCGCGGTGACGCGAGAGGTCGAGACGTCGTTCGGGCCCGAGGACGACTTCGTGGAGGGTCGACGTGTCGCGGCGCTCGAGCAGCTCGCCGGACGCGACATCCGCCTGCGGGTGGCGCTGACCCTCGGCGATCGGGAGGTGATCGCCCGGCCGGTGCGCGTGCAGCTCGAGTCGGACGCCTTCGCCTACACGGTGGTCTTCACGCGGGATTGCCGCGGCGTCACCTGCGAGGACGCGGGGCGCGGGGCCTGCCTGCGCGGGGAGTGCGTGCCCGACGAGTGCACCGAGGAGACGCCCTGCCTGGACCCAGAGTGCACGAGCGACGGCGAGTGCGAGGCGCCGGTCGCGTGCGCCGCCGGTCAGTGCAGCGAAGGCGTGTGCCTCTCGGTGGGGAGCGGCGCGTGTCCCGCCCGCGGCTACTGCGACCTCGACCGCGGCTGCACCGACCCCGACTGGCCTCAGGTGCAGGTCACGCTGCAGGAGGCGGCGGCGCAGGGATCGACGACAGAGCCCACCTTCCGGACCTTCGCGCCGGGGCTCGAGGCGGGCGCCTCCTCGCGCTGGGTCGGCGGCGTGCTCGCCCCGAACGGCCGCATCTACGGCATGCCGTTCAACGTGGAGACGATCCTGGAGATCGACCCCGAGGCCGGCACCGCGCGCACGTTCGGCTCCTTCCCCGGTACCAACTCCTACGTCGGCGGCGTGCTCGGTCCAGACGGCTTCATCTACGGGATCCCGCTCCAGGCGAACCGTGTGCTCCGCATCGATCCGGAGGCAGGCACGGCGGAGCTGATCGGTCCGGACCTCGGGGGCGGCGCCAAGTTCGGCGGCGGAGTCGTGGCGACGAACGGCCTCGTCTACTGCATGCCGGCGGGCGCGCGCCAGGTGGGGGTGCTCGATCCGGTCGCGGAGACGCTCACCTACTTCGGCCCGGAGCTCCCGGACACGGCCCACAAGTATCGCGGCGCCGTGCTCTCGCCGAGCGGCCTCGTCATCGGCATCCCCGCCGCCGAGAGCCGCGTCCTGTCCGTCGACCCGTTCTCGGGCGAGGTCCGCCTCTTCGGCGACCTGATGGCGGGGAGCCGGAACTGGTACGGCGGGGTCGTCACGCCCGACGGGCGGGTGCTCGGGCTGCCGCTCGGCGCGACCACCGTGCTCGAGATCGATCCGCTGGCCGAGACGGTCGTCGAGCACGACACCGGCGCGACGCTCACCAGCTCGACGGGCGCGTCGGGCGCGCTCGCCCCGAACGGGCTCGTCTACATGGCACCCAGCCGCCCCCCGAGCGTGCGCGAGCTCGATCCGTCCACGCTGACCTCGCGCGAGCTGGACGACTTCGGCGGCGGCGAGGGCAAGTGGATCGGCGCGGTCCTCGGCCTGAACGGGCGCATCTACGGCATCCCCTGGAACAGCGACGCCGTGCTCGAGATCAACCCGCACGCGAGCGGCGTCTTCCCGCCGTGGCTCCCGCTCTCGCCCTGGCTCGACAAGCTCTGACGCGGGTAGCTACTTCGCGAGGTTCACGTTGACGTAGGTGTCCTCGTTCGTGACCTCGCGCACGAGATGCGGGGCGAGCCACTCGGGGACCGTGACCTCGGTCTCGGGGTCGTCGAGCTCGACCTCGGCGAGGAAGAGCTCGCGATCGGTGAACGCGTCGATCTCCCAGGTGAAGCCGTCGCTCTCGACGCGGTAGCGCTTCTTCTGCACGCGCTTGCCCTCGGTCAGCGCCCAGAGCGTCTCGAAGGTGCCGCGGTCGCACTCCTCCTCGATCTCGATGCGCGTCAGCCCGCGCCCCGACTTCACCGTCCGAAGGAATTTCTCGGCCCCGCCGTCACGCACGCGGCGGATGCGCTCGACGAGGCGCTCCCCCGGTACGTAGCCCTGATCGAGCTCGAGCGGCGTCACGCCCTCGCACGCCGACGGGAGCCCGCTCAGAAGATACTTACGCTCGATCTCGACCCCGCTCGGCGGCCGCCCGCGGAGCGACGCGGTGAAGCTTCGCAAGTCGGCTTCGAGCTGGGCGAGCGCGCCGTCCTCGACGAGCCAGCCGCCGAGGAGATCGTCGAGCAGGCGCGTGCGGTCGCCGTGCGTGCGCTGGAGGAGCGCGACCAGGCCGGGCCGCTCGTCCGCGGCCAGCTCCTCGTGCAGCTCCCCGCCCACCCCGGTCGCGGCCTCGCGGAGCCGGCGCGCGCCCTCGAGCGCCGAGGCCTCGAGGGTCTCTCCGACGGTGGCCGCGAGGTTGTGCAGGTCGTTGAGGTCGCCGAGCAGATCCTGCAGCGCCTTGAGCCGCTTCACGAGCGGCTTGGCCAGATCCTTCTCCCCCCGGAACGGCTCCAGCAGATAGCGCAGGCGCTTGCCGTGGATGCGGGCGTCGTGCGCGATCGCCTCGTCCTCGATGCCCTTCACCTGGGAGAGGGCGCCGCTGAGCGCGTCCAGCTCGACCTCCATCGCGTCGGCGGCGGCTTCACAGAAGCGCGGCTCACGGCGCGCCTCGCCGACCCGGTAGGTGACGGAGTAGACAGAGAGCTCCTCGCGGACGGACGTCTGCAGCTTGGCGAAGCGCCGGTACAGCTCGTCGCGGACGTGCGCGTAGGCCTCGTCCTTCTGCCTCTCTAGCTGATCGGCCACGAGCGTGACGCCAGGGCGCTCGTGCGGCGCCGCGCTCGCGCCGAGCTTGGTGACCAGCTCGAGTTGGACCTCCGCGTCGCGGCCCGGGTTGGTGCGCCCCGCGATCTTGCCGAGCCGCGAGCGCTGCTTCTTCGCCAGGCGGTCCCCGAAGATCTCACGGTACGCGCGGAGGCACGAGCGCAGCCGGCGCAGCCCGACCCGGAAGTCGTGGAGCGCGCCGGGGTCGTCGGTGTCGTGCAGCCGCTCGGACGCCTTGGACGCCTGGTCGAGGTAGCGGAGGGCCACGCGACGCGCGCCCTCCTGTGACGAGACTTCGAGCAGCGACCCACCCATGGTGGGCGCCTATAGCACAGGTCGCTCGGGGATGATGTTCGCCAGCGCCAAGCGCGCGTCAGGGGCCGACATGCGACGCGGTGCCTGCGATCAGCTCGCCCACCCAGCCGGCCATGGTGGCGCCGGAGAGCGTCTCGTAGAAGCAGCTGCCGGAGATGCAGGTGTGGGTCGTGCCCGGCGTATAGAACGTGCGGAACACCCCGCCCTCCGCCTCGGAGGTGACGCGGAAGGCCTCGAGCCCGGCGCGGAACTCGTCGGCCGGCACGTTGGGGAAGAAGCCGGGCATGCAGTCGTTGCGCCCGTAGCCATAGAAGCCGCGGATGATGAAGTCCTCGGTGTTGCTGAAGAGCCCGGCCGGCCGGTCCGGGTAGCGCTGCATCAGGTGCACCGAGAAGTCGAGGATCCAGTCGTTCGGGTCCGGGCAGTCGGCGCCGCAGTCCGCGAGGATGGTGTCGTCGAGGTTCCAGATCTCCCGCCACTGCTGCTGGAGGCACGGCGCGACGACCTCGCTCGACATCGGCGGGCCGGAGTCGTCGAGCAACATGACCTGCACGGGCCCGAAGACGTCGGCCACCTGCTGGTAGTTGGCCGCGGCGCCGAAGCCGCCCGCGCTGACGCCGGTCAGGAGCACGCGGCTCGCCTCCCGGAACGTCGGCACGAGGCGTTGCATGAACCGCCCCATGTTGGCGTAGCCGACGAAGTTCTGGGGCTCGCGCACGCCGGGCACGGTGGCGCCCGGGTTGTTGCCCGCGAAGACGTCCCCCGTGCAGTAGGGCACGTAGACCATGCTCCAGTCGCCGACCGGGTTCTCCGCGTTGCCCCGGTCGAAGATGCCGCCGGTCGGCTCGCGGTAGACGGTGTCCGTCGTGATGCGCTCGCACTGCTCGTTGAAGCACGCGCCGCCGCCCTCGAGGAAGATCAGCACGCCGTCCGAGTCCGGGTTGACGCTGATGGCGATGCCCGCCGGGCTCCCGTCGCGACACTGCGCGCCCTCGATCTCGAAGTACTGCCAGGTGCGCGGCGCGTCGGGCACGAGGGGCTCCCCCGCCGCCGCCTCCCACAGCGTGCAATCCGGCTGGCACCCGTCGAAGGGCGCCGTGTTGCCGTCGGCGCACTCCTCCCCCGGATCCATCGTGCCGTTGCCGCAGCCCATGGCGGGCGGCGGACCGGAGTCGCGGTCCACCTCCCCGTCCATCGGCGGCGCCACTTCGCCGTCGCGACCCGGGGTCGTCCCCGAATCCACGCTGTCCATCTCTCCGCCGTCACATCCGACGAGGACCATGAGCGCGACCGCCACCGCGCTCCCCCAAGCTCGATCGACCATGTGTCCCTCCCGACCCGTCTTCGAAACCGACACAAGCTATTGAACAAAGGCCAGTAGGTCAACCGCGGTTCGTTTGGCGGCGAGCCCCGGCTCGATCACAATGCCGGCGTGTCGGTCATGCGGGGGTTGATCGCGTGCGTGCTGGTCTGGGCGCTGCCTGGCCTCGCGCTCGCGTGTCCGGAGTACTTGGACTACGTGCCCTCCACTTCGGCGGGGTGCCTGACGTGCCACAACAACGCCAGCGGCGGTGGCGGCTGTGCGACGCCGCCGTGCTTCAACGACTTCGGCGACGACTTCAACGCGCTGCTGCCGGGCGCGATGAACAGCTGCGCGTCGATTCGCGACGGGAGCTCGGTGTGGCGGGCGTCGCTCGCCCGCTTCGATCACGACGGCGACGGCTGGACCACCGGTCAGGAGCTCGGCGATCCCTTCGCCAACTGGACCTACCCCGCCTCGCAGGTGACCGGCTACGCGAGCCCTGGCGTGAGCTCCGACGCCCCGTCCGAGAACCTCTGCAGCATCCCCGCGCTCAACGACTGCACGGCCGGCCCGTCCGGGGGGCGCTGCGTCGACGTCTACAGCAACGGCCGCTGGGACTGCTCCTGCGCCGCGGGGTTCACGGGCGTCAGCCACCTGCGCACCTCCAGCCACGACTGGGCCGGCGGCATGCGGAACCGCTACTCCATCGTCTCGCGCACGCCCCCGCAGTGCCGGGACATCGACGAGTGCACCGAGGCCCCCATCAACTGCGGCGTCGGCACCTGTCGCAACCTCACCGGCAACTACACGTGTGACTGCGACCCGGACGAGGCCTGCACGATGCCCGCCTCGGGAGGGCGCTGCCTCTTCTGCGTGAGCGGGTGCGCGCCCGCCATCGAGGACTGCGTGAACACGCCCAACGCGACCTGCGTCCCCCAGGCGGGCGCGCCGCCCTTCCGCTGCGACTGCCCCACCGGGTACACGGGCGACGGGAGGACCTCCGGCACGGGCTGCGCCGACATCGACGAGTGCACCGACGGAAGCGATCCGTGCGGCATCGGGAGCGGCGCGGGCGCGACCTGCACCAACCGGGTCCCGCACCTCGACGGCGACCGATACACGTGCACCTGCAGCGCCGGCTTCCGGTACGACGGAACCACGTGCGTCGACGTCGACGAGTGCGGCGACGATCCGACGCGCTGCGGCCCCGGCTCCTGCTTCGGCAGCACCCCGCCGGCCGCGCCGGACTCGTGGAGCTGCAACTGCAACGCGGGCTACCAGAGCGCGGGCGCGCCTCAGCCGCTGTGCGTGGACATCGACGAGTGCCTCGACCCGGGCGTGTCCCTGTGCAGCAGCGACGCGACCTGCACCAACACCGACGGCAGCTGGTTCTGCACCTGCAACCCCGGCTACGAGGACGTGGACGGCAACGGGCGCAACTGCGTCGACATCGACGAGTGCGCGCGCGGCACCGACGCGTGTGACCCGAACGCCGACTGCACCAACCAGCCAGGCAGCTATTCGTGCGCTTGCCGGGCGCCCTTCTGGGCCGGCTCGGGCTTCACCTGCGTGGACGTGGACGAGTGCGCGCGCGGCACCGACGGCTGCGGGCTCAACGAGGACTGCGTCAACCAGATCGGCGCCGAGGCCACCTGCGTCTGCCGCGTCGGCACCACGCGCGACGCGGTGAGCGGGGAGTGCGTCGTCGCCTGCGGAGACGGCTCGCGCGGGCCCGGCGAGGCGTGCGACGACGGCAACACGACGGCGGGCGACGGGTGCGACGCGCGCTGCGACGTCGAGGCCGGCTACACCTGCCGAGAGCCCTTCGCGGGCGGCACCTCGATGTGCACGGACACCTGCGGCGACGGGCTCATCGACGCGGGCGAGGAGTGCGACGACGGCGCCGGCAACTCCGACACCGCGGTCGACGGCTGCCGCACCACGTGCGACTTCGCGTCGTGCGGCGACGGGGTGACCGACACGGGCGAGGAGTGCGATGACGGCGCCGGGAACTCCGACACCGCGGCCGACGGCTGCCGCGTCACCTGCCACCTCGCCTACTGCGGCGACGGCGTCGTGGACATGGGCGAGATCTGCGATCCCGGCGGCGGCCTGCCCGGCGCGTCGGTGGTCGGCACGTGCACGACGGCGTGCAGCCCCGACGGCGGCGTGGACCCGAGCGACCCGCCCATCCTGACGGGCGGCGCGTGCAGCTGCCGCGCGGGCGGCTCCACCCCGACCCCGCGCTGGATC
>SHBB01000166.1 GCA_004213565.1 Sandaracinaceae bacterium
GGTGCGTACGCAGCTGCCGCCGCAGTCGGTGCGGCCACCGGGGCAGCTCCCGCCGCCGCAGGTCCCGGCCGCGCAGACCTCGCCGTCGGCGCACTGGTTGAAACAGGCGCCGCAGTGGTTTCGGTTGCTGTCGGTGTTGTGACAGGTGCGCCCGCACTGCGTGAGGCTCCCCGCGCAGCCGCACGAGCCGGAGACGCAGTTCTGGCCGGGGCTGCAGGCGTTGCCGCACGCGCCGCAGTGGAACACGTCGTTGTTCGGGTTCACGCACGAGCCGGCGCAGAGCGTGGCGTCCATGGCGCACATGCCGACGCATGCGCCCGCGTCGCAGACCTCGCCAGCTGCGCACACCGTGCCGCAGGCTCCGCAGTTGGCAGGGTCGCTTTGCGTGGCCGCGCAGACCCCGCCGCAGTCGACCTGGCCGCGGCCGCAGCCGCAGCTCCCGCTCCGACAGGCCTGGGTGGGGCCGCACGCGTCGCCGCACGCGCCGCAGTTGGCCGGGTCGAACTGGAGGTCGGCGCAGGCGCCCGCGCAGTCCGTCTGGCCGAGCGGGCAGCTCCCCACGCAGCGCCCGAAGCTGCAGGACTCGGTCGAGGGGCACGCGGTGGCGCAGGCGCCGCAGTGGGCCGGATCGCTCGTGAGATCCACGCAGACGCCGCCGCAGTCGGTGAGCCCCGCCGGGCAGGCGCAGGATCCGGCCGCGCAGGTGCTGCCGCCCATGCACGCGTTGCCGCAGGCGCCGCAGTTCGCGTCGTCCCGGGTCAAGTCTACGCACGCTCCGCCGCACGCGGTCGTGCCTGGCGCGCAGGCGACGGTGCAGCTCCCGCGGGTGCAGACTTCGCCTGCGGCGCAGGCCGCGCCACACGCGCCGCAGTGGGCGGGATCGCTGAGCGGGTCGACGCAGCGCCCGCCACAGAGGCGTTGCCCCGGCACGCACTCACAGCTCCCGGCGTCGCAGCGTTGCCCGGCTGCACACGAGACACCGCACGCGCCGCAGTTCGCGGGGTCGGTCAAGGGATCGACGCAGGTCCCGGCGCAGCTCCGCTCGCCCATGGGGCAAGCCGCGGTGCAGGCTCCGCGCGCGCAGGTCTCCCCGGCCGCGCACGCGACGCCGCAGCCGCCGCAGTGGGCGGGGTCGTTCTGCACGTCGACGCAGGCGCCCGCGCAGTCCGTCCGCCCGGCCGGGCAGCCGCAGCTGCCCGCGGTGCAGAGCCGCCCCGCGCGGCAGGCGGCGTCACAGCCTCCGCAGTGCGCCTCGTCCGTGGCCGTGTCGACGCAGGCTCCGGCGCAGTCCGTCGAGCCCGCCGGGCAGGTCGCGCCGCACACGCCGTCCGCGCAGACCTCACCCGCGGCGCAGGCGTCGCCGCAGCCGCCGCAGTGGGCCGGATCGCTCCGGGTGTCGGTGCAGGCGCCGTCGCAGAGTGCCCCGACCGGGCACTCACAGCTCCCGGCCGCGCAGGTCTGGCTCGACACGCAGGCGGCGTCGCAGGCGCCGCAGTGTCGCTCGCTCGAGCCGGTGTCCACGCAGGCGCCGCCGCAGTCGATCAAGCCGGGGTCGCACTCCGCGGCGCACGCGCCGCTCGAGCAGACCTCGCCCGCGGCGCAGGCGTTGCCGCACGCGCCGCAGTGGGCCGGGTCGCTGACGAGCTCCACGCATGCTCCGTCGCAGTCGCGCGTCCCGGCGGGGCACGCGCAGCTCCCGCCCTCGCACGTGACCCCGTCTCCGCACGCGGCGTCGCAGCCGCCGCAGTGCGCCGGATCCGTGTCGGGATCCACGCACGCGCCTCCGCACGCGAGCTCGGCTGGCGCGCACTCGCTGCCGCCGTCGCGTCCCGCGTCCGCCGTCGCCGCGTCCATCTCTGCGGCGCCATCGGGCGGGCCCGCGTCGACCGCCTCGCCGCCGTCGCAGGCCACCATCCCGAACACCAGCGCGAGCGCGCCGAGCCATCGCTTCCCCATGTCTACCTCCAAGCTCATCGGTCCTACGAGGCAGACGCCTGGAGGGATACGCCGACTCAGCGCGACACGAGCGTGCTGTGGTGGAAGCCGAGGCGCGGATCGTCGAGGCGGCCGATGTGCGCGGGGAAGGACTCGCGGATGCTCGGGAACGGGACGCGCTTCGTCAGGCGGAGCGAGGGGTAGTCGTAGACCCGCACCTCGTTGAGCCCGCGATGGGCGCTCAGGAGCATCGTCCGGTCGGGGCTGAGCGTCAGGCCGTAGCTGCCGTCGAGGAGGCTCCCCCGGCTCATGCGAAACGCCTTGACGAAGGAGTGCGTGTGGTCCGGGAGGTTCGTGCGCGCGAGGCTCTCGACCAGGTTGCCGAGGCCGGCCGGGAGGTGTGTGAGGGTGTCGAAGAGCCCGGGGCGCTCGTCGAGCGTCTCGACGCGTCGAAAGGTCTCGAGGTCGACCATCGTCACCACGCCGCCGAAGGGGCTGTTGTAGAGCACGCGGTCTTCCGTTACCACCACGTCGGAGGTCAGCCCGCCGCCCGGCGCGTCCTTCGGGATCGTGAGGTGGCGCGTGACCTCGGCCCGCTCGCCGTCGATCTCGAAGAGGTAGTCCTTGTAATGCGCGGGCAGGTACTCGGCGAAGCCGCCGTCCTGCGCGACGCAGCGCTGGGTCGGGGCATAGAACACGTCGCGGCTGGGGTGCACGCCGAGGTGCCACGCGGTGGCGGGGAGCTTCACCACGCGCGCCTCGCCGCGCTCGAGATCGAACACGCCGACCTCGTTCGCGTGCCCGCGCGCGTCGTGGTCCATCGCGCCGTAGAAGACGTAGCGACCGGACGCGCTCTTCTTCATGGCGTGCGGGAGGGTGACCCGGTGTGGGCCGAGCACCTCGGGGCGATCGAGCGCGTGCACGTCGAAGCGCACGAAGTCGGCGCCGATGGCGGTCATGAAGTGGCGGTCGTCGAGCCACACCACGTGGGTCTGGCTGCTGTAGAAGGTGTCGGGCGCGGCGAAGCGGAGGGTGCTCGCGCGCGTGACCTCCTCGAGCGTCTCCGGGTCGTAGAAGCAGAGGGTCTGCGAGAGGTTGCCGAGGAAGCCGAGGGTGCCGGACGGATTGATCTGGGTGGCGTGCCCGCCGGCGAGGCCGTCGAAGAACTTCACGCGGACATCGAAGCGACCGGCTTCGTGCCGCATGCGCGCGACGCCCGCGTAGCCCTCGAAGCCGTTCAGGCCGTGGCCGTCGAGCGCGATGAAGTAGTCGAAGGGCGCGCTCACTGGGCCGCCTCCGCCGCGGCCTCGCGGCCGGGGATCGCGCCGAGGTGCGTGAACGGATCCTCGAGCGTCTCCCGGATCACCCGGGCGAGGATCGCGGCGTGCTTCCCGTCGAGCAGCCGGTGATCGAGGGTCGCGTGGACGCGCATGACCTTGCCCACCTTCAAGGCGCCGTCTTCGACCACCGGGGCGTCGACCGCGGCGCCGACCGCGAGCAGGAGCGGGGTGCGGCTGTAGGCCATGAGCGGCGCGTAGGCCTCGGTCAGCCCGAGCGAGCCGATGTTCGTGACGATGACGGAGCCGAAGGGATCTTTGGGGAGCCCGAGGCGACGCAGGTCGAGGTTCAGATCGAACAGCCCGAAGGCGATCGTGTCGAGCAGCGCGCGCGAGGCGAGGGCGGGCAGGCGTCGGAACGTGTCCCGCGAGGCCTTCAGATCTTCGTCCGTGCCGCTGCGTACGCGGGAGACCTCTCGCTCGAGGCCGTCGACGATCGCGTCGAGGCTGGCGCGGTCGACGTCGTCCAGCTTGGCGCCGCTCAGATCGATGGCGCCCGTCTCGGGGTCCTCGGTGGCCACCGAGAAGAAGACGCTGATCCGCTCGCGGAGATAGGGCCGACCGAAGCGGAGCACCGCGTTGGCCTCGGGGAGCGCGGCGAGCGCCCGCGCCGCGGCCTTGCCCACGAGGTGCGTGATCGTCAGCCGCCGGCCCGTCGCGGCGCGGTAGGCCTCGAGGTAGTCCAGCGCGGCCTCCATGCGCACCGACAGCGTCCCGTAGATCTGCGGGTCCCGCGGCGCGCTCCAGGTCCCGAGCGCGATCTTCCGGAAGCTCGAGACCCGCTCCATCGGCTTCAGCTCGGCGTTCGACTCCCACATCTCGTCCTCCTCTGGATCTGCCCGGCCCGGCTGGGGCAGGCTGAGCACGAGCATGTCGGACGGGGCGAAGACGGACGGTCAGCCAGGCGCCGAACGCGTGCGTGCGGGCGCCACGGCCGGGCTCGACCCCGCCGCCAGCCACGCCGACTTCGCGGCCCGCCCGGTCGGCCGCTGGCTCGGAGGCGGCAGCTGGGTCTACGCGTGGCCCGCGCCCGAGCGCTGCCTGACCGTGCTCTGGGGTGAGCCGACGGTGGAGGACTTCGAGGCGCTGACCCGGCTCTTCGAGATCGAGCTGCGGCCGCCGGCCACCCCGCACGCCTCGCTCATCGACGCGCGGCGCGTGGAGCGGGTCGACGCCCGGGCGTTCGAGGTCTTGAGTCACTACGTGCGCGCGCACCGGGAGCCGATGACGCGCTACGTGACCCGCCTGGCGATCGTGCGGCCGGGCGGCTTCGTGGGCGCGCTGGCGGCCGGCTTCTACGAGGCGCTCGAGTCCCCCTATCCCGTCTCCACCTTCGACGACCCGGACGCGGCCGCCGCCTGGATCGACGCGCCGGAGGGCGAGCTGTCGGCGCTGTCGGCGCTCGCGGCGCGGATCAGCGACGTGCCGGAGCTCGTCCGATCCGTGCGGGGCGCGATCACGGCGCGCCTCCCGGAGGCCGAGGTGGAGACGATCGCGCGGGACGTCGGCGTCTCGGTGCGGACGCTGCAGCGGAAGCTCAAGGCGCTGGGGACCACGTTCCAGACCGAGCACGCGCACGTGCAGGTGGTCGAGGCGCAGCGGCGGCTCGCGGGGTCGTCGCTGAGCATCTCGCGCATCGCGTACGAGGTCGGCTGCGCGACGCCGCAGCACCTCAGCGCGATCTTCCGTCAGGCCACGGGACAGACGCCGAGCGCGTGGCGCGACGCGCAGCGCTGAGCGACGCAGCGGCCGCGGTCGAAGCAGCGCGCGCTCAGAGGACGCCGTCGGGCAGCTCCGCGCCCTCGAGCACGAGCCGCAGCACCTGCCGCGGCGGCTCGGTGAGCGGCTCCTCGCGGGCGTGCACGTGCAGCACGCCGAAGGGGCCCTCGGTGCTGTGGCCCTCCTCGATCACCGGGCCGTTCTCCAGGAGATAGGCGGTGATGCTCCGGAGGAAGTCCGCGACCTGGTTCGGGTCGACGCCGGCCGGCACCAGCACCTCGACGTCGGGCAAGAAGCAGCGCTCGAGCCCCACGGTGTCCATCAGCGCCCAGCGCGGATCGATGTTGAAGAGGCGCACGTGGGTGAACAGCTCCAGGGGCGGCGCCTCGCCCTCCGCGGTCACCTCGCGCACCAGCGGCACCGGGAGGAGCACCTCCGCGTTGGGGTCGAAGTAGGCGAGCGCGCCCTCGAGGCCGAGCACGGGGCGGACGATCTGGAGCATCGCGTCGATCTCGGCGAGCGGGCTCCAGCCCTCGGGCATGATCGGCGCGTCCGGGCCCGCGCCGACGAGGTAGCTCGTGCGCAGGCGGACGAACGCGCCGTGCCCGGCCACGGCCTCCTTCGCCCCGGGGAAGGCCACCGCTTGCTGGGTGGCGCGGGCGAGGTTGTTGGGGAAGGCGAGCGGCCCGAAGGCGCCCATGGTCCACGCGCCGAAGAGATCGGCGGCCTCCTCGGGGTGCCCCATCCCGTCGGGCCACGCCTGATCGACCACGTCGACGTGCAGGGTACCCGCGGGAGATTCCCCGAACGGCACCAGCAGCTCCGTGCCGCCGGAGAGCCAGCCCGGCTCCGTCTCTCGGCGGGTGATCGAGGCGCCGAGCGGCGCGAGCGCCTCCTCGATGGCGTCGATGGAGGGGGCCTGGGAGAAGAGCACGGTGGTGCTCTGCGTGAAGAAGCCGCGGGGCATGCGTCCGGGTACGCGCTGCGCCGGACGAGCGCAACCCCGCTCCCCAAGATGTCGCGACGAGGCGGGTCGAAAGGCGAGCTCGGGAACATCCAGCCCATCTCGGGAGTCGCATCGCTCATGAACCTCCGGACCCTCCGCCTCGCCGGCGCCAGCCTGCTCTCCATGGGCGCGATCCTCTGCACGGGCATCGTCGACACGCCCGACGCCGCGGTGGGCTGGCTGCTCGTGGGCGCCCCCTTCCTCGCGGCGGCGCTGATCTGGGTGCCGCGCCTCGAGGCGCAGCTCCTCTCCCGCGCGATCCTCTGGGCCTACCTCTTCTGGGCCACGTTCGGCTCGTGGGTCATCGACGAGGGCGGCGGCGACCCGGCGCGCGTGCTCCTCTCGCTCGGGCTCGGCAGCGCGGGCGCGCTCCTGTTGGTCCCGAAGGACGGCCTCGAGCAGAAGGCCGTCTCCGAGCGCTTCGTGCCCGTCGCGTTCCGCTCCGTCATCGTGCTCATCCTCATCCTCGCGATGACGGACACGCTGGTCCTCGGCACCAACCTGCTCGTGCACGTCGAGGATCGGTGGGTGCGAGACCCCGCCGCGCTCGGCTTCTTCGGGGCCGGGACCGTCGCGATGGGCGCCGCCGTCTTCGGCCTGCTCCGCATGCGCGCGTGGGGCTTCGCGCTCAACCTCGTGACCAACGTCGGGGTGGCGGTGGTGTCGTGGTGCCTCGACGACATGCCCTGGCAGCTCGCGCTCGGGCTGACCACCACCGCGGTGCTGCAGCTCCTCGTCGGCCTGCCCCTCGCGCGGCGCATCGCGTCCCCCGGCGCCGCCGACCCGTCTCCCCTGCTCGCGCGCCTCGGCCGCGCCAGCCTCGGGCTCATGGTCGTCGCCCTGGTCGCGGGCCGCGCGTTCCACGCCTGACGCGGCGTCCCTGTGCGCAGAGGGGGCCCGCGTGTATCCTCCGCGCCGATCATGGGGACCACATCCGTAGAGACGAGCGCGCCGACGATCGCGCACTCGCCCGCGTTTCGCACGCGCCGCTTCTTGAACTGGTTCCCGCTCGGGTTGACCTACGCGCTCCTCTACATGGGGCGCTACAACCTGACGGTCGCCAAGACCTCGCTCGGCGAGCTGATGACGAAGGAGGACTTCGGCATCATCTTCGCGGCGGGCACCGTCACCTACGCGTTCGCGTTCCTCGTCAACGGCCCCCTCGTGGACCGCATCGGAGGCCGCAAGGGCATCCTGATCGGCGCCGGCGGCTCGCTGCTCATGAACGCCGCGATGGGCGCGTACCTCTGGTGGATCACCTCCACCGGGCAGGCCGCGAGCGCCCCGCTCAGGCTCGTGTTCTCCGGCCTCTACGCCGTGAACATGTACTTCCAGAGCTACGGCGCGGTCTCGATCGTGAAGGTCAACGCGCACTGGTTCCACGTGACCGAGCGCGGCGGCTTCAGCGGGATCTTCGGCACGATGATCTCGAGCGGCATCTTCCTCGCCTTCACGGTGAACGGCTGGCTGCTCGACGGCGCGCAGGCGCTCTGGCCGGAGACGAGCGGCCCCGAGCGCGCGTGGGTGGTCTTCGCGGTCCCCGCGATCCTGCTCACGGTGCTGTGGTTCGTGGAGCTGTCGCTGCTCCGCGACTCCCCCGGGCTCGCCGGGCACGAGGACTTCGACACCGGCGACGCGTCGAGCGGCGAGGGCGACGGGCCCGTCCCGGTCTTCGCGCTCTTCAAGCGCATCCTGACCAACCCGATCATCCTCACCGTCGCGGCGATCGAGTTCTGCACGGGCATCCTCCGCAACGGCGTGATGCACTGGTTCCCGATCTACGCGAAGGAGATCTGGGTCCTGCCGGGCGGGCACCTGCTCCGCTACGGCTCGCTCCTCGAGCACCCGTGGGTGTGGGTCGCGGGCGTCGGGACGGGCGCCGTCAGCTGGGTGATCGCGTCGCGCATCGGGCGGGGGCCGCGCCGCGGCTACCTGATCGTCTTCGGCGCCCTCGCCTTCCTCGCGCCCTTCTTCCAGGGCGGCTGGGGCGGTCTGCTCTTCGTCGCCGGCGTGATGGGCGGCAACGTCGCGGGCTGGGTCTCGGACCTCTTCTTCCAGAGCCGGCGCGGGCCGGCGGCGGCGGGGCTCTACTTCTTCCTCGCCATCTGCACCCTCGGCATGGCCTTCGCCCTCGCGCGCCCCACCAACGAGGTGCTCGAGGCGGGCGAGGAGAGCGGGCTCGAGGCGGGCGACCGGATCCTCTCCATCGCGGGCGACGACATCGAGGGGTGGACCGAGGTCCGCTACGCCGTGGGCTGCTGGCAACCGGTCTGCGACGGCAGCCGCTGGAACCCCGAGACGTGCATCTGCTCGACCGGCCAGCGCTTCGAGGCGGCGGCGCCGCTGAGCGCGCCGCGCCCCATCCCCGCCGTGATCGAGCGAGGCGGGGAGTGGCTCGAGCTCGAGCTGCCCGATCCGGCCGGGACTCAGCGCGCGGGCGATCTCCGCCTGCTCGACGCGCGGCCCGTGCTCCCGATCAGCCCTTGGGTCCTCGGCGTGCTCGTCTTCCTGATGAGCCTCTGCGTCATCGGGACGCATGGCCTCCTGTCGGGCACCGCGACGATGGACTTCGGCGGCCGGCGCGGCGCGGCCACCGCGGTCGGCGTGATCGACGGCTTCGTCTATCTGGGCACCGCCATCCAGTCGATCAGCCTGGGCTACCTGACCACCCTCGACTGGTCGTACTGGCCCTGGTTCCTCCTCCCGTTCGCGGTGATCGGCTTCCTGCTCTGCCTCCGCATCTGGAACGCCAAGCCGGGCAGCAAGAAGGAGTGAGCGCGCTCAGAGGGACGCGGCCACCCAGAAGAGCCCGACCCCGACCGCGGCGAAGCCGGCGACCGAGTGCGTGAGCCGCCGGGCGCGCTCTCCACGCTCGCGCAGACCCCAGGCGACGGCGCCGCCGAGCCCCGTCATCGCCAGAACCGCCGCCACGAGATAGGCCGCGAGGTAGAGCGCGGCGCCCGTCTCGTCGAGGAGCAGCGCGGGGAGCGCCATGACCAGGTGGTGCGCGCCCGCGGCGCCGTGCAGCAGCCCGACCCCGAAGGCGCCGTGGCCTCGGGGTGGCGTCGATGCCGGGCGACGCGTCAGCGCGCGCACGCCCAGCGCTACGAGCACGAAGCCGACGGAGACCTCCGCCCACGCGCTCGCGCGCTCGAGCGCGATCACCGCGCCGAGCCACCGCCCGAACCCCGCCGCGAGGAGGACCCCGGCGCCGTGGCCCAGGCCCCAGAGCGCGCCGAGCGCGAGCGCGCGGGAGGGGGCGCGGCTGACGTCGGGGCCCAGCGCCGCGAGGTGATCGGGGCCGCTCACCACATGGACGGCGCCCGCGGCGAGGCCGGCGAGCACCGCGCTCACGGGGCGAGCATGCCCTGGGTCTCGATGAACGAGACCACCCGCTCGAGCCCGTCGCCGCGCTTGAGATCCGTGAACACGAAGGGGCGCGCTCCGCGCATGCGCTTCGCGTCGCGATCCATGACCTCGAGCGAGGCGCCGACGTGCTCTGCGAGGTCGATCTTGTTGATGATCAACAGATCGCTCTTGGTGATCCCGGGGCCGCCCTTGCGCGGGATCTTGTCGCCCGCGCAGACGTCGATCACGTAGAGGGTCAGGTCGCTCAGCTCGGGGCTGAACGTGGCCGCGAGGTTGTCGCCGCCGCTCTCGATGAACACGACGTCGAGCGGCGCGAGCCGCGCCGACAGCTCCTCCACCGCCGCGAGGTTCATCGAGGCGTCCTCGCGGATCGCCGTGTGCGGGCAGCCGCCGGTCTCGACCCCCACGATGCGATCGGGGGAGAGCGCCTCGCTGCGGGTGAGGAACTCGGCGTCCTCCCGCGTGTAGATGTCGTTGGTGACCACGGCGAGCTGGCGCTCGTCGCGCATGCGCTTGCAGAGGCGATCGACGAGCGCGGTCTTGCCGGAGCCGACCGGGCCGCCGATGCCGACGCGAAGGGGAGGGCGGTGTGTCATCTCGTTCCTCATGATCGAAAGAGTCGGGAGTACTGCGTCTCGTGCCAGGCGCTGGCGAGGGAGAGCCCGAGGGTGAGCGCGCCGATGTCGTCGTCTTGGATCAGGGCCGCCGTTCGACACAGCGCCTCGAGATCGTTCCCCGTCTGAAGCAATATACGCTGTCCATCCGTCTGCCCCAGCGGGACGAGCTTGACGGCGGCCGCGGTCGCCGCCTCGAGCTGGGTCCACACGAAGGCGCGCAGGGTGGAGGCCTCATCCAGCCCGAGGCGGAGCGCCGCGAGCGCGAAGGCGGCCAGGTGGCAGCGTCGGACCGGCGCCACCTCCTCGCGCGAGGCCAGCGCGAGGCCGACCATCCAGCGCGCGAGGGCGCCGCCCATCGCCTCGGACTCCGCGGCCAGCTCAGCCGTCTCGCGGGTGGCCTGCGTGAGCTCGACCCAGCGCCGGACCTCGCCCCCGTCGCCGCGCGCGATGGCCCGGTGGACGCGGAGCGCGAGCGGGGCGTCGAGGCGCGCGGTGTTCGACGCGAGCAGCCCCGCGATCCAGCTCTGGGCCCCCGCCTCGTCGACGACCCAGCCGCGCTCTACCGCGGTCTCCAGGCCGCGCGAGTAGCTGAAGCCGCCCACCGGGAGGGTGGGACTCGCGAGCTGGAGCAGTCGGAAGACCGCGCTCATCCGTGGTGATGTCCGTACGCCCCGGGCTCGGGCTCGAAGCCGGCCTCCTCCAGGGTCAGCTCCAGACCGAGCCCGCGGACCATCTCGTCGAGGACGTGGTCGCTCGCGTAGCGGAGCCAACCCTCGCTCACCTGGATCGGGACATGGCGGTTGCCGAGGTGGTAGGCCGCGCGGAGCAGCCGGGTCACGTCTGTGCTCCGGGCCGTCGACAGCGGCTCGAGCGCGGCGACGATCCGGACCACGGTGCCGTCACGCGCGCGCAGGCGGTCGCCGCCGCGAAGGATGGTGCCGCGAGGAAGGAAGAGCCCCACGTCGCGCCCATCTGCCAGGCGCGCTCTGAGCCGGCTCCGCTGGCGGTCGCCGAAGGGGAGGGTGAGCTCGACGCTCGGGGCGCCGTCGGGATCGAGGACATCTTCATGGAGGACATCGTGGATTTCGAGCATCGAGAACCGCCGGGTCGGAAGGGACGAGGTCAGAACAAGAAGTACCGCTGGGCCATCGGGAGCACGTCCGCGGGCTCGCAGGTCAGGAGCACCCCGTCCGCGCGCACCTCGTAGGTCTGCGGATCGACCTCCATGTGCGGCGCGTAGTCGTTGAGGATCAGGTCCGACTTGCGGACCGCGCGGGTGCCACGACACGCCACGCCGCGCTTGGCGAGACCCAGCCGCTCGGGTACGCCGTCCTCGAGCGCCGCGTTGGAGAAGAACGTGACGCTCGTCGAGGTCCGCGCGCGCCCGAAGGCGCCGAACATCGGTCGCGAGTGCGTCGGCTGCGGAGTGGGGATCGACGCGTTCGGGTCGCCCATCGGCGCCGACGCGATGAACCCGCCCTTGATCACCAGTGAGGGGCGGACCCCGAAGAACGCGGGCTTCCAGAGCACGAGATCGGCGAGCTTGCCGGCCTCCACGCTGCCCACCTCGTGCGCGATCCCGTGCGTGATCGCGGGGTTGATCGTGTACTTCGCGACATAACGTCGGACTCGGAAATTGTCGTGCTCGGCGGGGTCCTCGGGGAGGCTCCCGCGCTGCACCTTCATCTTGTGCGCGGTCTGCCAGGTGCGGAGGATCACCTCGCCCACGCGCCCCATCGCCTGCGAGTCGCTCGCGATCATCGAGAAGGCGCCGAGGTCGTGCAGGATGTCCTCGGCCGCGATGGTCTCGCGTCGGATCCGGGACTCTGCGAACGCCACGTCCTCCGGGATCTTGGGGTCGAGGTGGTGACACACCATGAGCATGTCGAGGTGCTCGTCGACGGTGTTCACGGTGAACGGACGGGTCGGGTTCGTGCTCGAGGGGAGCACGTTGGCGCGTCCACATGCCTTGATGATGTCCGGGGCATGGCCGCCCCCCGCGCCCTCGGTGTGGTAGGCGTGTATGGCGCGACCCTTCATCGCGGCGAAGGTGTCCTCGACGAAGCCCGACTCGTTGAGCGTGTCGGTGTGGATGGCGACCTGGACGTCGAAGCGCTCCGCGACGGCGAGGCAGTGATCGATGGCGCTCGGCGTCGTGCCCCAGTCCTCGTGAAGCTTGAGCCCCATGGCTCCGGCGCGCAGCTGCTCCTCGAGCGGCAGCGGCTGGCTGGCGTTGCCCTTGCCGAGGAAGCCGAGGTTCATCGGGAACGCCTCGGCCGCCTCGAGCATGCGGGCGAGGTTCCACGCGCCGGGCGTGCAGGTGGTCGCGTTGGTCCCCGTGGCCGGGCCGGTGCCGCCCCCGAGCATCGTGGTCACGCCGCTCGCGAGCGCCTCGTCGATCTGCTGTGGGCAGATGAAGTGGATGTGGGCGTCGATCCCGCCGGCCGTGAGGATCTGACCCTCGCCGGCGATCACCTCGGTCGCCGCGCCGAGCGCGATGTCCACCCCGGGCTGCACGTCCGGGTTGCCGGCCTTGCCGATCGCCGCGATGCGCCCGTCCTTGACGCCGACGTCTGCCTTGACGACGCCCCAGTGGTCCACGATCAGCGCGTTGGTGATCACGAGGTCGACCACCTCCGCGCGCGGGCGCTGGCTCTGGCCCATCCCGTCGCGGATCACCTTGCCGCCGCCGAACTTCACCTCGTCGCCGTAGACGGTGTGATCCCGCTCGACCTCGATGAACAGCTCGGTGTCGGCGAGGCGTACGCGGTCGCCCGTGGTCGGGCCGTACATCGCGGCGTACTCCGCGCGGCTCAGTCGTCTCTCGTCGCTCACGCGTCCTCCAGCGGTCCCATGACCTCGCCCCGGAAGCCGAAGACGCGGCGATCACCCGCGTACGCGACGAGGCGGACCTCCCGGGTCTGGCCCGGCTCGAAGCGGACGGCGGTGCCTGCGGGGATGTCGAGGCGCATGCCGCGCGCCGCGGCCCGGTCGAAGTCGAGGGCCGGGTTCGTCTCCGCGAAGTGGTAGTGCGAGCCGACCTGGATCGGCCGGTCCCCCGTGTTGGCCACCGAAAGCGTCGCCCGCGCGCGGCCCTCGTTGAGCGTGATCTCGCCGTCGGCGACCCGGATCTCCCCCGGCGTCATCGGATGGGCTCGTGCACGGTCACGAGCTTCGTGCCGTCGGGGAAGGTGGCCTCGACCTGGACCTCGTGGATCATCTCGGGCACGCCCTCCATCACGTCTTCGCGAGTCAGCAGCGTGGCGCCGTGGCTCATCAGCTCGGCGACGCTCTTGCCGGCCCGGGCACCCTCGAGCAGCGCGCTCGAGATGTAGGCGACGGCCTCCGGGTAGTTGAGGCGGAGGCCCGCCTCGCGGCGCCGCTCGGCGAGCAGGCCGGCGCAGAAGATGAGCAACTTGTCTTTCTCTCTCGGTGCGAGCTCCATCAGCTCCTCCAGATGGCGGGGTCGAGTCGGGGCCGGCGCCACGCGTCTCGGACGGCGTGTCGGGCCCGCTCGAGGGCGGCGCGGACGTGGACGCCGTCGCGGCCGGCGACGCGCACGACGCGGAGATCGTCGAGCCGGGTCACCGCGGCCGGCCCCGCGTGGTCTGCGACCGCGACCCGGAGCGCGTCGACCGCCCCGGCCGTGGCCACCAGGGTGCCGAAGGCGGGGAGACCGCCGAACCCCCAGGGCGCGTCGAGCGCCGGGTCTCCCCCCGCCACGGTCCCTCGCTCCGAGAAGAGCAGGTGGCCTTCGCGAGAGACCTCGAGCGCGCAGCGCAGTCGGCCGCGGTCGAAGCGCTCCCCGCATGCAGGGCGTCCGAGGCAGATCACCTCCCAGGCCAGCAGCTCCGCCGTGGCCGCGAGCGACACCGAGGTGCAGAGCCCCGCGTGGGCGCCGTCGAAGACCACGGTCTCCTGCGGCACCAGCTCGAGGTAGGCGCCGTCCGAGACGCGGGCCGACGTGAGGGTCTCCGCCTGCCGGCCGTCCGAGCGGTAGGTCTTGCCCGCGCCCGTCGTCGTCACGAGCGCCCGCGCGCCCTCCTCGACGTCGATCTCCACGTCCAGCCGATCGCCGCCCACCAAACCGGCCGGCGGATGCAGGACCACGACGTGGGCCGTCCCGTCGCGCTCCGGGTGGAACGCGCGCTGGATCCGCAGCGGGCCATGGTGTCGCAGGCTGCGGATCCGGGTCCGACCCGCGCGATCTCCGAGCGTGAGGCCCAGCGACGCGCTCCACGCAGGTTGCGTCGGGGCTGAGGAGGTCGGCTGCACCCACCTGCTCTAATCGCGCCGGATTTCCTACAGGTTTCAGGATGAAGAAATCGTCGCGCGACCTGGCGTGCCGTCCCCCGCTTCGTGACTACTCTGTGGCCAGTGTCTCGCGAGAAGGTACGTCGTGGCCTCGTCACCATCGCCGCCATCGTCGTGCTGATCGCCGGCATGCGCGCGGCGGCGTCCATCGTCGTGCCGATCCTGCTCGCGCTCTTCCTCGCCTTCGTGTCGAGCCCGCTCGTCTTTCGGCTGAGCAAGACGCGCATGCCGTATCCGCTCGCGGTGAGCTTGGTGCTGCTGCTGGAGCTGGCGGTGCTGGGCACGCTCGGCGTCCTGATCGGCAGCTCGGTCGGGCGCTTCGAGCAGCGCGTGCCCGTCTATCGCGATCGACTGGGCGAGATCTACCGAGAGCTGGCGGACTTCATGAGCTCGCACGGGGTGCGGCTCGCGCCCGAAGGGCTCTCCGCGGCGCTCGACCCGGGCGCGATCATGGAGATGATCGGCACGACGCTGACCGGCCTCGGCGCGATCCTGGGCAACCTGCTCCTCGTCGTGCTCGTGCTCGCGTTCACGCTCTTCGACGCGTCTCGGCTCTGGCGCAAGGTCGAGGCGCACTTCGCGGGGAGCGCGGCGGGCGACCACGTGCTGACGGCCATCTCGGCCGAGATCAACCGCTACCTCAGCGTCAAGAGCGCCACGAGCATCACCACCGGGGTGCTGCTCGGCGTCTGGTGCGCGGTGATGGGCGTGGACTTCGCCGTCCTCTGGGGGTTGCTGGCGTTCTTGCTCAACTACATCCCCACCGTCGGCTCGCTGCTCGCCGCCATCCCGCCGGTGCTCGTCGCGCTCGTGGTGCACGGCCCCGGCACGGCGCTCGCGGTGGCGGGCGGCTACGTGGCCGTGAACGTCTCGATCGGCAACGTGATCGAGCCGCGCCTGATGGGGCGCGCGCTCGGCATCTCGCCCGTCGTCGTGCTGCTCTCCATCGTGCTCTGGGGCTGGGTGCTCGGCCCGGTCGGCGCGCTGTTGAGCGTGCCGCTGACGATGATCCTGAAGATCGCGCTCTCCAACACGACGGAGTGGGCCTGGATCGCCGACCTGATGAGCGGGCCGGTGGAGGAGGTGCAGGAGCCAATCCCCGAGCCGTCGACGAGCGAGCGCTCGGAGCCCGGCGAGGTGGGATGACGCCCCGGGCGGGGCTGTCTATCCTGAGAGCGCATGCAGCCCCTCCACGCAGAGTTCCCCGGCATCGAAGCGCAGCAGGTCAGGCGACTGCGGAGGGCGGAGTACGACCGGCTCGTGGAGGAGGGCGCCTTCGCCGACGAGCGGGTCGAGCTGATCCGAGGGGTGATCATTCGAATGCCGCCGCGGGGACCCACGCACGCCGCGCCCGTCACGCGCATGACGCGTCGACTCATCCAGATCCTCGGGGATCGGGCGGAGGTTCGAGTCCAGCTCCCGCTGCTCGCGCCCGACGACTCCGAACCAGAGCCGGACTTCGCGGTCGTCCCGCCCGGCGACTACGACGACGCCCACCCGTCCGTGGCGTGGCTGGTCATCGAGGTCGCGGAGTCATCGCTCTCCTACGATCGTCTGACCAAGGCGCCGCTCTACGCGGCGATGGGCGTGCCCGAGTACTGGATCGTCAACGTGCGCGAGGCGGCCATCGAGGTGCATCGGCAGCCCGAGGGCGACCGCTACGCCCGCGTCACGTCACACGGACGCGGGGAGACGATCACCCTCGAGCGCTTCGCCGACGCGTCGATCGACGTCGACGACGTGCTCAGGCCGTCGCGCTGACCGCCTGACCGGGCGGGAAGTCGTGCTGACCCGGTTTCACGGCGTCGTCGCCGTGGAAGGTCTGGCCGCTCTCGACCATCGACAGGAGCACGGGCGCGGGGGCGAAGCGGTTGCCGAGTCGGTCGCGGAAGCGCTGCAGGCGCCGCACGATCTCCTTGGCGCCGACCGTGTCCACGTAGCGGAACGGGCCGCCGCGGAAGGGCGGGAAGCCGAGCCCGAAGATCGCGCCGATGTCGCCGTCGCGCGCGCTGCGGAGGATGCCCTCGCCGAAGCAGAGGCAGGCCTCGTTGACGAAGGCGAGGGCGCATCGCTGCGCGATCTCCTCGGCCGCCATCTTCTTGTCGGGGGTCAAGCCGAGCACCGCGTAGA
>SHBB01000167.1 GCA_004213565.1 Sandaracinaceae bacterium
GAACGCGGCGCTGAGCTTCGGCAGCTCATCGAGCCGCTCCGCGACGCGCACTCGCTCCTCGGTCCCCCGGCCCGAGCAGCCGAACCAGCGCTCGGCGTACTCGCGGAAGCTGGCGAAGCCGTAGAGCTCGTGGACCTTCAGCCGGAAGCCGCAGAGGAACCACTGACAGAGCTCGAAGTCGCTGGCCGCGCGCAGGCGCCCGAGCTTCCTCAGAGTCTCGTCGGCCACCTGGCGAGAGGTGTCGGCCGACGGACCATGTTCGATGAATGCCCCCATGCAACTCATCTAGCATGAACGCGTGTTCCCGCAAAGAGTTTATGTATCTGTATTAGCAGTTTTCTTTGTTTGAATGGTCGAGATGCGCGCGTTCTGGGCGGAGACTCTGATAGGAAGAGGCGATGACCTCGACCCACGACATCGTCCAGAGAGTTGAGGCGTCTCTGCGACGCTCTCCGATGCTCGAAGTCGACGAGATTGTTGGGAGCGCGCTCGAGCGCTTCCGAGCCGATGGCCCGCCCCAGAGGGAGCGCACCGCATCCGGGTCCCGCTCATGATCGCTCTCACCCACGTGGGGGAGCGCCTCCTGGCCGAGATGTACGGCCGCTCGCCATCCGTGCGCGCCGAGCTCGCCCAGCGCGTCGGACCCGCCGTCGTCGGCCGCCGCGCCGTCCCCGAGGCGCCGCTCGCCTCCTACGGCTCCCTCCGCTTCGACGGCGCGAGCCGCATCGACGTGGCCCTCGTAAACGACAGCTCCTCCAAGGTGATGGCCTGCGAAGCCAAGCTCGGCGTCGACCGCCTCGGCGCGCGCGAGTTCGACTCACGGTTCCTCGCGCCCTGCTGCACCTCGCACCAGGGCACCCGCGTGCGCGGCTCCATGCCGGCCATTCTCGACCGCAAGCTGCCCGCCTCGAACGCCCCGCTCCTGGCGCGCGTCGACGACCGCGAGCTCGAGGTCGAGCCCACCTGGATCCTGGTCGTCCGCCTCCGCGTGGCCGAGCGCTGGATCCGTCGCGGCCGCCCCGACCTCTCCCGCCGCTGCCACGTCGTCCCCTTCGAGGACCTGGTCGCCGCGTACGGCGGCCGCGACCCCTTCAACGCCCTCGTCCGCGAGCTCCTCGACGTCGACTACTTCGACGCCTGGCTGATGATCTAGACGCTACCGGGAGAGGGTCGCCACCCTCGAGCGCGCCACGGCCCCGTGGACGAGCAGGCAGCGAGGACGAGCAGCCGAGGTGGATCTCGACGAGCCGATGCCCGAGATCGAGCCGCCGACGGCCTGCACGCAGCGGAGTGAACGGAGAGCGGGAGGGGGACGAGTCCCTCTCTCGCTCTCCTCGTCAGGGGCCTCGGAACCGCGACCATGTCGCAGGGGAAACAAGCTATCTGGTCGTTCGCCGAGGCCGCCTGGCCCCGGCTACCGATCGCTGTTCGATTCCCCGCGCTTCCCATCGAGGCCGACCTCCGCTATGGCTGGCGACTTGTCTTGGAGGGAAGATGGATATGCAGCGCACTTGGTGGACGAAGTCTCTGGTCTGTGGCTCCTTGCTCGCGCTCGCGGCGGTCGGCTGTGACGGCGACGAGGTGGACGTGGACGCGTCGATGCCCGGCCCCGACACCGGCGTCGATGAGAGCGACGGCGCCACTCCCGACCCCGACAGCGGCACCACCGACCCCGACGGCGGCGTGACCGAGGACGGCGCGATGCCGGACCCGGACGGCGGCGTCCCCGAGCCGGACGCGGGCCCGCCCGTGCTCAGCTGTGCGATGGGCTCCATCCGCATCGAGGAGACCTGCCCGGCCTTCGCGCGCTGCGGCGGCGATCCCGTCGGGAGCTGGTGCTACGCCGACGTGTGCATGACGAAGGACGAGCTGCTCGAGCCGGTCCTCATGCAGCCGGGCGTGCCCGCGGAGTGCACGGCCGACATGGTCCAGGTGCGCGGCTCCATGGGCATGATCGACGGGACCGTCGATGTGACGGCCACGACCATCACGCGAATGGTGATGAGCTCGGCCACGGGCACCTTCTATCTCCCCCCGGCCTGCACCATCGTGAACTGCCGTGTGACGGAGGCCGCGATCAACTCGGCGCTCGGAGCCGACGGGAGCGCGACCTGCATGACCGACGGACCCGGCTGCGAGTGCGACATCACGTTCAACTCGATGGTCGACTCGTCGGATCCGTACTCGCTCGAGGGCAACACCATCGTGACCGACGCCGGGCGGCGCTTCGACTACTGCATCGAGTCGGACGGCAACTTCCGCTTCAAGGAGGACGCCTCGATGCGGTCGGGCAGCGGCGAGCCCGGCACCCAGACAGTCCTGCCCCTCTCGCCCTGACCGCGGGCCGGGAGGTGGCTCCCGCGGTGGCCATTGACCGCGCACGGACGAGCGTTATCTGACTCGATCGTGCATGCCATCGCGGGCGCGCAGCCCGCTCCTCCGGAGCCCTGGTTCGCCAAGGGCGAGCAGGTCCACACCCGGGCGCTGTACCTCGGGCGTCGCCTCGACCTCCGCTCCGGAGGCCGGCGGCGTCCCGTCACGCAGCCCGTCACCCGGCGCGTGGGCGAGGGGCTGGCCATCCTGTTCCCCTTCGGCGCGGTGGTCACCGTCGGCCTGACCGACCTCGAGCAACAGACCCTGCTCACCGAGCTCGGTGACAAGGTGGTCGAGCCCGCGACCGACCGGATCCACGACAGCGTGCTCGTGCGCGCGCTGCCCGGCCGGCACACCGAGGGCCTCGACGAGGACGGCGACTGCGTGCTCGACGAGCTGGGCGAGCTGCGCCTCCGGATCGTGGCCGACGTGCTGGCCAAGAGCGTCGTGCTCGACCACCACGAGCAGACCATCGGCAAGGTCTTCGAGGAGATGCAGCCCCTGGTCGAGAAGATGCGCAAGAGCGGCAAGACCGCCCGGCGCGCCAAGGACCTCGTCACCCGCATCGGGCACGCGCTCGCGGTCCGTCAGGAGATGGTCTGGCGGGTCGAGGTCGACGAGAAGCCGGACATCGTCTGGGACCGCCCCGACCTCGAGCGGCTCTGGCTTCGGCTCAGCGACGAGTACGACCTCGGCGAGCGACACCGCGCCCTCGGCCGGAAGATCGAGCTGCTCGACGAGAGCGCGTCCAGCCTGCTCGCCGTGCTCCAGAGCAACCGCGCCCATCACGCGGAGCAGGCGATCATCTGGCTGATCGTCTTCGAGATCGGGCTGACTCTCTTCGAGATGTGGCACTGACCGTACGGCGTACGATTCGTGCCGGGTCGCCCCCCGGGCTCGCGGGTACCGTGGGGGGATGCCCGCCTCCCACCTCTGTCGCCTCTTCACGCTCACCTGCCTGACCGCGCTGGGTTGCTCGGACCCCGCGCCCGCGTGCACGACCGCCGCCGACTGCGCGTCGGGCGAGGTCTGCGTCGAGGGCGCCTGCGTCATCGACGAGCCCTGCGAGACCGGGGTGTGCGAAGACCCCGACGCGGGGTCCACGCCGAGCGACGCGGGACCGAGCCCGGACGCGGGGCCGGTCGACTGCTCCGGGGTGGCGTCGAGCGGCTGGGAGCTCTGCGAGGCGTCACAGGACGCGTGCTCGTTCGTCTTCTCCGACTCCACAGGCTGCAACGAGGCGTGCGCGTCGCTCGGTCTCGTCTGCGGCGAGAGCTTCGAGGACGTCAGCGACATGTGCGCGGCCGACACCTCGATGCCGCCGCTCGGCTGCGCGGACACCGGGCACATCTCGGACTACTGCACCTGCGTCCGTGGGACGCCCCCGATGGACGCGGGGGTGGACGCGGCGGTCCCCATGGACGCTGGAGCGCCCGACGCGAGCGCGGGGAGCTGCCCGCCCGACCGCCCGTGGGAGTGCCTGCTCGACCGCGCGATGGGCTTCGGCGGCGCGGCCACCGGAGGCGCGGGCGGCGCGCTCTGCTGGGTGGAGAACCTCGACCGGCGCGGGCCCGGCTCGCTGCAAGCGTGCCTCGACGCGCCCGGTCCCCGGTGGATCGTCTTCCGGGTGTCCGGCACGATCGACGCGGGCTCGCTGAGCATCCAAGACGACACCACCATCGACGGCCGCGGTCAGCGGGTGACGCTCCGCGGCGACACGGGCCACCTGATGTCGATCCACGCGACCAACGTCGTGATCTCCAACCTCTTCCTCGAGGACGCCCAGTACGATCTCGTGCACACCTGGCCCGACAGCCGCGACGTCTGGCTCGACCACCTGACGCTCACCACCGCGGGCGACGAGCTGCTCGGCCTCGACGGACCCCACACCACCGTCTCCTGGTGCCACTTCCGCGACAACGGCTACGCGACCCTGATCGGCGGCGGGGCGCGCACGTACCCGGATCTCTGGGTCACGCTCCACCACAACCACTTCGAGGACAACCGTGAGCGCCACCCCCGGACCCGCGGACGCGTGCACTCGTTCAACAACGTCGTGCGCTTCGCGAGCTCGGGCGGGCGCGTGTCCTTCGAGGGGCACCTGCTGTCGGAGCGCAACATCTACGAAGGCAGCGGCTCGGCGCTGATCTCGCGGGCTGGCGGCGCGGTGACCGTGCCCGGGCACTACCGCTCCATCGACGACGTGCTGCAGGGCGGCGCGACCCTGAGCACGCCGAACGACCCGTCCCCCGTCTTCGCCGCGAGTGACCACTATGCGTACACCCTCGACCCCGCCGACGCGGCGCTCGAGGCGCGCGTCCGAGCGGAGGCCGGCTGGCAGGACGTGCCGCTCCCCATGCCCTGACCGAGTGCCATCCGGTCGGCGAGGCGCCATGATCCGCGCGATGGAGATCGCGATCGAGGCGCGCGACGAGAAGCGCGAGGAGGATCTCGGCCGAGAGATCGACGAGGACGAGGCGCCGGCCAAACGCCGCCGTCGTCGCATCCGGTGCCCGCTCTGCGAGTGGGAGCCGGACGGAAAGCCCTACTGGATCTGCGAGCTCTGCCACGCGCAGTTCGACACCTTCGAGACGCACGCGAGCTGCCCCGAGTGCCCGAACCGGTGGAAGCACACGCAATGCATTGGCTGTAACCGCATGTCGCTTCACGAAGCCTGGTACGAAGACGCCGAGGAGTGACGCGAATGGCCGCGCCGGGCGGCCTCGCACACCCCCGCTCGGCCATGCGCAAGAATGCCCATCTTGCCCCGGTCGGGGCGGATGGTCACTGTGTAATGGATGCGCCACACCCTCCTCATCGCCACCACCTCGTTCACCCTCATCGCCGGCTGCGCAGGCAACTCGGCTTTCCAGCGTGCGTCGACCTATCGCGTCGAAGCGCAGGCCCCGGGAGAGAGCCCGTCCGACGCCAGCTTCTCGAGCGCGCTCCCGAGTGACCTGCCGAGCGTGATGGAGGTCCCCGGCACGAGCCTCGATCTCGCCGAGGTCGAGGACGGCGTGTCCCTGACCTTCAGCACCATCGCGCGCGACCGGGTCGACGAGCTGCGCCTCGCGGCGCGCGGGCTCTCGCAGGTGTACGCGGGGACCCTGGAGGCGAGCCGCTACGGCCGCTCGGAGCGCGACGCCCTGAAGAGCCCGGCGGAGATGGGCATGCCCTCGAGCATGGCCAGCGTGGAGCTCATCCGCGGCGGAGCGCGGGTGCTGGTGAGGGCGACGGACCCGTCGGACGCGCCGCGGCTCCGCAACGCGCTCCTCGTCCAGGGGCGCGCCATGCAGCGCGGGCGCACGCCCTTCGTCCGCTGACAGGTCAGGCTGCGCGGGAGGACCGCGCCGCGCCGAGCAGGCCGTTGAAGTACCGAGCCCGAAGGATCTCGGAGCGCGACGGCCCGGTTCTCGGTTCGGGGCGACGAGGAAATGCTTCAGCATTTTCGAGGAGACACGGGCCGAGACACGGGTCGTTCAACGGACTGCCCGGATCTGCCAGAGCCCGAGCCCGGCGAGGGCCAGCGCGAGGGCGAGCCCGCCCCAGACCCAGGGGATGATCTCGACCGCGACCCACGGATCGTCGAGCGGCTCGAAGCGCCAGAGGCCGACCGGCGCGGCCGCCGCGAGCGAGGTCCACACCGCGAGCTCGAGCAGCGCCCAGAGCCTGGCGCGGCGGATCCGCGCCGCGCGCGCCGCGAGCTCTGTCTCGGCCGGCGCGGGCGCGTCCCGGTAGCCTTCGCCGGTCTCCCTGGCCGGAACGGCTCCGGCGGCGAGCACGATCCGGCGCGCGGCGCTGCTCCGGGCTCTCGGCGGCGAGTCGCCCATGCCGAGCGCGACCAGGCGTCGCACGGAGCCGAAGTGAAGGACGCGCACCAGGAGCCCGAGCGAGGCGAAGATCACGCCGAGGCCGCCGAGGATCGGTCCTGCGGAGCCCTCGAGATCGCGCAGCATCAGGGAGGCGACGAAGAGCCCGCCGAGCCCGAAGGCCACGAACCAGAAGCTCGTCAGGATCGAGCCGCAGCCGCCCGCGGGCATGGCGTTCGCGCCGCCCAGGCCGTCCCGGTAGACGCCGTCGCCGCGAAACATGAAGAGCGCCATCCAGAGGCAGCCCACGGACACCACGAGGGTGCCCGCGACGGTGAGGAACATGTCCACCTCAGGGCTCGCCGCGCACGTCGACGAAGCGGTCCGGTGAGCGGCTGCTCCGGATGGCGTGCACCACGCCGTCCGCGGGCGTGTAGTCGCGCCCGCCCCACCGGCCGCGGCCCTGGAGCTGCTCCAGCACCCGCCGCTCGAGCGCCTCTTCGCTCGCGACCTCCTCCCCCAGCACCCGCATCGCTCCATGATGCCAGACCAGCGCCCTCGGTCCGAGCCGCGGGAGTCGGGTATGCTCGCGCGCGATGACCAAGGCCAGCGTGCTCATCGTCGACGACGAGAAGAACATCCTCTCCACCCTCTCGCGCGCCCTGCGCATCGAGGACTACGAGGTGGACGTGGCGGGGAGCGCGGCGATCGCGCTGGGCAAGGTCGCGACCAAGGCGTACGACGCGATCCTGCTCGACGTGATGATGCCCGAGATGGACGGCATCACCATGCTCCGAAAGCTGCGCGACGGCGGCAACGAGACGCCCGTGATCGTGATGAGCGGGCACGGGACCATCGACACCGCGCTCGAGGCGACCCGGCTCGGCGCGCGCGACTTCATCGAGAAGCCCATCGCGTCCGAGCGCCTCTTGCTGTCGCTCGAGCACGCGCTCCAGCTGACCCGGCTCGAGGCGGAGAACGCGGAGCTCCGTCAGCTGACGGGCGCCACCGACGACCTGCTCGGCGACAGCGGGCCGATGCGCCAGCTCAAGGACCAGGTCGCGCTGGCCGCGAGCGCCAACGCGCCCGTGCTCGTGCAGGGAGAGCGCGGGACGGGCAAGGAGCTCGTGGCGCGCGCGATCCATCTGGGCTCCAAGCGCGCCGAGCAGCCCTACGAGAAGCTCAACTGCGCCGCCGTGCCGGCCGAGCTGATCGAGAGCGAGCTCTTCGGGCACGAGGCGGGCGCTTTCACCGGCGCGACCAAGCAGCGGCGCGGCAAGTTCGAGCGCGCGAGCGGCGGAACGCTCTTCCTCGACGAGGTCGGCGACATGCCCTCGCCCATGCAAGCGAAGTTGCTGCGCGTCCTGCAGGAGGGCGAGATCGAGCGCGTCGGCGGCAGCGGGGCCATCAAGGTGGACGTGCGCGTGGTCGCCGCGACCAACAAGCCGCTCCCCAAGGAGATCGAGGAGGGCCGCTTCCGCGCCGACCTCTACGACCGGCTGAACGTGGTGCCCCTGCGTGTGCCGCCGCTCCGTGAGCGGAGCGAGGACATCCCGCTCCTCGCCTCGCACTTCCTGCGCGCGGCCTGCGCGAACAACGACCGGCGCGGCAAGAGCCTGAGCGACGGCGCGATGAAGCTCCTCTGCCGCTACGACTACCCGGGCAACGTGCGGGAGCTGCGCAACCTGGTCGAGCGCCTGGTGATCCTGACCCCCGACGACAACATCACCGAGAGCGACGCGCGCGCGCTCCTGCCCATCTCGGGCGGCGGCGGGGGCGGCGGCAGCTACTACCGGCCGGACACCGCGCTGAAGGCGATGGTCGAGGAGGCGGAGCGCGACCTCATCATGCGCGCGCTCGAGCACCACCAGGGCCACATCACCAACACCGCGGCCGATCTGCAACTCGAGCGCAGCCACCTCTACAAGAAGATGAAGTCGCTCGGGATCGAACGAAAATAGGGCGCGTCAGAGGTCCACGCGGCGGCGCTGGCCCTCGTCCCGGACCCGCTGCCGCCGCTCGAACGCGCGGAGGGCCTCCTGCCCCTCGGGCGTCTCCGCGACGATCGGGTAGGGATCGCGGTAGTCGAGCGCGGAGAGGTACTCGGTGAAGCGGCCCTCGTGCGCGGTGGTCGTGTAGTCGAACATCTGGCCCGGGCTGAAGTCGCCGAGCGTGATGTCGCGCAGCTGGTCCACCGGCAGCCCGTCGATGAGCGGCAGCACCGTCACCGCGGGGTTGCGGATGCGGCCGCTGACGATGCGCAGTCGGCCCTCGACGGCCCAGAACGTCTCCCCGCCGTAGGGGGCCACGATGGTCTCGCCCTCGTTGCGCACGTCTCCGTAGGGGCGCGCCGTCTCGCTCCCGGCGCCGAACCACGTCATGTCCAGCCGCGCCACGCGCGGGACGTCGAGCACTCCGCTCGCGTTGCCGTATCCGAGGCCCACTCCGCCGGGGGGAACGCACGCCGCCACGAGCGACGTCTCCATCGGCTGACCGTCGAAGGTGAGTCCGATGAAGGCCATGCGCGTCCCGGACCCGTCCAGCACGTCGATGTCGAGCGAGATGCTGCAGATCGTCAGGATGGGATCGCGGTTGCGGACCACCATGAAGATCTCCGTGATGCGCCCGATGTCGTCGGCGACGATGTTGAACGCCTGCAGCTCCATGACGTCCCAGCTGGGGTGGCCCACGTTCACGGCGGGCACGTCGGGATGGAAGGGCCGCTGCACCCCCGAGTCGGGATCCACGGGGTCGACGCCGGAGTCCCGGGGCCCGGGCCTGGTCGCGTCGGGGCTGGCTGGACCCGCGTCCCGCGCGAGCATCGCGGCGTCGAAGGTCAGGACCTCGTCGTCGGGCGCGACGGGCGACATGGGGCGCCCGCCATCACAACCGGGGGCGAACAGACCGCAAGCCCCGAACGCGAAACACATGATGAGACGGCCGACCATGAAGCTCCTCCTAGGACTACTTGGTCACATGTCGGCGGATGATCGCGACGGACAGTGGTTTCGGGCACGCCGCGACGATGAAGGAGGGGCTTTCAGCCCCTTCGAGGAGGAGCGACGTGCTCGGAACCGCTGAACGAGCGAGGGCCGTCGTAAGTGTGATCAAGTAGTCCTAGCTCGACCGTATCATGAACCCTTGCGTCTTCGCCTTGCGCTGTGTGCAAAGTCGCCGCGCGGGGCGCGCGTGGAAGAGACGTGTGGGTGAGCACCGCCCCGTGCGTGGCCCGCCGTCTCGGGCTATGTCGCGCCCATCGACGATCTGAGACAGAAGCTCGAGGCGGAGATCCTGCCCGCCTCGTGGGCCACGCTCACGCCGCACGCGGAGCGGAACGCGCTCTTCCTCGTCACCGGAGAGACGCCGCTGGCCGACGTCGCCGTCGCGCTCGCCCGGGACGACTCCGCCGCGGTCGAGGGCTGGGTCGCCGGCGGCAGCCTCCGCCGCCCCACGCTCGAGGAGCTGGAGGCGTGGAAGACGTCGCCGATCACCTTCTACGCCGTGATCGTCGCGCCGTTCGTGCTCTGCAAGCCCGTCGACGCCTGAGCGCTACCCGTGCTGCTAGAGTCGTGCTCATGGCGCACGGCCTTCGACAGTTCTTCCTCGGGCGCACCGACGACTGGGGAGATGCCCCGCGGGCGCTCGGCATGGAGGTCACGAAGGGCGGCCAGCTGCGCGGCCTCTGGAACGATGCGGTGGAGATCCGCGGCTACCACGCGCACGAGACCGTCTGGCTCGGATACGAGGAGGAGGACGGCAGCGAAGCGTACGACTACCGGCATTACACGGAGCTCTACGCGATCCTCGAGCCACCCCTGCGCTGCGGGCTGCGCGTCGACTCGTGGAAGCTCGCCCCCGACGCGCCCCGCCAGGAGGACGCGTTCTCGCTGGGCGACGCGGAGCTGGATCGTTGCTACCAGGGCGAGGCGAGCCAGCGCGAGATCGCCCGCGCGGTGTTGACCGACCCGACGGTGCGGGCGCTGCTGCTGGAGCACGCGAAGACCTGGGCCAAGCTCTGGGTCTCCGACCGCTACGTGACGATCGAGCTGCCGAGCTACGAGCGCCGCCTGCGCTACGTGAAGCCCGCGCTCGCGGCGGTGGGCGCGATCGGCGAGGCGGTGCTCCGCGCGCGCGCCGCGATCCGCACCCCGGCCGAGGAGGCGCAGCGGGCGGCGTGGGCGCAGGTGGCGAGCGGCTGGGGCCTCGATCTGTCGGGGGACGGAGCGCGCATGCACGGGGCGGTGCGAGGGACGGCGCTCGACGTGCGGCTCAGCCACGACGGCTGGGGCATGGAGATCGCGGTGCGCCTGCAGACGCCGCCGCCGTGCGAGCTCCGCCTGCGACGACAGGCGCCCGAGGACAAGCCCTTCGGGGACGGGCTCATCCATCAGGTCTTCGGCTTCCAGGACATCGTGGTCGGCGACCCGGCCTTCGACGCGCGCTTCATCGTGCAGGGCGAGCCCGAAGATGCGGTGCGCGCGCTCCTCCGCCCCGAGGCGCGCGCCGTCCTCCTGGAGGTGCTCGACCGCTTCCCCGGCATGAAGCTCGAGGACGGACGGCTCGTGGTGCTCGAGAAGGCGCTCGACGATCCGCGGGAGCTCGACCAGGTCCTGAAGCTCTGCTTCGCCGCGGCCGAGGCGCTCAGCCCGCCGAGCGCGTCGCCGGACCAGGGCCCGTTCCGCGCTTGTTCGGGGCGTCGGCGCCCCAGCTTCGGGCGCGCTGGCGAGGAGACCGCGGCGTCGACGCCCCAGCGCGCTGACGCGCGGCGCCGGACCACGCGCTGGCACGGCGATCGCTGAGCAGCGCGCTCATGAGCACACAGCCAGTCAGGAGCGAAGCGTGGGGGCCTTCTTGTCGGTACCGCGTCGAGGCGGCGGGGCGCACGCACGTCGGGCGCCGCGCCCACAACGAAGACGCGATGCTGCTCGACGAGGAGCTCGGGGTCTTCGTCGTCGCCGATGGCATGGGCGGCTACGAGGGCGGCGAGGTCGCGAGCCAGGTCGTGGTCGAGACCGTGCGGCGCTTCTTCGCCGACAACGCCGGCGACGCAGAGCTGACCTGGCCTTGGGGGTTCGAGCCGGGGCGGAGCTTCGTGACGAACCTCCTGACCGTCGCGCTCCGGCTCGCCAACCGCGAGGTGCGGGCGCGGCGCCGCGGGCGGCTGGCCTCGATGGGCGCGACGGCGGTGGCGGCGGCGGTCGACGGCGCGCGCGTGATCGTCGCGCACGTGGGCGACAGCCGCGTCTATCGCCTGCGGGGCGGGACGCTCGAGCCGCTCACCCGGGACCACTCGCTCCGGGAGCAGCTGCGCGCGCTGGGCGCGCAGGAGATCCCCGAGGGGATCTCGCACGTCATCACGCGCGCCATCGGGATGGGCGACGAGGAGGAGCCGGACCTGCGGGTCGAGTCCCTCGCGCCGGGAGACACCTTGCTGTTGTGCAGCGACGGGCTGAGCGATCCGCTCGACGACGCGCGCCTGCGGGAGCTGCTCGCGCACGCCGACGTGGAGCAGGCGGCCGAGGGGCTGGTGCGCGCGGCCTACGCGGCGGGCGGGACCGACAACATCACCGCGCTCGTCATTCGCTTCCGATGAGCCCGTGGCGCACCGCGAGCCGGCGCAGGTGCTTTCGGTCCAGCCCCGCGGCGCGCGCGGCCGCGCTGAGGTTTCCCTCGTGCGCGGCGAGCAGGTCGGCGAGGTAGCGGCGCTCGAAGGTGTCCACGACGGCCTGCTTGGCCTCGTGGAAGGGGAGATCCCTGCGCACCGCGAGGGCGTCTTCGGCGCCGCTCCCGCGCACCCGCAATCGCAGCGCGTCGAAGCGCCGGGCGTCGGGCTGGAGCACGAGCGCGCGGTCGATCACGTTGCGCAGCTCGCGCGCGTTGCCCGGCCAGTCGTGCGCGAAGAGCTGGTCCAGGTTGGCCCCCGCGATCGGGCCCGGCTCGAGCACGCCGCGCCGCTCGAGGATGGCGCGCGCGGTCGGGGCGATGTCCTCGCGCCGCTCGCGGAGCGGCGGGATGCGCACGCGGAGCACGCTGAGCCGGTAGTAGAGATCGGCGCGGAAGGCGCCGTCGGCGACCAGGGTGGAGACGTCGCGCCGCGACGCCGCGACGAGCCGCACGTCGGTCTCACGCTCTTCGTCTCCCCCCACCGGCGAGACGCGCGCCTCCTCGATGACCCGGAGCAGGCGGGCCTGGAGCGCGAGCGGCATCGAGTCCAGCTCGTCCAGCATGAGCGTGCCGCCGCTCGCCCGCACGAAGGCGCCGTCCCGCGCCGCGCTCGCGCCCGTGAACGCTCCCTTGACGTGCCCGAACAGCTCGCTCTCCACGAGCCCCTCCGGGATCGCCGCGCAGCTCAGCGCGACGAAGGGGCCCGCGCGTCGGGCGCTGGCCTCGTGGAGGGCGCGGGCGGCGAGCTCCTTGCCCGTGCCGGTCTCGCCCTCGAGCAGCACCGTCACGTCGCTCCGCGCGGCGAGCTCGAGCACGGCGAAGACCTCGCGAATGACGAGGCTCTCGCCGACCATCTCGCCGAAGCGTCGCGACCGGCTGGGCGTGACCTCGAGCGGCTCCGCGAGCGGCGCGACCCGGAGCACGCTCTTGCCGACCTTCAGCGAGGCGCCGCTGCCGACGCGCGCCTCGGTGATGCGCGCGCCCTCGAGGTGCGTCCCGTTCCGGCTGCCGAGGTCGCGCACGGCGAAGCCCGCGCCGTCGGGCGCGATCGAGAGGTGCTCGCGCGAGACGCGGTCGTCCGTCAGCGAGAGATCGCAGCCGGCGTCGGTGCCCACCTTGCGAGGCGCGTCGAGGCGCACCGCGCGACCGACGTCCGGGCCGTCCACCACGACGAGCTGCATGGTCCCGCGAGGGCTACCCGAGCCGTCCCCGTCGAGGCTGTGGCTGTGGAGGGTGGCGACGGTGGTCACTCTGCGTGCAGTCTATCCGCATGACGCTCCCTCGCCGCGTCGGATCGTATCTCCTGCTCGAGCGCCTCGGGCACGGCGGCATGGCGGAGGTCTTCCTGGCCCGCGCGGTCGGAGCGAGCGGCTTCGAGAAGCGGATCGCGATCAAGATGCTCCAGGAGCAGCACCGCGGAGACGCGGAGCTCGAGCGGCTCTTGATCGAGGAGGCGAAGCTCGGCGCGCAGCTGAGCCACCGGAACCTGCTGTCGGTGCAGGACCTCGGGGTCGACGACGGCGTCTACTTCGTCCGCATGGATCTGGTCGATGGAGGCGATCTCGACGCGCTCTGCCGGCCGGGCGTGCCCGACGTCCCGCTCGCGCTCCTCATCGCGGAGGAGGTCGCCCTCGCCCTCATGTACGTGCACTCGCTCGCGGATCCGGAGGGGCGGCCGCTCGGCCTCGTGCACCGCGACGTCAGCCCGTCGAACGTGCTCCTCTCCAAGGACGGCAACGTGTTGCTCGCGGACTTCGGCATCGCCAAGGCGACCAAGCTCGTGACGAACACGCAGGCGCAGATCCGTCGCGGCAAGTACGCCTACATGTCGCCGGAGCAGATCGCGGGCGCGCCGCTCTCGTCACGGAGCGACCAGTTCGGCTTCGGCGTGATGCTGCACGAGCTCCTGCTCGGCCGGCGCCCCTACGACGGCGGGTCGCCGCTCGAGACCATGGACCGCATCAAGGAGGCGGCGCCGGTCGATCTGTCCGCGCTCGAGGCGGACCTCGGCGCCATCGTGGGAACGTGCCTCGCCCGGGATCCCGAGGAGCGCTTCGAGACGGCCGAGGCGCTCCAGCGCGCGCTCAGCTCCGCGCGGCGCAGGCGCGAGGCGGCCTCGTCCCTCGATCTCGCGCGCTGGGTCCGCGACCACGATCCCCAGCCGAGCCTCGCGCGAACGACGACGCGCACGATGACCGACTGAGGGCCAGGCCTCGTCAGGGTGCGCTCGGCGATCTTGCGCACGGGCGCCGGGCATCGTCCCGACGCGAGGTCAGGCCCCGTCGAGCTCGATCAGCCGACGGTTGACCGGGACCTCGGACAGGAAGCGGGCGCGCCAGCTCGTGTCGGCGATGCGCCCCGCGAGGAACTCGAGGCGGCTCGCGCCGCGGGCGACGATCTCCCGCGCGCGCTCCTTCTGTCCGTCGGCGTCGAGGGCCTCGGCGAGGGCGAGGAAGATCTCCGCCTCGTCCTCCTCCATCGTGCCCACCTCGTCGCGCTGGGCCATCGCCGCCTCGGCGCGCTCGAGCGCGAGCTTGGCGTCGCCCGCCTCGAGCGCCGCGCGTGACGCCACCGCGAGCGCGGACGCGCGCAGGGTCGGGAGCGCCGCCTCCGCGCTGTCCTCGGCCAGCGCCTCCGCCTCGGCGCGCACCACGCTGGGCTCCTTCTCGGCGCGCCAGGCGCGGAGGCGATAGAGGCGGGTCGCGAGCGCGAGGCGCGGCCGGTGCAGCTCCTTCGCGATGGTGAGCGCCGCCTCGAAGGTCGCGAACGCCTCCTCGAGGCGCCCCTGGCCGGCGAGCGCGTAGCCCAGGTTCGCGAGCGCGTAGCCCTCGACGACCCGGTTGCCCACGCGCCGGCACGAGCTGACCGCCTCCCGCAGCGCCGCCTCCGCCTCCTCGTAGGCGCCGACGCGGTTGAAGGTGTCGGCCAGGTTGCACTCCGCGGTGGCCGCGCGGCGGAGGTCCCCGATGGCCTTGAAGCGCTCCTCGGCCGCGGCGAGCGCGTCCTTGCGCTTGCCCAGGTCGCCCATCGCGCTGAAGAGCTGCCCGCGCCACGCCTGCACCACGGCCTCGGTCTCGGGGGCGAGGCCGGGCTGCGCGGCCGCCTCGCCGATGGCCATCGACGCCTCGGTCACGCTGCCGTGGTAGAGCAGCAGCCAGCCTTGACGCGCCAGCGCGCCCGCGATCGCGTCCGGGTCGCCCGTGGGGCGCGCCACGCGGACCGCCTCCTCCGCCACCTCGAGCCCCGCCTCGTGCTCGCCGAGCGACGCGAGCATGCCCGCCTTCTCGGTCAGGGCCCGGGCGCGCTGGAGATCCGTGCTCGCGAGCGCGATCGCGGCCTCGATGGCCTCGCCCTGCGCGTCGCGGTCGCCGAGGAAGCTCAGCGCGTCGGCCTGCACGAGCTGGAGATCGAAGGCGGCGTCTCCCTCGAGCCCGAGGCTCAGCGCGCGCTGGCCGCAGCGGAGCACGCTCTGGCTGTCGCCGCGCTTGCTCGCCCGCATGGCGGCGTCTGCGTAGGCCCGGGCCGCGCGCTCGGCGTCGCCCGCGACCTCCCAGTGATGGGCCAGCTCCTCGCGGTCCTGACCGGGCAGCGCGGAGAGGAACTCCGCCGCGAGCCGGTGGAGCTGCCGGCGCGCGTCCTCCGGGTTCATCCGGTAGGCCACGTCCGAGAAGAGCGCGTTCTTGAAGCGGTACTCGCGCTGCCCCTCGTCGCCGCGCTTGCGCACGGTGACCAGGCCGCGCTCCACCAGCGAGCGCAGGTGCGTGCCCGGGTCCGGCTGCTCGAGGGCGCGCAGGGCGCGATCGGTGAAGGGCCCCGCGAACACGGCCGCGCGCTTGCAGAGCTGCTTCTCCTCGAGCGGGAGGTGATCGAGGCGCGACTGCACCGCGCCCTCGACGTCGAGCGGGATCGGGAGGCTCGACAGCTCTCCGTCCAGGAGGTCCTGCTCGACGAGCTCCCGCACGATCTGCTCGATGAAGAACGGGTTGCCCCCCGTGCGCGAAGCGATGAGCGCGCTGACCGCGGCCGGCACCTCGCGCTTGGCGATCGCCTCCGCCGCCGTCGCGACCTCCTTCTCGCGCAGCCCGCGCGGCACGATGCGCACCGTCGAGCCACCGCCGAACAGCTCGGGGCGCCGCTCCTCGAGCTCGGAGCGCGCCGCGATGAAGACGAGCAAGGGGCGATCCACGGCGCGCTCGACCAGCGCGTCGAGCAGGCCGAGCGACGCCTCGTCCGCCCACTGCACGTCGTCCAGGACGAGCGCGAGCGGCGAGCGCGCGATGCGCTGCCCGAGCACGTCGCTGAGCGACACGCGCAGGCGGTCGGCCATCAGCTGCGGGTCGCTCCGGCGGCTCAGGGTCGCGGGCCCGTCCTCGTCGGGCAGCCCGAGCAGCCGCGCGATGGGCTCGAGGCACTGCTTGGCCCAGATGGAGTCCTCGAGGATCTCGTTCAGGAACGAGAGCAGGGCCTCGCGCCGGCGCGCGGCCGGGATGCCCGGGTTCAGGAAGAACGGCTCGAGGCTGGGCGCGCTCCGCAGCACGGTGGCGAAGAGGTGGTGCGCGGCC
>SHBB01000168.1 GCA_004213565.1 Sandaracinaceae bacterium
GCCCGGCATGATCATCGACGCGGCGTCGATGATGGACTGGGTGGTGAGGTAGCCGCCGATGGCGCCGCCCGTGAGCGCGCTCTCGGTGATGTCGAAGCGGACCTCGGCGTTGCTGATCATGAGGGGCAGCGCGAAGTCGCCCGTGTTGATCTCGATGGTGAGCAGGTCGGTGGTCGCGCGGAGGCGGCCCTGGAAGATGTCGCCCTCGACGGCGCTGCCGAGCGCGGTCTCCTCGACGAAGGTCTGACCCGCGGCGAGGGTGCCGTCGCTGTCGATCATGGGGGGCGAGCCGTCGGTGGTGGCGCCGAGGAAGAGGCGCAGCATCACCGAGGTGTCGTTCGTGTAGTTGTTGATGCCGGAGACCTCCATCATGAGGAGGAGGCTGCCGTCGGCGATCTGCTCCTGGAGCTGCGCGTCGAGGCAGCCGTCCGTGGTGCCGCCGGGGCAGTCCTCGGCGCTGAGCAGGCCTTCGATGGTGCCGACGAGGCCCTGGAGGGCGTTGTCGACGCCGACGTGGGCGCTGTCGGTGACCGCGACGTAGTCGGTGTTGAACTGCTCGCAGTTCGCGTCGGGCTCGGAGGAGCCCTCACCGGAGTCGAGGCCGTCGAGGTTGAAGCCAGCCGCCTGCTCGCGCTGCGGGCCGGGGCCGTCGGGATCGCTCGCCTCGGGGAGGCTGATCAGCTCGACGACGTAGAGGCGCGTCTCGGCCTCCATCGACTCGTCGACCGCGACCGTGCGCTGCTCTTCACTCGCGGCGGGCGTGTTCGTCTCGCAGGGCGGCGAGGCGCCGTCCTCGCAGACGTTGTCGCGCGCGGGGAACGTCGCCGTGCTCCCGCCGTCGCCGGTTCCGCCACCATCACAGCCGACGAGCGCGAGCCCGATGCTGGCCATTACCAAAGCCAATTTCTTCGAATCCATCCCGTAGCCTCCTGCTCGTCCCGCCGAGCGCAAAAATGGGCCTCCCGACCTCCGGGCGAGGCTGTGTAACACGACGGAACGAAGCCATTCAAGCAATCTGACCCTTACAGGATACTCGCTCCGTCAAGGTCCGGGGACCCCCTGACGCGGAAAACGACCCGGTCGTTTGCCTTGCTGCCGTTTCGCGCTTGGATTAACTGGTGCCGATCGTGAGCCTCGCGCCTCCGCTGCCTCTGACCGCTTGGTCCGCCGTGAACGCCCTCGGGCGGGACACGCGCGAGGTGCTCGAAGCCCTCGACGCGGGGCGGTCCGGCCTCGGCCCGTCCCCCCTCGAGGTGACCATGGAGACGGTGGTGGGCGCCTACCCGGGCGACCTCCCGCCGCTACCCCGCGCGTACGCGCCCTACGACACGCGCCTCGCGCGGCTGGGGCTGGCCGCGTTCGAGGAGCTCCGGCCCCAGGTCGACGCGGCGGTTCGCCGCTGGGGAGCCGAGCGGGTCGCCATCCTGCTCGGGACCAGCACGGGGGGCCTCGAGGAGACCGAGCAGGCCTTCCAGACGTGGCTCGAGCGCCAGCGCATCCCCGAGCAGTACGAGTACCAGCGCCAGCACAACTTCGCGGCCTTCGGCGAGATGCTGGCGAGCATCGCGGGGGTCGCGGGTCCCACCTACGTGGTGAGCACGGCCTGCTCCTCCAGCGGCAAGGTCGCGGCGTCAGCCCAGCGTCTCATCGCGTCGGGAATGATCGACGCGGCGCTCATCGGCGGCATCGACAGCCTCACCCGCATGACGCTCCAGGGGTTCCACAGCCTGGGCATCCTGTCGGGCAAGCCTTGCCGGCCGTTCAGCGTCGAGCGAGACGGCATCAACATCGGCGAAGGCGCGGCGTTCGCCCTGGTCGAGCGAGAGGGCGAGGCGCCGGTCCATCTCCTCGGGGTCGGCGAGTCGTCCGACGCGTACCGCATGAGCTCCCCCGAGCCCGAGGGGCGCGGCGCGCGCGAGGCGATGGAGCGGGCGCTCGCCCAGGCGGGGCTCGAGCCCGGCGACATCGACCACATCAACGCGCACGGCACCGCGACCAAGCTGAACGACGAGGCCGAGGCCATCGCGATCGCCGCGCTCTTCGGAGACCGCGTGCCCGTCAGCTCGACCAAGGGCTACACCGGCCACCAGCTCGGCGCGGCGGGGGGCACCGAGATCGTGTTCGCCATCCACGCCGTCCTCAGCGGCCGGCTGCCCGCCACCCTCGGCTGCGATCCCATCGATCCGACCCTCCGCATCCACGTGCAGCGCGAGGCCGCGGTGACCCACCCGAAGCGGGTGCTCAGCAACTCCTTCGCCTTCGGCGGCAGCAACGTCAGCGTGCTCGTGGGGGAGCCGAAGTGAAGCCGATCCATGTCAGCGGCGTCGGCCTCTGGGCCCCGGGCTTCGCGGACGCGGTGGCCTGGCGCGAGGGGCGCCCCGATCCCGCCATCGACAAGCCGGCGTGCGCGCTGGTCAACGCCCGGCTCGGCCGCGGCTCGAGCCGCTTCGCGGGCATGCTCGGCGAGGTCGTCGAGCAGGCGGCCGCGCAGGCGAGGGTGGACGTGCGCACCGTGCCGACCGTCTACGGCTCCAGCCTGGGCGAGATCGAGACGATGGTGACGCTCCTGCGCATGCTCTACGAGGAGGAGGGCAAGCTCAGCCCGAACCGCTTCAAGAACAGCGTGCACAACGCGGCGAGCGGGCTCGTCTCGATCGGGACGGGCAACACGAGCTTCTCCACCGCGATCGCGGGCGGTGACCGCTCGTTCGAGGTGTCGCTCCTCGAGGCCTGGGCCTGGCTCGATCAGGCGGGCGGCGACGTGGTGCTGGCCGTGGCCGACGACGCGCCGCCGGAGCCGCTCGACCAGCTCGACCGACACGGCGCCCTCGCGCTCGGGTTCTGCCTCTCCGCCGGACCGGGCGAGGTGACGCTCTCGAACCTGCGTCCCCTCGACGCGGCGCCGCCGTCGCAGGTCCCGGCCGACCTGGCGCGCAACTGCGCCTCGGCCGGCCTCGCGCTCCTCGACGCCGTCCTCACCCGTCGCAGCGAGACGGTGTCCATCTCCTTGCCGGGCCGCGCGGGGCTGGGCCTCGACGTCGAGGTTGCATCGGCCCCCGCGGGCGTGTAGCTCAGGCCCTCTCATGAAGGACGTGCGGGCTCTCATCACCGGCGCGAGCCGTGGCATCGGCGCGGCGGTCGCCGAAGGGCTCGCCGCCGACGGGTTCCCGGTGATCCTCAACTACCGGAGCCGCGACGACGAGGCCGAGGCGGTGCGCGCGCGCATCGAGGCGGCGGGCGGGGAGGCCACGCTCTGTCGCTTCGACGTGACCGACGCCGACGCGTCGGCCGCGGCGATCGCGGCGCTCCTCGAGGACCCGCGCCCGATCGGCGTCGTGATCAACAACGCCGGCCTGGCCATCGACACGCCCTTCCCGACCATGACGCGCGAGCAGTGGGTGAAGGTCACGCGGACCACGCTCGACGGCTTCTTCCACGTGACCCAGCCGCTGGTGATGCCGATGGTCCGGCGCCGCTGGGGGCGCATCGTCAACGTCTCGAGCGTCAGCGGGGTCATCGGCAACCGCGGCCAGGTCAACTACAGCGCGGCCAAGGCGGGGCTGATCGGCGCGACCAAGGCGCTCGCCCAGGAGCTCGCCAAGCGCAAGATCACCGTCAACGCCGTGGCGCCGGGCCCGATCGAGACCGAGATGCTCGACGGCGCGCCGATGGAGCACATCCTCAAGGCGATCCCCATGCGCCGCGTCGGGACGGTCGACGAGGTGGCGCAGACGGTGCGCTTCCTGGTCAGCGACGGCGCCGCGTACATCACCGGGCAGGTGATCGGGATCAGCGGCGGGCTGGGGTGAGCCCGGCCGCCTCCAGAGGGCAGCGCGTCGTCATCACCGGCGTCGGGCTCGTCACGCCGATCGGCAGCTCCCTCGAGGCGTGCTCCCGCGCGCTGCGCGAGGACGTCAGCGGAGTGCGGGCGCAGCCGGAGTGGGCGCAGCTCGGGCACCTCGCCACGCGGCTCGGCGGGGAGGTCCTCGGGGTCAAGATGGCCGGCAAGGACCGCAAGAAGATCCGCTCCATGGGGCGCGTCGCGCGCCTCGCGCTCACCGCCACCGAGCAGGCCATCGCGGACGCGGGGCTCGGGCCGGACGAGATCGCCGATCTGCGCACCGGGCTCGCCTACGGGTCCACGCACGGCTCGAGCAGCGCGTACGTCGACTTCGCCCGCCCGCTCCTCGCCCGGGACAGCTTCGAGGGGCTGCCCTCCACCAGCTACCTCAAGTTCATGAGCCACACCTGCGCCGCGAACCTCGCGCAGTACTACGGCGTGCGGGGGCGCGTGGTCAGCACCTGCGCGGCGTGCGTGAGCGGCTCGCAGGCGGTGGGGACCGGCTACGAGGCGATCCGGGCCGGCCGCGCCGACGTGATGATCTGCGGCGGGGCGGAGGAGCTGCACTGGACGCACGCCGGGGTCTTCGACGTGATGTACGCGACGAGCACCCGCTACAACGAGTCGCCCGAGCGCTCGCCTCGGCCCTTCGACGCGGCGCGCGACGGGCTGGTGGTGGCGGAGGGCGCGGGCACCGTGATCCTCGAGGACTACGAGCGGGCGAAGGCGCGCGGGGCGACGATCTACGCCGAGGTCGCGGGCTACGGCGCGAGCTGCGACGGGACCCACGTGACCAACCCATCCGCGGAAGGCATGGCGTCGGCCATCCGGCTCGGGCTCGAGGACGCGGGCGTGTCCGCCGACGCGGTCGACTACGTCAACGCGCACGCCACGGCGACGGAGGTGGGCGACCTCGCCGAGAGCGAGGCGATGCACGCGGTCTTCGGGTCGCGCGTCCCCGTCAGCTCGAGCAAGGGCTTCATGGGGCACACGCTCGGCGCCTGCGGGGCCATCGAGGTGGGGCTCTGCGTGGCGATGATGCGCGACGGCTTCCTCGCCCCGACCAAGAACCTCAGCGAGGTCGATCCCCGCTGCGCGCCCCTCGATCACGTCATCGGGGACGCCCGTGAGGCCAGGCCGCGGCTGGTGATGAGCAACAACTTCGCCTTCGGCGGCATCAACACCTCGCTCGTCCTGCGCGCTCTCTGAGAGCTGCTATCCTTCGCCGTCGGGTGGGGACCCGGAGCTGATCGATGACGCAGTACGACGTGGCGGTGATCGGCGGAGGACCGAGCGGCTCGACCGCCGCCCACCTCCTGGCCAAGGGAGGAGCCCGCGTGCTGCTGCTGGAGCGAGAGGTCTTCCCGCGCTTCCACATCGGCGAGTCGCTGCTCCCGTGCAACCAGCCCATCTTCGAGCGTCTCGGGGTGGACATCGACGCCGAGCCGGCCCACCTGCGCAAGCTGGGCGCCGAGTTCTTCGACGAGTCGGCGGACAAGCGCGCCGTCTACTACTTCCGGGACTCGCTCGGGCACACCCGCTCGCACTCCTGGCAGGTCGACCGCGCCCGCTTCGACGAGGTCCTGCTCGACGCGGCCGAGGCGGCGGGGGCCGAGGTGCACCAGGGAGAGAAGGTCTCCGGGGTGGACGTGTCCGCGGACGGCGTGCGGGTACGGAGCGAGCGCGCGAGCTACGAGGCCCGCTATCTGATCGACGCGACCGGGCTCGACTCGTTCCTCGCCCGCAAGCACCGCACGCGCGACCGGCTCCCGTTCGGCATCGCGGCGGCGTACCAGCACTTCGAGGACCTGGCGCCCGAGGTGGCGGCCGACCTCGCCACGGAGGGCCTCGTGAAGGTCTTCTTCGTCGACGAGGGCTGGCTCTGGGCCATCCCCCTCGGCGGCGCCCGGATCAGCATCGGGCTCGTCACCCGGAGCAAGGGCATCAGCGACGACTGGCTCGAGGCCGCCATCGCGGGCAGCCCCGAGCTGTCCCGGATCACGGATGGGGCCACCGCGAGCGGGCCGCCCCGACGGGTGGGGAGCTTCAGCTTCGTGAACACGCGCTCGCACGGCGCCCGCTGGTGCTGCGTGGGGGACGCGGCCTGTTTCCTCGACCCGGTCTTCTCGAGCGGCGTCGCCTTCGGCATGGCGGGCGCGGCCCAGGTGGCGGATCTGCTGCTGCCAGCGCTCGAAGAGGGGCGCGAGGCGGCCGAGGAGCTGATGATGAGCCACGCGGCCCACATGAGCGACGGTTACAACGCCTTCGGCGCGCTCATCCAGGCGCTCTACCAGCGGCGGCTCCTGCCGGATCTCCTCTTCACGCGCTCCCAGGACCCCGAGCTGCGGCGCGGGCTCACCAGCATGCTCGCGGGGGACGTCTGGCAGGACGGAAACCGCTTCCACGAGATGCTGAAGCGCTCCGGTCGACGCAAATTCGACGTCACGTCGCGCACGTGAGGGCGACTTGCCGTTCCGCCGGTTCGTGGAACAATCCCGCGCCGGTGTCGGCCACAGCGCGACTGTGGACGGCCGGTCACGGGTCGCCCCCCGAAAGCCGGAAGTGGCCGCAAGCGCCAAGTGGAACGAAGTCTGTATTGGGACCGATCCCGGGCCGATCCGATGACGAGGTAGTGAGAATGAAGCTGGAAGAGGAGCTCAAGGAGCTGATCGTCGACGCTCTGATGCTCGAAGACACGAGCGCGACCGAGATCGACAGCGAAGAGCCTCTGTTCGTGGAGGGCCTCGGGCTCGACTCGATCGACGCGCTCGAGCTGGCGATGGCGATCGACAAGAAGTACGGCGTGCGCATCAAGGCCGACGACGAGGCGAACAAGCAGATCTTCGCGAACGTGAAGACCCTCGCCGAGTACGTGGGCCAGCACCGCGCGGCCTGACGCCTCGGATCCCCCATGGGAAGAGGGCTCAGGGTCGTGGTGGGGGTGGTCACCACCACGCTCGTCATGCTCTATCCCCTCGCGATCTGGTTCGGGCTGACCCACTTCAGCGCGCGAACCGTCGGCCTCTGGATCCTCGCCTTGCTCGTGCCCACCGCGCTCTATCGCTTCCGCAAGGCGCGCCGAGAGGACGTGCTCGCGGTCCTGCGCGTGCCGATCGCCGTGGCCCTCGTGGTCGGGCTCGGCGTGCTCACGGACGACGCGCGCTTCGTGCTCGCGATGCCCGTGCTCATCAACGCCGTGCTCCTCGTCACCTTCGCCGGCTCGCTGCGCGGCGTGCCGATGATCGAGCGCTTCGCCCGGATGCAGGAGCCGGAGCTGAGCGAGGCGCAGCGCGCTCACTGCCGGCAGGTCACGTGGGCGTGGATCGCGTTCTTCTTCCTCAACGGGCTCTGCGCCGCGCTGCTCGCGCTCTTCGCGAGCCGGTTCTGGTGGGCCGCCTACAACGGCGGCGTCGCCTACGGGCTCATGGGCGCGATGTTCGCGGGCGAGTACGTGCTCCGACAGTTCCGTTTCCGGAAGTACGGGGAGGGCCTTCACGACCGGCTCCTCGCCCGGCTGTTCCCGCCGCGGGAGGGCGCGTGACCCTGCTCGGCGCGCACGGCCCCGACTCGCCCGTGGCCTGGGCCCGCGGGCGGGTCACCACGGCGGAGGAGCTGGTCGCGCACGTGGCCGGCTTCGCGGAGCTCTTGCCGCCGGCGGAGGGCGACGCGGAGGTCGTCGTCATCTGTCGCGACCGTCATCGCTTCACGGTGGCGCTGCTCGCGGCGTGGCAGCGCGGCTACTCGGTCGCGCTCCCGCCCAACCCGCAGCGCGAGACCATCCGCGCGCTGCGCCAGCGCCCCGGCGTGCACACGGTGGTGCACGACGTCGACGACATCGACAAGGGCATCGACGTGCGGGACGCCGCGGTGGTCACCGCCGCGCGCACCAAGCTCGGCAAGATGCCCTTCGCGGCGCTCGGCCCGTTCCCGCCGGAGCGCCGCCTGGCCACGGTCTACACCTCGGGGAGCACGGGTCACCACGTCGCGTGCCCCAAGACCGCGGGCCAGCTCCTCGGCGAGGCGCGCGTGCTCGCGGAGCGCTTCGGGACCCACGGCGCGCGCGTGCTGCCGATGGTGCCGGCCCACCACATCTACGGTCTGCTCTTCGGCGTGCTCGTCCCGCTGGTCAGCGGCGGCTCGTACTTCCGGTTCAGCCCGCTCCACGCGGCCGAGGTCGGCGCGGTGCTCGAGGGGGGCGCGGAGATCCTCGTGACCGTGCCCGCGCAGCTCCGCGGGCTCACGGTGGCGGGGGAGGGCGAGCTGCCCGGGGTCGAGCGCGTGTTCTCGAGCGGCGCGCCCCTGTCTCCGAAGGTCGCGCAGCAGGTCGAGCGGCGCTTCGGCTGGCGGGTGACCGAGATCTTCGGCTCGAGCGAGACCGGCGGCATCGCGTGGCGCGACACGGGCGGCGAGGGGCCGTGGACGCCGCTGCCGGGCGTCGCGGTCCAGGCCAGCGCGTCCCAGCACATGCTGCTCGACTCTCCCTTCCTGCACCCCGACACGCCGCGCCCGTTCGAGGCGGCGGACCGGATCGAGGTGCACGACGACGGGACCTTCGCGCACCTCGGGCGCGCCGACGGGGTGATCAAGATCGGCGGCGTGCGCGTCTCGCTCGCGGAGATCGAGCGCCGCGTGCTCGCCATCGACGGCGTGCGCGACGCCGGGGTGATCGCGCGTGATGTCGGCGGAGCGCGCGGCCACGAGATCTGTCTCGCGGTGGTCGCGCCGGAGCTGGACGCGAAGACGATCCGCGCCGGGCTGCGGAGCTGGCTCGCGCCCGTCGCCATGCCGCGGCGGCTCAAGCTCCTCGACGCGCTGCCCCGCACGGAGACGGGCAAGCTGCCGCGCGCCGCGCTCGAGGCCCTCTTCACGCGGAGCGCCCGATGACCGCGCTCGCGCCGCGCGCCGCGTTCCGACCGTGCGTGCTCATCCCCACCTACGACAACCCGCGCACCATCCGACGCGTGGTCGAGGCGGTGCGCGCGCACCTGCCCGAGGTGGTGGTCGTGGACGACGGGAGCGGCCCCGAGGGGCGAGCGGCGTGCGAGGCGCTCGCGCGCGAAGGGCTCGCGCACGTCTTCCACCGCGCGCAGAACGGCGGCAAGGGGGCGGCGGTCAAGAGCGGCTTCGAGGAGGCGCTGCGGCTCGGGTACTCGCACGCGCTCCAGGTCGACGCCGACGGCCAGCACACGCTCTCCGACATCCCGCGCTTCCTCCAGGCGGCCGAGGCGCACCCCGAGGCGCTCGTGCTCGGGGCGCCCGTCTTCGACGAGAGCGCGCCCACCGCGCGTCAGATCGGTCGGCGCATCACCATCTTCTGGGTGAACCTCGAGACCGGCGGCGAGGTGATCCGTGATCCGATGTGCGGCTTCCGGGTCTACCCGCTCGAGGACGCCACGCGGGTCCGGGTGCCGGGCGACATGATGGACTTCGACCCGGAGATCGCGGTCCGGCTCGTCTGGGCCGGCGTGCCCGTGATCAACCTGCCCACCCAGGTCCGCTACGTGACCGAGGAGGAGGGCGGGGTGAGCCACTTCCACGTCTTCCTCGACAACCTGCTGATCAGCTGGATGCACACGCGCCTCTGCGTGGAGAAGATCTTCGGGCGCCTGCTCGGTAAGAAGTATGGCGGGCGCGTGCTCGAGGCGGAGAACCCCGGCGCGTGAGCGACCAGAGCTGGCGCACCGCGGCCGAGCGCGGATCCGTCCTCGGCGTGCGCTTCGTCCTGTGGCTCGCCACCGCCTTCGGGCGCGCGCCGGCGCGGCTCTTCGTCCGGATCCTGGCGTTCTATTACACGCTCTTCGCCGGCGCCGCGCGGGAGGGCACGCGCGCCTTCCTCGAGCGCGCGGGCGAGCCCGTCGGGTTCGGTCGGGTGTACCGACAGATCCTCCGCTTCGCGCAGGTCACCCTCGACTCGCTCTTCTTCATGAGCGGCAAGCTCTCGCCCTTCCGCATCACTCGCGATGGGTCGGAGCACCTGGCCAAGCTCCGAGACGAGAAGATCGGCGCCATCCTCCTCGGCGCGCACGTCGGAAGCATGTACGCGATGCGCGCGCAGGGCACCGAGGAGGCGCTGCCGCTGCACGCGGTCGTCTACACGAAGCACGCCGCGCGCATCAACGCGGTGCTCGAGGAGATCGATCCCGAGGGCCACGCGAAGCTCCTCCAGATGGGCCAGGGCGTGGACTTCATGCTGCGCATCAAGGAGCTGGTGGAGGACGGCGGCATCGTCGCGATCCTCGCCGATCGCGTGGGCTCGGACGACCGGGCGGTGACGGTCGAGTTCTTCGGCGCGCCGGCGCGCTTCCCGACGGGGCCGTTCATCCTGGCGTCCACGCTGAAGTGTCCCGTCTACCTGACGTATGGCCTCTACCGGGATCCAGACCTATACGAGCTTCATTGCGAGCCGTTCGCCGACGTGATCGAGCTGCCCCGGAAGCGACGGCAGGAAGCGCTTCAGGAGCACGTGCAGCGCTACGCCTCGCGCCTCGAGGCGATCGCGCGCTCGGCCCCGGACAACTGGTTCAACTTCTACGACTTCTGGCGCCATGACTGAGGCCGTCTTCATCGGCAGCGAGCCGCTCACCATCGAGGACGTCGTGCGTCTGGCGCGGGGCGTCGCGCGGCCGCGGATCACCGAGGACGCCGAGACCCGCGCGCGGATCGAGGCGTCGGTGCGCTTCATCGAGGAGAGCCTCGCGAGCGGCCGGGCCGTCTACGGGATCACCACCGGCTTCGGCGCCTCCGCGGAGTTTCGGGTCTCTCCCGAGATCGCGCGCGCGATGCCGCTCAACCTGCTGCGCTACCACGGCTGCGGAACCGGCCGTCTGCTCGGGGAGACGGAGGCGGCGGCGGTGATCGCGGCCCGGGTCGCGCCCCTCGCGCGCGGCTACTCGGGGGTCCGGCTCGAGGTGCTCGAGCGGCTCTGCGTCCTGCTCGAGCGCCGCATCCTGCCGTGCATCCCGGAGGAGGGATCGGTCGGCGCGAGCGGAGACCTGACGCCGCTGAGCTATGTCGCGGCGCTCTTGGTGGGAGAGCGCGAGTGCTGGCGCGACGGCGAGGTCGTGTCCGCCTCCGACGCGCTGAAGGAGGCCGGGCTCGCGCCCCTGACACTCCAGCCGAAGGAGAGCCTGGCGTTGATGAACGGCACCAGCGTGATGAGCGCGCTGGGCTGCCTCGCGTTCGACCGCGCCGCGCGCCTCGGGCGGCTCGCCGCGACGCTCACGGCCATGACCTCCGACGTGCTCTACGGGCTGCCGGGGCACTTCGACGACCGGATCTTCGCGCTCAAGCCGCACCCCGGCCAGCGCCAGGCGGCGACGTGGATCCGCGAGGGCATCCTCGAGCGCGACGAGGAGGCGCCGCGCCTGCGGTACGCCTGGGTCAATGGCGGGGCGAGCAAGGAGACCACCCGCTCCGCGCGCATCCAGGACCGCTACTCCATCCGCTGCGCGCCGCACGTGATCGGCGTCCTGCTCGACGCGCTGCCCTTCACGCGCCAGCTGCTCGAGACCGAGCTGAACGGCGTCAACGACAACCCGCTGATCGACGCGGACGCGGGCGAGGCGCTGCACGGCGGCAACTTCTACGGCGGCCACGCCTGCCTGGCCACGGACACCCTGAAGAACGTGTGCGCGAACCTCTCGGATCTGCTGGAGCGCCAGCTCGTGCTGCTCAACAACCCGCTGACCAACGAGGGCCTCCCGGCGAACCTGGTCGGCCGGCAGGGCCCGGACCGCGCCACGCACCACGGCTTCAAGGCGATGGAGATCAGCGCGTCGGCCCTCACCGCCGAGGCGCTCAAGCTCACCATGCCCGCGAGCGTGTTCTCGCGCAGCACCGAGAGCCACAACCAGGACAAGGTCTCGATGGGCGCGATCAGCGCGCGCGAGTCGCTCCGGGTGCTCGAGCTGACCGAGACGGTCGCGGTCATCCATCTCCTCGCGCTCTGTCAGGCGGTGGATCTGCGCGGGGCGGAGCGATGCCACGCGCGGAGCGTCGCGCTGCGGGACGCGGTGCGCGAACATGTCCCGATGCACGACGCCGACCGCCGCATGGACACGGACATCGAGCACACGCTCGCGCGCTATCGCCGCGGTGAGCTGCCGGTCGGAGCCGACGCGTGAGCCTCTCCCGCAAGAAGCCGCCGGCCGACGCCGCCACCGTCGACGGCGAGGTCCCGTTCCACGACGTGGACCCGCTCCACATCGTCTGGCACGGCCACTACTACAAGTACTTCGAGGTCGCGCGCACCAAGCTCCTCCGGCGCCATCGGATCGACGGCATCGATCTGCTCGACCTCGGCTTCCGGCTCGTGGTCACCCACGGCGAGTGTCGGCACGTGGCGGCGCTCACCTACGGCGACCGCTATCGCGTGAAGGCCTGGTTCCTCGACACCGAGCACCGCCTGCACGTCGCCTACGAGGTCTGGAACGTGACGAAGGACCAGCGCGCCGCCCGGGCCCGCACGGAGCTGGCGTTCACCGACGCCGAGGGCAACCTGCTGCTCGAGACGCCGAAGGTGATCCGGCAGAGAATCCGAGAGACCCCCGCCGCGTCGGAGCGCCCGTGACCCGCGTCCTCTGCCTGTTGATCGTCGCCCTCACGCCCAGCGTCGCCTCCGCCCAGGCGCCCACGCTCGAGTCGCTGCTGGCGCGCTTCGCCGCGTTGCCCGGCCTCGAGGCGCGCTTCGTCGAGGAGAAGCGGGTGGCCCTGCTGGCCGTGCCCGTGCGCAGCGAAGGGCAGATCTGGTTCTCCGAGGATCGGGTCATGCGGCGCGTGACCGCGCCCGAGGCGAGCGCGGCGCTCATCGCCGAAGGCCGGCTCCGCATGCGCCAGGGGGAGCGCGTCGAGGAGATCGAGATCGGCGACAACCCCGTCCTGAGGGGCTTCGTCGACAGCTTCCGCGCCGTGCTCGCGGGCGACCGCGCCTCGCTCGAGCGCTACTACCGCGCCACGCTGACGCCGGGGGAAGGCGAGGCGTGGGAGCTTCGGCTCGTCCCGCGCGACGAGGCGCTGCGGCGCTTCCTGCGCGAGATCACCATGCGCGGCGACGGCGTGACGATTCACGAGATGCGCATGGTCGAGGTCAGCGGCGACGAGACCCGCACGACTTTCAGCGCGGTGAACACGAACCGTCGCTTCACGCCCGCCGAGGCGCGCCGCATTTTCCGCGTGGAGTGACGCCCTTCACTCCTGGGCGCGTTCCAGCAACCGCCGCGCGCGGTCGACGACGCGGTCGAGCCGGCGGCCGCAGCGTCGTCGTCGATGGCGGTCGAGGATGGGCAGCGCGCGAGGGTCGCCGAGGCGGCCGACGGACAGCACAAGAGCGCGCCGCTCGGGGCAGTCGACCGTGCCCTCCAGCTCCGCGAGGGCGCGCGCGAGCCCTGTGACCTCTTCGGCGGGCTCGAAGGCGAGGATGGCGGTGGCCGCCTCCCGCCGCGCGTCCCGGTCGGCGTCGGGAGAGAGCAGGACCTCGAGGGCGGCCTCGATCGGATCCGGGGTCGGAGCGGAGGTGGGCCCGGGCGCGATGGGGCCCGCGGCGCCCACCGACTCGGCCGGCGCGTGCGCGCGCTGCCAGTAGATCCACGCGCCCAGGCCCGCCACGAGGAGCAGCGTGAGGGCGACGAGGCCAGCCCGGCTCGCGCTCTTCTTCGGGGCGGGCTCGACCTCGATCCGGAGCGACGGATCCGAGGCCGCTTCGATCTGGAGCGACGGCTCGGAGAGCGGAGCGGCGCCCGTGTCGGCGTCGATCACGACGGCCTCCTCGGGGGCGAGGGCGATCAGCGCGCGCAGCTCGTCGCGCACCACCTCGGCGCTCGCGGGGCGGGCGTGGGCCTCGAAGGCGAGGAGTCGGGCGACGAGCTCGGCGAACGCCTCCGGCGCCTCGGCCGTGACCGGGGGCCGCGGCTCGCGGACGAGCAGGTCCAGGTAGGCGCTGGCCGAAAGGGACTCGTCGAAGATCGGCTGCCCGTGCACCATCTCCCAGAGCAGGATGCCGAGCGCGTAGAGGTCGCTGCGCCCGTCGACGCCCTGTCCGAGCGCCTGCTCCGGCGCCATGTAGCCGAGCGTGCCGACCATCGTGCCCTGCTGCGTCAACGTGTCGTCCACGGTCTCGTCGCCCGAGGCGATGTGCGCGATGCCGAAGTCGAGCAGCTTCACCGTCTCGTGCCCTTCGCCGTCCGGCTCCAGCACGACGTTGTCCGGCTTGAGGTCGCGGTGCACGATCCCTTTCTGGTGTGCGGCCCAGAGCGCGTCGGCCAGCTCCGCGCCGACGTCCGCCGCGCGCCGCCAGTCGAACGCGCCGTCCTCCCAGAGCGCCTCGGCCAGCGACCGGCCGCCCACGAGCTCGAGCACCAGGAACGCGGTGCCGTCCGGCAGCTCGCCGCAGTCGTTCGCGTTGACGATGTGGCGATGGGTCAGCTTGCCGGCGATGGCGACCTCGCGCGCGAAGCGCTGCACGACCTCGTCGTTCCCCTCGTGGTCTCGCAGCATGACCTTCACCGCGAAGGGCCGGCCGAGCTTGACGTGCCTCGCGGCGAAGACCGCGCCCATGCCGCCCTCCGCGAGCAGCTCGGTCAGCTCGTAGCGCTCGTCGACGACGCGGCCGATCCACCCCTCGTAGGGGCTGGGCGCGTCGCCGTCTCCTCCGCTCGGGTCGCCCGACGGACTGGAGCGCGGCCGGCCGATCCCGGCGATGCTGCGATCTCGCGATCCTCCCGCGCTCATGCGCCCGATTCTACGGTAGCTTCCGGCGCCATGAGCTGGCGTTTCGTTCTCCTCTCGTTCCTGCTCGTCGTCGCGTGTGACGGGGGCGACGCTCCGGACTCGGGCGCGCTCGACGCGGGGCGGTCGGACGCCGGCGCGGGCGACGCGGGCGCGACGACCGACTCGGGGACGGGGCTCCCCGCAGACTGCGACGGCGACTGCGCCGCGCTCGCGCTCTCGGCCACCTTCGGCGACGTCACCGAGCCGTTCACGCGCGCCCAGCTCGGGCTCGACCGCGAGGGCGACCGCGTCGTCGCGCTGCGCGTCGAGGCGCACGACGGCGGGGACCCCGCGTGCCCGACGATGGACTCGCCCAGCCCCGACCGCACCCTCATCATCACCTTCGACGTGCCCGAGGACGGCGCCGCGCGCGCCCCCACGGCCGTCAGCCTGCTCGACTTCGCCGGGACGCTGACCTCCGCGCCGATCGCGCGCGCGACCGAGGCCACGCTCACGCCGCGCGCCGTCCGGCTCGAGGGCGAGCCACACGTCGCCTTCGATCTCTCGGCCACCTTCGAGGGCGGCACGATCGAGGGCGCGGTGTACGCCACGCACTGCCCATCGCTCGACGGCCCCTGAGCGGCGCTCTAGCAGGGTCCGGCGAAGATGCGCGCGATGCATCGCCGAGCGCGACGGCGTGTCCAGTGCGCCGGGCCGACGACGAAATGCTGAAGCATTTCGGAGGAGCGACTGGCGCGCTGGGCGCGCTGTCCCGCCGGCGAGGCGCGCGCAGTCATCTTTGCCGGACACTGCTAGGCCGCCACGCCCAGCGCGGCGGCGGAGAGCTGCGACGCGAGGAGCCGCGCGCGGTCGGGCTCGAGCTGCTCGGTCTCGCCCAGCCAGCGGTAGAAGCGGCTCAGCATCGCGAACGCCTCCACGCAGAGCCCCCGGTCGCCCTTCTCTGCCTCGAACGCGACCCAGGCGCGCAGCAGCCGATCCACGTCGAGCATGCCCGCCGGTGCGCTGCCGCGAGAGCCGATCTGGGCCGCGATGGTGCTCTCGAGATCCGCCACGACGGCCCGCGCGAGCGCCCGGTCTCGCTCGGTCTCGAGCGTCTCGGCGAAGCGCTCGACGAGCTTCGCTCCAAAGAACTGGAGCTCGAGCTCTCGCACGCCGGCGTCGCGCAGGGGACGCCCACCGCACGCCTCGCGCGACTCGTCGCTCTTCGACCACAGCACGTCACGCTGCCAGGTCGTGATGACACCCCGCTCACGCAGCCAGTCCACGAAGCGGTCGAAGAGGGCCAGGGCGCGACGGGCGCCGTAGCCAGGGATGTCGGCGAGGAAGATCTTGGTGCTCACCAGGCAGAGCCCGTGTCCGGCGACGAGCTCTCCCAGCGGTCCGTCGATGCAGACGAGGAGCACGTCGACGGCGTCGTCGGGCTTGGTGACCGGGCGCTCCGCGAGGAACGTCTCGGCCACCTGTCTCCAGTCCTCCCACTCCGAGGCCGGCATGCCGGCGTAGCCGGCCGGGGTTGCGCGACGCGGCCGTTCGGGACGGGGGGGACGTCGAGGCGGGGGATCCGGAGGCGCGGGAGGCCGGGCTGCGCGTCCCCGCCGGGCTCGCTTGGTTCGCTTCTTCTGGGTGCGTCGTTGGCTTGGTTTCGACATGACGCGCGCTCATCGCGCGTCGCGCCGTGCGGTTGCGTCTTTTCGCCGATCACCGAGGGTCGGCGACCGAGCGCGCCCAGTCCGTCGACGCTCCGGCGGGGAACCGCAGGAGGTAGCGCCGGGCTTCGCGGCGGGCCGCGGCGGCGTCGTCCGCGGCGAGGTGAGCGCGGATGGCGAGCACGGTCG
>SHBB01000169.1 GCA_004213565.1 Sandaracinaceae bacterium
TCCCGCGGCTCTTCGGCTCCGAGCAGGTCTTCGGCCTGTTCTCGGTGGCGTTCGGCGCCGCCTCCATCCTCAACAACGTGCTCGTCGCCTCGACCGTGCAGACGGTGAGCAAGCTGGTGAGCGAGGACGAGACGCGCGCCGGGCAGACGCTCCGGCAGGGCCTGCTGCTGCAGCTGTTCGTTGGCACCGCGCTCGGCGGAGGTCTCGCGCTGGCCGCGCCGCTGATCGCGGAGCAGGCGCTCCTGGATGCGGCGCTCACGCCGCTGATCCGCATCGCCGGGGGTGTGGTCTTCGCGTACGCACTCTACGCGACGCTGGTCGGGAGCCTGAACGGGCGGCGGCGCTTCTCGCACCAGGCGCGCCTCGACATGACCTTCTCGGTCCTGCGCACGGCGGGGCTGCTCGGCGGCGCCGCGCTCGGCATCGGCGCGCTGGGCGCGATGGGCGGCTTCGGGCTGGCCGCGGGCGGGATCCTCCTGGTGGGGCTGGTCGTGGTCGGGCTCGGCAAGTCGGGCGGTGAGATCCCGCTGAAGCGCTGGCTGGTCTTCATGGCGCCGATCTGGCTCTACCAGGCCGCGCTCAACGGGATGCTCCAGATCGATCTGCAGGTCCTCAAGCGCACCGCGACCGAGCTGGCGCTCGCCCAGGGCATGACGAGCGATCCGGCCACCGACCTCGCCGACGTGCTCGCGGGCTACTACCGCGCCGCGCAGACCTTCGCGTTCGTGCCCTATCAGCTGATCCTCAGCGTGACCTTCATCGTGTTCCCCTTCGTCAGCCGGGCCACCAGCCTCGGCGACGAAGAGGCGACGAAGCGCTACATCCACGGCGCGACGCGCTTCTCGCTGCTGGTGCTGCTCGCGATCGCGACACCCATCGGCGGGGCGGCGTCGGGTGTGATGCGCATCGCCTACCCGGAGGCCTACCTCGCGGGCGCGGACGCGCTGGGCGTCCTGGTCTTCGGCATGGTCGCGTTCGCCCTCTTCGTGATCGGCGCGACCATCCTCACGGGCGGCGGCCGACCCGGGCTGGCCGCGATCCTCGCCGTCATCTCGCTCGTGGTGGTGCTGGTCGCCACCCGCTTGGCCATCCCGCTGGCCGGCATCGACGGGCACGACGCGCTGATCGCCACCGCGGCCGGCACGAGCCTCGGGACCGGCGTGGCGCTGCTCCTGGTGGGCCTCGCGGTCTGGCGCGCGTTCGGCGCGTTCATCCCTCCCCTGACCGCCCTGCGGGGTCTGCTGGCGGGCGGCGTCGGCTTCGCGGTCGCGCGCTTCGTCCCGCACGAGACGGGCCTCACGGCGCTCGGCGCGCTGGCGGCCGGGTTCTTCGCCTATCTCGCGGCGCTGGTCGTCGTCCGGGAGCTGGGCCGCGCTGAGCTCGACCAGCTGAAGGCGATCGTGCAGAAGAGACGCGGCGGCGTGTAAGCCGCGACCCGCGTGTGCGTTGGGCTGTCATGCGTTGCCTCGTTTGCTTCCTCCTCTGGGTCTCCCCGAGCGTCGCGTTCGCCGCCGCGGCCCCGCCTCCTCCCGCGCCCGCGGTCCCGTTGACCGCGCTCGTCGCGAACGGAAACGCGGTCCTCGAGGACGTCTCCGTCACCGTCTCCTGCGACGTGTCCGGGCACCCCGCGCCGGGTGGGCGCTGCGAGGTCGACGCCCGCTTCACGCTCGTCGCCATCGGTCCCGTGCGCCTGGACCGGCTCGAGCCGACGGAGAGCCGGGGCGGCGCGGTCACGTTGATCGATGGCGACGGCGCACCGCTGGAGGCGCCGCTCGAGCTCGGGCGTGGAGAGCGCGTCTCGGTGCACATGAACGCCTCCCGCGGCCTGCAGACGAGGGTCGCGTCCGGCCTCTACCTGATGATGTCTCCCATGGTCATGCGGCACGTGCTGCTCGGGGAGTCCCGGGAGCTTCGCCGGAGCGGAGACGGCGTGAGCGGCGTCCTGGTCGAGGGCCCTGCGGTCGAGGTGCGCGGCCCCGTCCGCGTCGACGCACGAAACGCCGGGCGGGTGCGCGTGACCCTGGCCGGTGAGGAGGTGCACGGCGTCGTCGCGCGCGAGGTCCCGAACGCGGCGGTGGGCCTGTCTCTCCAACCGGACGCCCCGAGCGACCTCCCGCTCCAGCCCGGCGGCCCCGCCCTCTACGTCGGCGCCGCGATGCGCCTGGAGGAGACCGATGAGGACGCGCGCTTCTCGATGGCCGCCTCGTACGAGCTCGGCATCACCGACTTCTTCTTCCTCTCCGCCGCCTTCGAGACCGACTTCCACTCCATCATGGAGTCGGTCGTGTTCGAAGCCGCCACCCCCTTGGTGCTCCTGCTCCCCGGCGTGCTCGCGGGGACCGGCGTCGTCTTCCGACAGCTCGGAGACCGCGATCCCGACGCCGCCTTCCGCATGCGCGTCGGCGTTCAGGTGCCGGTGATCGCGATGGTGGCCGACCTCGACTACTGGCCCACGGTGGGCGAGTGGACCGGCACCATCCGCGCACGCCTCAGCCTGTGATCGGAAGGCCCAGGTCGACGGCGAGCGGGAGGTGATCGGAGGCGCGCGCGGCGTCGCCTTCGGACAGCACGCGACTGCCGACGCTGCGCAGGCCGCGGACGAGGGCGTAGTCGAGACGTCGGACGGGGAAGCGCGCGTGCCAGGTGTGGGCGGGCGTCCGGGCGGAGGCGTCGGTGAAGGCGCGGCGCAGCAGGCGCATCGACGGCATCTGCGCGCTCGCGTTCAGGTCGCCCAGCAGCACCATGGGGCGCTCGGCGCGGCGGGCGATGGCGGTGAGCGGGCGGACCTGGAGCACGCGCTCCAGCTCGAGCAAGCCGAGGTGCACGCTCAGCACGCGGACGGGGCCGAGAGAGGTGTGGACGTCGACGTCGATCGCGCCGCGCTGCTCCCGCAGCGGCAAACGAGGGAGCAGGGTGACGTCGGCGCGGTCGGGCGGGCGCCTCGTCAACAGCGCGTGCCCATAGCGACCTCCATCGGCGTCCTCCACCGCGCCACAGAAGGTCGCGTGCATGCCGAGGCGCTCGGCCAGCCAGCGCGGCTGGTCGACGCCTCGGGTTCGCGCCCGGCTGACGTCGAGCTCCTGCAGCGCGACGACCTCGGCGTCGAGGGGGGCCAGCACCCGGGCGACGCGGTCCAGATCCACGCGCCCGTCGAGGCCCCGGCCGGTGCGGATGTTCCAGGTGACGACCCGCAGCTCAGAGCTGGCCACGCACCCCCCAGGCGAGGTGATCGGCCAGCCGCGACCCGACGGAGCGCTTCTCCGCGTGCTCGAGCCCGTACCGCACGCAGTGCGCGACGTCGGCGTCGAACGCCGCCTCGATCTTCGACGCCAGGGCTCGATCGAAGACGCTGGCGGCGATCTCTTCGTTGATCTCGAACGAGCGCGGGTCGAAGTTCACCGAGCCGACGACCGACCAGCAGCCGTCGACCGAGAGCACCTTCTGATGGAGCAGCGTCCGGTCGTAGCCATAGACCTCGAGGCCAGCGTCCAGCAACCGGGGCAGCTCCCGCATCATGGCGTGCACGACGAGCGGGTTGTCGGTCGCTTCGAGGGTCGGCGTCATCACGCGGACCCTCACCCCCCGCGCGGTGGCGCGGCCGAGCGCCTCGATCGCGCCGTCGTCGGGGAGGAAGTACGGGTTCATGATGAGGAGCGACTCGCGCGCGGACTCGATCGCGAGGACGTGGAGCGTCTTGACGGCCGAGACGCGCCTCGCGTCGCCCAGGTAGGCGAGGTGCACGCTGGCCTCTCCCACGTGATCGAGCGCGGGGAAGTGGTCTTCACCCGCGAGGAGGCGACCGCTGACCTCGGTCCAGTTCTCGGAGAACGCGGCCTGCACGTGATTGACCACCGGGCCCTCGAGACGAATGGTCATGTCGCGGAAATGCTCGCGGTCCTGCGCGTCGCCCGTCCACTCGTCGGTGACGCAGTGGCCTCCGATGAACGCGAGGCGACCGTCGATGACCGCGAGCTTGCGGTGATCGCGGCCGTTGTAGCTGCCGAGATGCGCGAAGCGGCGCGGGCGATAGAGCCGGAGATCCACGCCGGCCGCGCGCAGCCGCTCGCGTTCGTCGTCGCTCATCAGCTTGCCGCCCTCGCCGTCGACGATGAGGCGCACGTCGACGCCGGCCCGAGCGCGCTCGCAGAAGGCGTCGACGAGAGACGCGCTCAGCTCGCCCGCCTTCCAGAGGAAGGTCTCGAAGTGAACCGAGCGCTCGGCGGTCGCGATGGACTCGCGGAGCGCGTCCCAGAAGGCGCCGTTCTCCAGGAGCGTCACCGCGTTGCCCTCCACCAGGCTGCCCAGCGAGAGGTGCGCGACCATGCGCGCGAAGCCGTCGCGCGACGTGTCCTGCGGATCGAGACGCGCCCAGACCCCGCGTTGAATGCGCGAGCGCGACCACAGCACGTACCCGAGCGCGAGGCTCAGGACCGCGAGGAGGACGACAGCGATGGAGAGACCGAGGATCACGTGGGCTCCGCCCGCGGGATATGGCGCCCCGCGGGCGGCTCACAAGCGGCTCAACCTCGGACCCAGTGGCCGGAGCGGCCGCCCTTCTTCTCCTCCAGCCGGACCGACTCGATCTCCATGCCGCGGTCGATGGCCTTCAGCATGTCGTAGAGGGTCAGCGCCGCGACGCTGGCCGCGGTCATCGCCTCCATCTCGACCCCGGTGCGGTCTCGAGCGCGGGCGAGGGCGCGGACGTGGATGCGCTCGCCGTCTCCGTCGGGCTCGAACGTCACCTCGACGCTCGTCAACGCGATGTGATGACAGAGAGGGATGAGCGAGGGGGTCTGCTTCGCCGCCTGGATGCCCGCGATGCGCGCGGTCGCGAGGACGTCGCCCTTCGGGGTCTCTCCGCCGAGCAACCGCGCGAGCGTCTCGGGCTGCATGCGAACGCGGGCGCTGGCCACGGCCTCGCGCGCGGTGACGTCCTTGTCCTGGACGTCGACCATGCGCGCCCGGCCCTGCTCGTCGAGGTGGGTCAGGGGGTGGGTCAGGGGGTCGCTCACGCCGCCTCCGTGACCACGCGGACGCCGTCGCCCTCTTCGGTCTTGTGGTAGACGACGCGGCGCGGGAACGGGATCTCGATCTCCTCGGCGTCGAAGCGCTCCTTGATCGCCCGGAAGAGCTCGCGCTGCAGGGGCCAGAGATCTCCGCTCTGGCCGTGCCGCACGCGCGCGACGAGGCGCAGCGAGACGGAGGAGTCATCGAGGCTCACCACGCCTTGCGCCACGGGCGGGTCGTCCTCGTAGCAGAGCTCGGCGTGCTTCTCGCGGAACTCGTCGGCGAGCTGCTGGAGCACCTTCAGGCCCTTCCCCAGATCCGCCTCGTAGGCGATGCCGACCTTGGCCACCACGCGCACCCACTCCTTGCTGAGGTTCCCCACGATCTTCACCTCGCCGTTCGGCACGTGCCAGAGGGTCCCGTCGAACGCGCGGAGCTGGGTGAGCCGGAGGCCGACCGAGGTGACCTTGCCGAACTTGCCGTCGACGTCGACCCAGTCGCCCTCCTCGAGCACGTTCTCCACGACCATGAAGAAGCCGCTGATGCAGTCCTTGACCAGGGTCTGCGCGCCGAATCCGATCGCGAGGCCGAGCACGCCCGCGCCCGCGAGCACGGTCGTGACGTCGAAGCCGACCTGATCGAGGGCGGTGACGCAGGTGGTCGCGAGCACCGCGACCTTGACGAGGGTGCTCATCATCGGGGCGAGGGACTTGGCGTGCGTGCGATGCATCGCGCGTCGGGTCGCGCTCGCGGCCAGGCGGGCCAGCACCCACCCGAGGAACACGATGATCAGAGCGATCGCGAGGCCGGTCAGCCAGGTGAGCCAGTTCTCCTGGATCGTGCGGAGCGCGCCGCTGAAGAAGTCGTTCGGCATGCCCGTCCCCTACCACAGTCCCCTTCGGCGGGTTGGGAGGACGGAACGACGTTCGGCGATGGGAAACGGCTCTCGCCGTCTCAACCATCGCCGAACTGGGACTCTATCGAGCACGCGGGCCCCGTCGGGCATCCGCAATGGGGAACGTGTTCAGGTGTGCGAAGAGATCTCTGCCGTCGTCACGGCTGAGGTCCCTCGCTTTTCGCTTTTGGGCCAGGCGGCACCACCCCCCGCGTCCCGGTGACGCGGGCAACGAGCTCCACCCGACTGTGCACTCCGAGCTTGGCGAAGATGCGCTTCAAGTACGTGTTCACGGTTGCCACCGTGAGACCCGTGCTCTCCGCGATCTGCCGTGTCGACGCCCCTGATAGCAGGCGGCCCACCACGTCGCGCTCCCGAGGTGTCAGCGGTGTCTTTGCGAGCATCGCTTGAACGTCCTCGTAGGTACGCTGCGTGTTGTTGTCGTCGAGTCTCTGGCAGCAACGCAACGTCTTGCCGAGGATCCGTCCACCCCATCTCGCGAGCTGCTTGTCGTCCTCGGACAGCATCCCGTACAGATGGAGGGTCCCCAGCCGTTCGTTCCCGCCTTCGAGCGTCAACGATATGGCCGCCGGCCCATTTGGCGCCGGCTCACTTTCGTGCACGTCGTCATCGAGCTCCAGGCGAAACGCGTTCGCCCCAATCAGATTCGCGACCTGCTCCGCTCCCCTTTGCGGATAGTTGCGAATCGGATCGACCTCGATGAGTCTTTCCACGATCTCTAGCTGCTTCTGTGTCAGCAAGGCCCCCCTCCAGACACGTCGCCCCTCCCCTCAGCCCCCGACGTGGGGACCCAAAAGGGCGATAGCGTTATGATTTTCAGTGTAGCGGGCCCGTTACGTCAAGCCCACCCCCGAGATCATTTGCGCACCGCCCCCCGTTTGGGCTAGAGCCCGGTCGGAAAAACCCGGTGTTCCCAGGCTCGAACGGTGTTTTTCGTGCGCGCAGCGGGGCTCGACATTTTTCTCGAAGAGCCCCATCACTTCTCGGAGACCCATGCCTCGCAACGTGATCATCATCGGTTCCGGCCCCGCCGGGCTCACCGCCGCCATCTACGCCGCCCGCGCGAATCTCAAGCCGCTCTGCATCGAAGGGCAGATGATGGACGGGATGATCCCGGGCGGGCAGCTCATGTTCACCACCGACGTCGAGAACTACCCGGGCTTCCCGGAGGGCGTCACCGGGCCGGACATGATGAAGAAGTTCCGCGACCAGGCCGAGCGCTTCGGGACGGAGCTCATCACCGCCGACGTCGACCGGGTCGACCTCTCCGAGCGGCCGTACAAGGTCTACGTGGGTGATGACGAGTACGTCGGCCACGCGATCATCATCGCGACGGGCGCCTCGGCGCGCTGGCTCGGGCTCGAGAGCGAGCACGCGCTCAAGAACCGGGGCGTCAGCGCCTGCGCGACCTGCGACGGGTACTTCTTCCGGGACCAGGAGGTCACCGTCGTCGGCGGCGGCGACACCGCGATGGAAGAGGCGCTCTACCTCGCCGGGCTCTGCAAGAAGGTCACGGTGATCCACCGCCGCGACGAGCTGCGCGCGTCGAAGATCATGCAGGATCGGGCCCTCAAGAACCCGAAGATCGCCTTCGAGTGGAACACCGTCGTGACGAAGGTGCTCGACGTCGAGAAGGGCGAGGTCACGGGGATCGAGGTGCACAACACCCAGACCGACGAGAAGAAGGTCATCCCCTGCACCGGCATGTTCGTCGCCATCGGCCACATCCCGAGCACGAAGGTCTTCCGCGACTGGCTCGACACGGACGACAACGGCTACCTGGTGACGAAGCCCGACTCGACGCTCACCAACCGCGAGGGCGTGTACGCCTGCGGTGACGTGCAGGATCACGTCTTCCGTCAGGCGGTCACCGCGGCCGGGACCGGCTGCATGGCCGCCATCGAGGCGGAGCGCTGGCTCGCCGAGAACGAGCTGACCGAGAGTTAGAGAGACAGCGCGCTTCTGGCGACGGCGGCCCCGGGTCGATACCATCTCGATTCATGGCCGACGTCGCCGAGACGCTCTCGAAAGTCCACCTGTTCGCGGGCATCCACCCGGACGGCATCGCCCGCATCGCGGCGATCTGCTCGGAGGAGAGCTATCGCCTGGGCGACATCATCTTCAAGGAGGGAGAGGTGGGCGACAAGCTCTACCTCATCCTCGACGGGAAGGTGCGGATCAGCCGTGAGGTCTCCGGAATGGGTGAGGAGGCCTTGGCCGTTCTGGGGGCCGGAGCCGCCTTCGGTGAGATGTCCCTCATCGACGACTTCCCGCGCAGCGCCGACGCGCGGGTGCACGAACGCTGCCGACTCCTCGTCCTGACCAAGAGCGCCCTGGAAGACCTGCTCTTTCTGGACAAGGATCTGGCCTACGAGATCCTGTGGAACTTCGTGAAGACGCTGTCGTCCCGCCTGCGCGAGACGAACGACAAGATGACCTTCCTCTCGGTGACCGGGAAGTTCTGAGCGATCCGGACGCCATCCCGCCGGGCGCGCTCTGCGGCGTGCACGAGGTGGAGGCGACGTTCACCTGCACGCGCTGCGGCACGTTCGGCTGCGAGGAGTGCGTCTTCTCGGCGCTGCTCGACCGGGAGGTCTGCAAGGCCTGCGCGGCCACGGGGCTCGGAGAGCCGATCCCGTGGGAGCGGCGCAAGGAGCTCGGCAACTGGAACGCCTACTGGCGCACGGTGAAGCTCGCGATGCTGCAGCCGAAGCGCTTCCATCGGACCCCGACCACGCAGGCGAGCAGCTTCGGCGCGGTCGCCCACGGGGTCCTGTCGTCCACGATCGGGCTGGCGCTGAGCTACGTCGTGAACGGGCTCCTGCTCGCGCTGAGCGGCGGCGTGATGGCGCTCGTCGTGCCCGGAGAGGGGGCGACCATCGGCGCGTTCCTCGGCGCGTATGGCTGCATGTTCGCGGGGATGAGCCCGCTCGCGCTGCTGATCGGCCCGCCGAACGCGCTGCTCAGCATGGTGATCGCCGCCGCTTGCTCCCACGGCTTCCTCGCGATCTTCAAGCGGACGAAGGGGGGCTTCGAGGACACGCTCCGCGCGGTGTCCTACGCGAACGCTCCCTACGTCTGGTCGTTCATCCCGCTGGTCGGCATGATCGGCTTCTTCTGGATGCTCACCCTCGAGACGGTCGGGATCCGCGAGACCCACCGCTGCAGCACGGAGTGGGCGCTCGGTGCGACCCTGGTCTACCGCGGCGTCCTTTTCGGCGGCGTCTTCCTGATGTATGCTGCGTTCTTTGCATTGGCGCTGATGGCGCCCACCCGATGAAACCAGACACTGTTCTTCTCTCTCTCGAACCGGAGGCCGCCTCCCCGACCGCATGACGGGGACGCCTCTCTCCTCCGACCTCCTCGAGGCCTCGTGCGCTCGGCTCCTCGCAGAGCGCCGCTTCAGAGATCAGACCGGGCTCGCGGTCGCGGACGGCGTCGGCTTCGTGCGGCGCGCGCGGGACGCAGGCCTTGTCGTCGAGGGGCTGCTCTTCTGCCCCGCGCTGTGCCGCGGGCCGATGGCGCGCCGCCTCGTCCGGGCGACGACGGCGCCGGTCGTGCGCCTCTCGCGCGAGCGCATGACCGCGCTGAGCGCGCGCGCCTCGCCGGACGGCCTCATCGGCGTGGTGCGGCAGCGCTGGCGGCCCCTTCCTCGAGACGGCTCGCTCTTCCTCGTGGCCGAGCGGCTGCGCTCGATGGGCAACCTCGGCACGCTGCTCCGGACGGCGCGCGCGACGGGGGTGGACGGGCTCGTCCTGATGGGCGACGCCGTGGACCCGTACGATCCGGCGGTGGTCCGCGCGAGCATGGGCGCGGTCTTCACGCTGCCCATGCACCGGGCCTCTCCGTCGGCGTTCGCGCGGTGGGCGCGGGACGTGACGGTGATCGGCGCGAGCGCGGAGGGCGTCCGCGACTTCCGGGCCGAGCCGTTCGAGGGGCGATGCGCGCTCGCGGTCGGCGAGGAGCGCCGCGGGCTCCAGCGCTCGCTCCGCACGGCCTGCGATCGCATGGTGCGCATCCCGATGTGCGATGGCCTCGACTCGCTGAACGTCGCGGTGGCGGGCAGCCTGCTGCTCTATGAAGCCTTCCGCCGCCGCGCTCCCCCGGAGGTGGTCGATCCCGCCCCCCGTCGGCGTCGCCCGGCCGTTGAGGTACCCTGACGCGAGGGGGTCCGTGTGGTTCTGCGCTTCGTCAACGATGGCTCGCGAGAGCTCTCGTCCATCCCGTTCGAGCCGGGAGAGTCACCGTTCCGCATCAAGGGCATGGCCTATCGCGGACACCTCGACTACGTGGCCGCGAACGTGCCGGGCGGGGTCGACGCGATGCTCGGCGCCCTCGAGCCAGCCCAGCGGCGCTTCTTCGAGCAGCCCTTCCTCGCGGCGAGCCTCTACGACGTCTTCCCGCTCGCGCAGGCCGGCATCCCATGCGGGCGGCTGACCCAGCAGAGCTTCCTCGACTTCGTGCGCCATCGCAGCGAAGCGCAGGCGGCGAGCGACGTGGGCGGCGTCTACAAGGTGCTGCTCGCGTTCGCGTCCCCCGAGGCGGTCGCCACGCGCCTGCCGAGGCTCGTCAGTCAGTACGAGGACTTCACCGACGTGGAGATGCAGCGGCCGACGGAGTCCGCGGTCGAGGGGAGCGCGCGAGGGCTGCCGCGCGCGCTCTTCCCCTGGTACGCGACGGTCTGCGACGCCTACGTGCGGGTGGTGGTGACCAAGGCGGGCGCCAAATCCTGCAAGCTGGAGGCGACCGCGACCCCGGCCGGGGAGGCGCACGGCGTCCCGGTGGTCGACATGGACTTCGAGATCAGCTGGTCGCGCTGACGCCGCGGGCTTCTTACGCAGAGTTGCTCCGAAAGAAACGCCCCCGAAACACTCGCCCTTCAGAGTCTCTCGTAGACGGCCAGCGCTCACGAGGAGTCAGGTCGCACAGGAGGGAACGGGAGATGATTCGCAGGGTGATGAGCATTCCGGGGGGGCTCGCCCACTACGTCGTCGGGAGCGCGTACGTGATGACGCACCTGTTCCTGCACCAGCACCGCGCCAGGCCGCTCGAGCGCTGACGGGCCGGAGCGCTACCAGGACGCGGGCTCGCGTCGCAGGCTCGAGGGGTCGAAGCGCTCCACGAGGCCCGCGGCCGAGACGGGCGCGTCGCTCGGGGTCAGCCCCGCGCCGTGGGCGAGCTTGCCGACCAGCGCCTCCGCGCTCCACCCCGCCTCGCGCAGCTCCGCGATCGCGATCGCGCCGTGACGTTTGGCGAGGCGCTGGCCGTCGTCGCCGAGCACGAGCGGGACGTGGAAGAAGTCCGGGACCTCCCAGCCCAGCGCCCGATAGAGCGCGATCTGGCGCGGCGTCGACGAGAGCAGATCGTCGCCCCGGAGCACCTCGGTGATCCGCATGTCATGGTCGTCGACCACGCAGGCGATCTGGTAGGCGAACACGCCATCCTTGCGATGGATGACGAAGTCCCCCGCGACGTCGACGCGGATCTCGCCCGCGAAGCCGTCGACGAAGGTCGGGGCCTCGGGCATGCGGAAGCGCGTCGCCGGCTCACGCTTCGGGTGCCGGGGGCCGTCGCGGCAGAGCCCGGGATAGACGGGGCCCTCCTCCCCGTGCGGCGCCGAGGCGATCTCCGCGATCTCCTTCCGCGAGCAGGTGCAGGGATAGGTCTGTCCGAGCGCCTCGAGCTCCATCAGGACCTCGTGGTAGCGACCGAGCCGCTCGGACTGGGTGTAGGGGCCGAAGGGGCCGCCGACGTCGGGGCCCTCGTCCCAGTCGAGGCCCAGCCAGCGTAGATCGGAGAGCATCTCCTCGGCCGCGCCGGGACGGACGCGGGGCCGATCGAGGTCCTCCATGCGGAGCACGAAGGCCCCCCCCGCCGCGCGCGCGCGCAGCCATCCGATCAGCGCGCTGCGCGCGGTGCCTAGGTGCGCGGGCCCGGTCGGAGAGGGCGCGAAACGTCCGCGGTAGACCGCCACGACGGAGGTGTAGCGGATCTCCGCTTGCTCCGCGCGCGCATTCGCGGGAAGGTCGCCGCGTGCGTAGAGCGCATCTCCAAACCCCTCCCGTCGCCTGTCCGGCGGGACGGCCCCCCTCCGCGGCCGGTCGCTCCTCGAAGATACTCGGGCATCTCCTCGTCGCGCTCAACCGCGGCTGGGACCCGTCGCGCTCGGCCATGCTCGGTCCGGGGTTCTGAGATGCGCTCCGGTCAGGTCGAGATCTGCGGCTGTTTCCCGACGGGACGCCACTACCCGGGCATCGCCGACCGGCTGGCCAAGGCGCGCGTGTCGATGGACGTGCGCGGCCTCGCGAGCGGCTTCGAGGCCGACCTCGAGTGGGCGACCGCCTCCTTCGCGGTGATCGACTTCGAGACCACCGGCCTCGACCCGGCGGTGGACCGCGTGCTCGAGATGGGCATCGTCACCTTCGACGACGGCGTGCAGACCGGGAGCCACAACTGGCTCATCCAGCCGACCATCCCCGTCCCCGAGGAGGCGTCGAAGGTGCACGGCATCACCGACGAGATGCTGGCCGACCAGCCGCGCTTCGAGGCGGTCTGGGCGGAGATGCGCGCCCACCTCGAGGGCCGATTGCCCGTCGCCTACAACGCCGGCTTCGACAAGAAGTTCCTGCTCGCCGAGCTCGAGCGCATGGGCGAGCCGACCTGGGGCGAGGCGCTCCCGCCCGCGATGCAGGCGGACGTGGAGTGGATCGACCCGCTCGTCTGGATCCGCGAGCTCTACCCGGACGTGAGCGCGAAGCTCGGCAACATCTGCGAGCACCTCGGCATCACGCTCGACGACGCGCACCGCGCGGCCAACGACGCCGAGGCCACGGGCAAGGTGCTGCTCTCCGCTGGCCCGCAGATGCCCGCCACCTACGGCGAGCTCATCCGCGTCCAGGTCCGCTACGCGGCCCAGCAGGACGTCGACTTCGCCATCTGGCGCGGCCGCCGCTTCTGAGCGCTCACTTCGCGTTGGCGCCGTAGGTCCGCACCGCGCGGATCCACCCGGCGAAGCCTTCGAGGAGCTCCCCGAGCATCTCGCGGGAGCGGGCGTCCTTCAGCGCGCCGTCCTGCACGCGCTCGGAGGCCTGGGCGAGCACGTACTCGGGCCAGGGGAACACCGCCGAGGCCATGCCGAGCAGCGTCAGCTTGAGGTGCTGCTGGGCGCGCACGCCGCCGAGCGCCGAGGGCGACGCGCTGACGATCGCGACGGGCTTGTCGCGGAACGGCGAGCGATAGCCGGGGCGCGACGCCCAGTCGATCGCGTTCTTGAGCACGCCCGGGATGCCGTAGTTGTACTCGGGCGTCGCGATCAGCACGCCGTCGGCCTCGCTGATGGCGTCCTTCAGCGCCTGAACGGGCTCGGGTTTGTCGTCCCCGTCGAGCGACGCCTCGTACATCGGCACCCCGCGGAGGTCGAACGGCGAGACGCGCACGCCGTCGGGGGTCAGCTCGGTCGCGGCGCGGATGAGCGCGCGGTTGTACGAGCCCTCGCGCAGGCTGCCGGCGATGCCGACGATTCGGATGTCTTCGCTCATGGGGTTCTCCTCAGGCCAGATCGAACAGCAGGATCGAAGCTAGGGTCGCGCCCACGTTCTTCAAAGCCAGTGGCGATACACTGCCATACGTTGCCGCGGCTGATACCGGGCTTACCTTGAAGACGTGCTCCCGGCGCCACATCGGCCTTCGAACCGCGAGATCGCTGCTCGGCTCGACGAGATGGCGAAGCTCCTGCACGGGCAGGGCGCGGACATGTGGCGGGTGCGGGCGTACCAGCAGGCGGCCACCACGCTCCGCGGGATGCGGCGCGACGCGGTCGAGGTCCTCGACCGTGAGGGCACCGACGGCCTCATCGCCATCCCGACGATCGGCAAGACCATCGCGGGGGCCATCGAGGAGATGGCGTGGCGCGGGCGCTGGGCGCAGCTCGACCGGCTGCGCGGCGAGGTCACGCCCGAAGAGACGCTGATGACCTTGCCCGGCATGGGCGAGACGCTGGCGGGCCGGCTGCACGACGAGCTGGGCATCGACACGCTCGAGGACCTGGAGCTGGCCGCGCACGACGGTCGCCTGGCGCAGGTGGAGGGCTTCGGGCCGCGGCGCGTGCGCGCCATCCGCGACATGCTGGCGACGCAGCTGAGCCGCTCGCCGCGACGCAAGGTGCGCCGCGTGAGCGAGGCGCCGCCGCCGCCGCCGACCGCGGCGGACGATCTGCCGATCGTGCCGATGATGGTCCCGACCGAGCCGGACGTGGACGCGCCGGACATCGCGCTCCTGCTCGAGCTGGACGCGGCGTATCGGACGCGGGCCGCGGCCGGCGATCTGCCCACGATCGCGCCGCGTCGCTTCAACCCGACCGGTGAGCGGTGGCTCCCGATCTGGCACGTCAACCGCGACGACTGGGACCTCACCCTCCTCTTCTCGAATTCGGCGCAGGCCCACCAGCTCGGCAAGACCGATGACTGGGTCGTCGTCTACTGGGAGCACGCGGGGCACGAGGATCAGGCCACGGTGGTGACCGAGTACCGCGGTCCGCTGATGGGACGGCGCGTCGTGCGTGGCCGCGAGCGCGAGTGCCTGAGCTACTGGGCGAAGCAGACCGAGAAGCGGGCGGAAGAGGCGCGCTGGCGCCGCATCGCGTAGGGGATCAGCGGCTGTCCGGAGGGATCGAGCTGATCCGCTCGAGCTGCTCGCGGATCACCGCGTTGAGCTCCTCACCGAGGCCCACCTGCGTCGGATCACGGCGCGGCGCGTGCGGCTCGCGCGGGGTGGGCGCGCTCTCGATCCAGACCTCCTCGGTGGTCTCCCCGTCCCCTGCGACCGGGATGATCGTGGACACCGCCACCGACTCGATGCGGTCGGAGGGCAGCGCCTCGAGCACCTCGCTCGTGTCGCGCTCGAAGGGGTCGTGGCTGTCGCGCTCGGGGAGGCTCGCCATGACCGCCTCGCGCGTCGCGTCGTCGGGGACCTCGTCGAGCGACGTGTCGTCGTCCGCGTCGAGCCCGTTCGCCGTGAGCCAGAGATCGCGGATGAAGGCGCTGGCCGAGCCGTAGCGCTCTGCCGGATCCGGGGCGAGCCCACGTCGCACGACCTCGTCGAGGCGTTGCGGGACGGGGGCGCGCAGCGCGGCGCTGAGCGACGGCGCGGGCTGGGTCTGACGGTCGACGAGCGCGCGCACCAGCCCCGTCGCGTCCGGGAACGGGGCGCGGCCGCTGATGGCGCGGAAGACGATCGCGGCCAGCGAGTAGACGTCGACCCGATGGTCGGACGCGGCGCCGCGGTCGAACTCGGGGGCGACGTAGTCGAGCATCATCGGGCCCGTGGTGACCCCGGTCGGGCGACCGTCGTCGTCTCCCTCGGGAGCGATGAGCGGGCCGAGCCCCCAGCCGCCGAGCTGCACCCACGGCTCGACCGGGATGAGGTGGATCTTCGCCGGCGTGAGCGCGCGGTGGACCCGCCCGAACGCGTGGAGCGCGTCGAGCGCGTGAGCGACGGGGACGAGCAGCGCGGCGACGGCGTCCGGGGCGAGCCGGCCCGTCGTCTCGAGCACGCTCGCGAGGTGTCCCGCGCCCAGCCACGGCATCACGCGATAGCACCGCCCGGAGCGCATGCGGCCGACCCCGATCGCGCGGACGAGCGCGGGGTGCCCGATGGCGCTGATCCGCGCGACGTCTTCGAGGAAGCGCGCGACCGAGGGGCCGTGCGTCGTCCAGCGCTCGGCGAGGATGTGCACGGCCACGGGGCGGGCCTTGACCAGATCGGTGCCGAGGAAGAGATCCCCCATGCCCCGGCCGTCGATGAGGGCGTCGAGGCGAAAGCGCGACGCGAGGACGATGGTCTGCTCGGGCTCCGCCACGGCCGCATGATACCAGCCGACGCCCGCTCGCCTCAGGGATTCTCGGCCATGGCCGGCACGCGCAGCGCCTGGGCGACGACGCCGACGCTGCAGAACGCGATCGCGGTCGACACCGTCCAGATCGAGGCGCCGAACATGAACACGAACGTGGAGAGCAGCGCGGGGATCTGGGGGACCGCGGTGGTCAGGAGGAAGACCGCGAAGATCTCGCGATAGCGCTGGTCGACCGTCGCGTCGTCGGGGAGCCGCGCGAGGCGGCGATTCGCCACGTGCCGCTGGACGACGAGGCCGAGCGCGGCGCCGAGCGCGGCGAACGCGGCGAGCCCCCAGCCGAAGGGGGTGAGCGTCGGCTCGAGGAACTCGCGGACCTCCTCGAACTCCGCGGGAAAGAGGAGCTTCCGGAGCGCGGTCTCGATCGCGAGCGCGCCGGGCGCGGCGACGATCGTCAGCCAGAGGATGGCCTTCGGGCGCTTGGCGGAGCTCACGTCAGCCGCCGCGCGCGACCCGCACTTCGCCGACGGACCGGGTGAAGGTCACGCCGGTGTCGGGACCGAACTTCTCGCGGCCCTCCGCGCGCAGCGCCTCGGCGGGCCCGCGCTCGTAGGCG
>SHBB01000017.1 GCA_004213565.1 Sandaracinaceae bacterium
CGCGCGCGAGACTCTCCGTCTCGGCGGCGTCGACCGGTCGACGCCACGCGCGCTGGGCGAGGGCGGCGGCGAACGCCTGGGCGCACGCGCGGGCCTCGTCCTCGCCGAGCGCGTCGTCGGATGGGGGCGAGCTCACCCGCATGCGCTGGAGGGTGGCCGTGGTCGAGTCGTGAACCTCGAGCCGGAACACGGTGGCGCCCGCCTCTCCGGCCGTGAACCTGTGCTCCCATTGGCAGGGGCGCGTCTCGCAGGTGGCCGTGGCCACCTCCGCTCCGTTCACGAAGAGCACCTGATCCCCGCTGCGGCCGTCGTGCTCGACGGCGACGACGTATTCGCCGGCGGCGGGCAGCGTCGCGGGCATCTCGTAGGCGCGCGGGTTGTCCCACCGGTAGATCGGCGCGAAGTCCGTCTGCTCCACGACGAAGCCCTCGCTCGGGAGGCGCCCCGCCGGGCAGGCCTCCGGCGCGAGCTGCGCCATCGCGTCCGCAGTGGTGAGTCGGACCGCGGCGTCCGCGAGGCTCGGCTCCAGGAGCTCGAGCGCGCTGACGCTCGCGGCCTGGCTCTCCGCCACGCGCTCGAACGCGTGCTCGTCACTGCCGAAGGGCGGCACGCTGGTGAAGTCGGTCGCGCCGTCTCCGGTGACCCCGGCGAGCAGCTCCGAGAGGCTCCGCTCGAGCTCGCGACGCGAGAGGAGCCGGGTGATCGGCTCGGCCGCCGCGGGCCTCAGCGTGACGTGGATGGGGCCCGCGCGGGGGGTGGGGCGGAGGGGGCCGTCCTGGAGCTCGCCTCGGCAGCTCGCCGCGACCAGCGTGAGCGAGATGAGGGCTGCGCGTACCGTGATGGTCATGTCGCAGGAGCCCAGCGCAAGGACCGTGCCCCCGCGGATCGGCACGCGCGGCGGAGTGGGCAGGCCGCCGACGGGTGGGTGCGCCATACCGGTGGTCTGGGCCACCCGACCAGCGCGACCGAAGCGCGCCCGACGCGAGATCGATCGCGGCCGACTCGCGTTCTGGCTGCTAGTCTCGTGGGGTTGACCCGACCCAGTGAGAAGACCGCTCCGATGTACGAGCGCGGGCGACCCGTTCGGAGGATTCGCGTTCGCGTGCTCGAAGGACCGGACGCGGGAGCGAGCGCCGACGCGTCGACCGAGTCGCTCTCGATCGGGACCGCCGAGGGCACGGACCTGCGTCTGAGCGATCCCGCGGTGTCCCGGTACCACGTCGAGCTGCGACGCCACCTGGACCGCATCGCGGTGGTCGATCACGACAGCACGAATGGCACCCGTGTCGAAGGGCGGCTCGAGGGCGGCGTGCTGACCGTGGCCTCCGGCGCGCGGCTTCGCATCGGCAACAGCGTGCTCGAGGTGAGCGACGGCGAGCTCTTCATGGAGCGGGCCGGCCCGAAGCGGCTCGGGGAGCTCCGCGGCACCGCGCCCGCCATGGGCCAGCTCTTCGCGACCGCCGAGCAGGTCGCTCGCTCGGACGTGAGCGTGCTCCTCCTCGGCGAGTCGGGCACGGGCAAGGAGCTGCTCGCGCGCGCCATTCACGAGGCCAGCCCGCGTCGCGACGAGGCGTTCGTCACCGTGGATTGCGGCGCGCTCTCGACCAGCCTCTTCACTAGCGAGCTCTTCGGACACGAGAAGGGCGCGTTCACCGGCGCCGATCGCGCGCACGCCGGCGCCTTCGAGCGCGCGCACGGAGGCACGCTCTTCATCGACGAGATCGGAGAGCTCACCCCGGAGCAGCAGGTCGCGCTCCTCGGGACCCTCGAGCGCGGTCGGCTGCGACGGGTCGGCGGGACCGACGAGATCGAGGTCGACGTGCGGGTCGTGTCCGCGACCCACCGCGACCTGCGCGCCGCCGTGAACCACGAGCGCTTCCGCCTCGACCTCTACTACCGCGTCGCGGTCGTCTCGCTTCGCGTCCCGGCGCTCCGCGAGCGGCCCGACGACATCCCGATGCTCATCGAGCACTTCCTCGCCACCGACCACGACGTCGACGACATGAGGTCGGTGTTCAGCCACGAAGCGCTCCGGAGCGCGCAGGCCCACGACTGGCCCGGCAACGTCCGAGAGCTCCGCAATTTCGTCGCGGGGACGGTCGTGCTCGGCTCGCCGCCCGCGACCAGCGCCGTGGACGCCTCGACCGCAGAAGGGGTTGCGGTGCTCCTCGATCGCCCGTTCCGGGAGGCGAAGGCGGACCTGGTCACGGACTTCGAGCGCCGCTATCTGGAGCACGCGCTGCGCCGCGCGGACGGCAACATGCGGCAGGCGGCGCGGGACTCGAAGATGAACCGCTCGTATCTGATGGAGCTCCTCCGGCGTCATGGGCTTCGGTAGACGACAGCACCTCATCGCGCTGCTGGCGGCGGGCGCAATCGGTTGCGCGCTGCCGTTCGACACCTCGCTGATCGACGCGGGCAGTCGAGACGCGGGCCTCGACGCCGCGCCGGGCGCTGATGCGGCCACGGATGGCGGCGTCGAGCCCTGCGATCCGCGGGTCGAGGACCTCGTCGACGTCGGGCTCGAGCCGACCCCGCCCCCTCTGCCCGCCGAGGGCGAGCTGGGAACGGACGTGGACTTCGGCAGCTGCCATCGCACCATCTTCGCCGGGGTGGATCCCTCGGTGCACGCCGCGCGCGAGCCGGTCGATCCGCTCGAGGAGCGCATCATGACCTGGTCGAACCCCTACTGGTACGTGCACGAGCGCGCGACCGGCGACAGCGTCAGGTTCCTGAGCTCGGGGCGAGCCTTCTGGGACGACGACTCGCGCAGCTTCTGGCAGGTGAACGAGGACGACGAGGCGCTCGGCTTCTGTCGCCGGCCCGTCGTCGGCCTCCGCCTGACGTGTGAGCAGGAGTGGCCGCTCGCGGCGCTCCTTCCGACGCTCGTGGGGCCGTCGTACGCGCTCCGGGACGCCACGCCGGAGCGAGAGTTCTTCATCGTGGACGACCTCGGTGACGACGGCTCCGCGGTCCTCGACCTGCGCGACACCAGCGCCCCCCCCCGGGTCGTCGCCGAGCACGTGGGCGTGCAAGCGCGCTTCACGCCGAGCGGGCGCTACTACTACATCCTGGACGGGGTCGAGATCACCTTCCACGCGACCGAAGACGGGGCGGAGGTGCGACGCCACACGTTCCTGCTCGCCCCCTCGGGCGTGTACGTGACCGAGCTGCCGGACGAGCCCACTACCTTTGTCGTCGTGCATGAGGAGGGGGACTATCTTCGCTACGTCCGGATCGGCGCGGAGTCGAGCGGCGACGAGCTCCGCGACGCGCGGGTCGAGGTGGGCGAACGCAGGATCGCGCCCGTCATCGCGGACGGCGGGCCGGACGCCCTCGGGCTCTTCGCGGTCGCGTTCTACTCGTGCCAGGACTCCGGGGTGGGCTGCGCGGCGGAGGTCGGGCGCGATCTCCCGCGCTGGTCACAGCTGGCGCTGATCGACGTCCGGGTCGAGCCGCCCCGCGTCGTGCCCTTCGCGTGGCACTTCATCCATCATCAAGGGCACCCGCTCAACTACACCCGGCTCGGGGTGACCGCCGGGTTGCGCTCCGTGTGGCTCAACACCGACTGGCGCACGGGGCCCGACACGCCGGGCAACCTGATGGAGTTCATCGTGCCGCCCCACCTGCTCGAGGCGCCGACTCCATGAGCGTCGCGCTCACGCCGACGACCGCCGCGCTCCCCCCGCTCGGCTCCGAGGTAGACCGCTACGAGGTCGTGGGAGAGATCGCGCAAGGGGGGATGGCCGCCGTGTACCTCGTGCGTCGCCACGACGGGCACGGCTTCGACCGGCTCCTGGCCATGAAGGTCATGCTCCCGCACCTGTCTCGAGAGCAGCGCTTCGTGGACATGTTCCTGGACGAAGCCCGCATCGCCGCGTTCGTGCATCACCCCAACGTCGTTCAGGTCTTCGACGTGGGCACGACGCGAGACGGCTTGCCTTACATGGTCATGGAGTACCTGCGAGGGCGCTCGATGACGGGGCTCCTGCAGCGGACGTGGCTCTCGGATCCGCCCACGCTGACGCGGGGCATGCTCTTCGGCATCTTCGCCTCGGTCGCGTCGGGGCTGCACGCCGCGCACGAGGCCACCGACCGGAGTGGCGCGTCGCTCGACATCGTGCACCGGGACGTCAGCCCGCAGAACATCCACGTGAGCTACGACGGCCAGGTCCGTGTGGTCGACTTCGGGATCGCCGCGGCCAAGGGCCGGATCACCTCGACGCAGACCGGCGAGGTCAAAGGCAAGGTGAGCTACCTCTCCCCGGAGCAGGTCAACGGCGAGACGGCGACGAGAGCGACCGATCTCTGGGCCCTCGGCGTCATCGCGTACGAGACGTTCTCGCGCCGACGCCTCTTCCGCGGGAAGAGCGACGGCGAGACCCTCTACAACATCATCAACCGGGAGGTGCCGCCGCTCGCCGCCCTCGACCCGGAGCTCCCCGCGGCCGTCCGGGAGTGCGTGCACCAGTGCCTCGACCGCCGGGTCTTTCAGCGGCCGGCCAGCGCGGCGGAGGTCGCCCGCGTCTTCGAGAGGGCCGCGGCAGAGAGCGGTGGGCTCGGCGCCGTCGCGCTCCGCGAGGTCGTGCAACGCGCCTTCGCCTCCGAGCGCGGGATAGAGGACGAGCGAATCGCGGCGACCCTCCGCGCCGCCCCGGCGCCGCTGCGCGAGAACACCGGAGAGTTCCCCTCGGTCTCGGACTCCGGGCGGCCGCCCGCTCCTCGTGGGCGCGGGCGCGCCCTCCCGCTCGCCGCCCTCGCGCTCATCCTCGGGGTGGTGGGCGGCGTCGTGGGTTGGTGGACCCAGCGCAACGCGACCCAGACCAGCGCCTCGGCCGCGGACCCGACGACACCGACGGTGACCGCCGCTGCCCCTGCGCCGCGGACGGTGCGGGTGGAGATGGGGCCGGGCGTCGCCTCTGTCCTCGTGGACGGGGTCGCGGATCCGCGGAGGCCTCTGGTCGTGGCGCTCGCCGAGGACGGCGCGCGGAGCGTGGTCCTGGTCGACGAAGCGGGGCGCGCGCACCCGCGGACCCTGACGGTCGCGGACGACGGCACGACGCTCGCCCTCGCGCCCCCGCCTTCGACCGCGGAGGCGTCCGCCGCGCGTGAGGTCACCCCCGAGCCCCGGCGCCGACCTCGACGACGCGCGAGGCGACGCGCGCCGAGCGAGGCGTCGCCCTCGTCCGGGTCTCCCATCCGCCCGCTCGCGTCTCCCTATGGAGAGCCTCGATGATCCGGACGCTCCTCGTCGCCTGCCTGCTCGCGCTCCTCGCGTCGACGCGCGCGAGCGCGCAGGCGCCGAGCGCGGCCGAGGAGTTCCAGCGGGGCCTCGAGGCCTTCGAGCAGGATCGCATCGAGGCCGCGCTCGCCCACTTCCGCAGCGCCCTGGAGCTCGATCCGCGCGACGCGGTCCGCTTCAACATCGCGCTCTGTCTCGAGCAACTCGGACAGCATCGCGAGGCGGCCGAAGAGTACGAGCGCGCCGCGTCGAGCGACGAGGTGCCCGAGGAGGCCCGGAGGCTCGCCGCTGCGCAGGCGGAGGTGAACCGGGCGCGGCTGGCGGAGCTCCGCGCGACGGGGTGGCCGGGGGCCCGGCTCTCCGTGGACGGCCACGCGCGCTGTACGCTCCCGTGCGCGACGCGAGAGGACCCGGGGGCGCACGAGATCGCGGCGACCCTGGATGGGCGAACGTGGAGCGAGTCCGTCCAGCTCCGCGCCGGCGAGCGGGTGATCCTGTCCGTCGTCGAGCCCCCTGCGCGGGTCGTCGCTGCGCCCGCGGAGCCCGTGGTAGAGAGCGGGTGGACGCCGGCGATCGGTTGGCTCGGCGGCCTCGGGATCTCGCTGGGCCTCGCCGGGACCGGCGCCACCATCGGGCTCGGGTGGCACGCCGAGAGCCTGCACGCGCAGTACGTGCTCGCTCCTTCGCTCGACGGCGCGCGCGAGGGCAGCGCGTTCCGCGACGCGACGAACGTCTCGCTGTCCATCGCGATCGCGGGGGCGGCGCTCTTCCTGCTGGACCTGATCGTCGGCACCGGCCGCTGATCCGCGGGCCACTGGTCTGCGAGCCGCTGGTCTGCTGGCCCAGACCGACGGTCTGCCGGGAGCGTCCACCGACGGCTCCGAGCGGCCGACGGCTGCGCTGGTACGGGCGTTGCGGAGTCCGCGACCATGCCGCATCACCCGCATTCCCACCTCCTCGCCGCCCTCGGCCTCGCGCTCATGGTCTCCGCCTGTGACCCCGGCTCCGTCGGGGGCGACGCCAGCGCTCCCTCCGACGGCGCGGTCGCGCGCGACGCCAGGCTCGACGACGGCGGCGCGACGACGCCCTCGGACGCCGGGCCCGGTGGGGACGCCGCCACGGCCGACGCCGCGACGCGAGACGCCGGGCCCGTCGACGCGGGCCCGCCCCGCCCCCTCCCGGAGGCGGGCGATCCGAGCTTCGACCACGTGACGAACGCGGCCCTCGACGGGGTGTGCGAGACGGGCAACCCCTTCGGGTTCACCCTCGCCGACTGGAACTACGACGGCTACCCCGACCTCCAGTCCTGGTCGCACGGGCGAGAGTCCCATTGCATGTGGACGAGCGACGGGGACGGCACCTTCACCGTGGACCCGGGCTGGACCGCGGAGACCGCGCCCTTCTTCACCGGGGGCTGGAACGTCCAGGCGGGTGATCTCGACGGGGACGGCGACGTCGACGCGCTCGGCCGGACCACCGAGGGGCACGACGGCTGGATCGAGAACACCACGCCGACGATGGGGGGCGATCCCAGCGCGGTCTTCCACCGCGGACCGTGGGGACATCGGAGCACCTTCACCGTCGCGGACTTCGACGGGGACGGGGACCTGGAGATCGGCGACGCCGGCCCGACGATCTATCGGCTCGACGGGAGCGTGCAGACCACGCTCGGGAGCGAGCGTTCGGCCATCGTGTTCGACTGGAACGGCGACAGCTACCCCGACGTGGTCATGCCCGGCGGGCCGAGCTGGACGAACGACGGCGACGGAAGCTTCAGCCCGGCGTCGGCGGGGCCCGCGTTCACCGACTGCCAGCCCGGCGGATCGCTCCTCTTCGACGCAGACCTCGACGGGGACATCGACGTGCTCTGCTACACGGGCGACGACGACCTCTGGATCGTCGTCAACGAGGGCGGCGGCGCCTTCCGCCGCCACGATCTGTCGACCCGCTTCAACGTGGTGAACACCGTCGCGACGAAGGCCTCGCACAGCGTGGCCGACTACAACAACGACGGCTACGTGGACGTGCTCATCATGGGGCGGTCCTCGAGCAGCACGAACCTGCTGCTCAACCGCGGGGGGCTCGTCTTCGAGCGCGCCGACAACGACGTCACGTTCGACACCGATCTCGGCGGCGACCACTACTCCGCGCGCCCGACCACCGCGCCCCACGACTACGACCTCGACGGTCGCGTCGACTTCGTGGGGTACGAGCTCCGCGACGACGTCCCCGCCGCCAACCTCATGCTCTGGCGGAACACCACCCCGGCCGCGGGCGGCTTCGTCCAGGTCGTGCTGACGGCCGAGGCGATGGGCAACGGCGGCAACCGCGACGCCATCGGCGCCATCGTCGAGGCGCTCGTGCCGGGCACCGAGACCCGCGTCGGCTCCGACTACCGGACGCTGCGCTCGTACCAGCAAGGCATGCCCACCCTCGCGCACGTCGGCACCGACACCCAGGCGGTGGTCGACCTCCGGGTCACGTGGCCGAGCGGCCATGGCGTCGAGGTGTTCCCGGGCGTGCGCGCCGACGGCCGCTACATCATCCGCTACGCCTCGAGCGGGAGCCGCATCGAGCCGTGGGCGCCGGGCAGCGGCTACTGAGGCGCTCGGGCAGCTCGAGCAAGTCGTATGCTCGACGCGCTCCTCGCGAACTGTGACCGCTGATTCGCGGGCAAGGGCAGGGGCAAGGGGCAGGCAGGCTGAAGAGCCTGCCTGCTACCGGGCGGCGACCTGGAACATGAGCTCTTCGATGTTCGTGTAGCCGTCGCCGTCGTGGTCGCCGTCGTAGCTCTGGGAGAGGTCGCCGAAGGTGCGGCGCTCCCACGCGTCGGCCATCCCGTCGAGGTCGGTGTCGTAGTCCGCGGGGCGGACCGTCTCCGGGATCTCGGGCAGGACCCAGCTCGCGACGTCGTGGGTGTCGAGTCGCTCGCCCGCGCGGGCCGCCTCGAGCTGGCTCGTGTCGTAGGGGTCCCGGTAGGTGGCGGGCTGCCCCTCGTCGTCCAGGTAGCGGTGCGCGCCGATGTCTCCGTCGGTGATGATCGACTCCCAGGCGTCCACCGCGGCCATCGGCGTGTAGGCGTGCGTGATGCCCCCGTCGAAGGGCGTGTCCACGAAGTATTCGCTGGAGATGGATTCGGTGTAGGCGTCGCGGTACTTCCAGATCTGCTGGTTGTCCTCGCCGTCGCGCCCCTCGAGCAGCCCGCCCCAGAAGTTCCCGCGGCTGAAGATGCGGGGGCTCGAGCTGTCGTGGTCGAAGACGCGGTTGAACCCCGAGCTCCCCCCGCCAGGCCGGAGGTAGTAGTTGCCGACGTGGTTCAGCCGGAGGTCGTGATAGATGGTGCTCGACTTGTAGTGGTCGCCGTAGACCACGCAGTTGAGGATCTCGGAGAACCCGTCGAAGGCGACGTTCGGGCTCCGGTTGATCCCGAGCTGCATGTTGGCGAGGAACGAGATCTGGTCGACGTCCTCCTCGGGGTCCTCGGGGCGCCCCGGGTTGATCTCGACGTAGGTCCCGGTGTGGCTGTCGCTGACCATGTTTCGCGAGAACGTCAGGCGACGCAGATCGTGCTCGGGGACCACGTTCTGATCGATGAACGCGCCGAGCGCCTTGTCCTGCGCGAACGAGAACGAGCAGTGATCGACGATGATGTCTCGGCCCCCGTAGAACAGCATGCCCCACGTGTAGCTGTCGTCTTCGGTGGAGCGGTTTCCGTCGCGGTTCAAGATCGGGCGGCTCCGGATATGCTGGATGATCAGGTTCGAGGTCTCGCTGGTTCGGCCGTCGAAGCGGAGGGTGCCGCCGGTGATCGTGACGCCTCCGCGCGGCGCCGACTGGCCGAAGATCGTCTTGTCGCGGACGCCGGGGATTCCGTCGTAGCGGAAGTCGCCGCTCGTCCCTCCGACCCCGAGCCGGATGTTCATCGACCGGTCGAAGACGACGTAGGCGGGCCGATCGAGGAGCAGCGCGGCGTAGAGCCCGCCCTCGTAGCGCTCGGGGGTGGCGGCGGTCGCGGGGTGATGCGTGAGCGGCGCCTGGGGGTCCGGGTCGTTGACGATCACGAGCACGCCGCCACGGCCACCGGAGGCCTCGGCCCCGCCGCCGAACGCGGTGGGGAAGGCCTTGAGCGGCGGCGGCGGGCCCGCGTCGCGCTCGCCCGCGTCAGGCTCGCCCGTCGTCGCGTCGAACGCGGCGTCTCTCGGATCCGTCCCCGCGTCCAGCGACGCGCTCGGGGAGCAGGCGCCCGACTCGAGCGACCAGCCGCTCTCGCACTCCGGCGCCGGATAGAAGCAGATCTCGCCACGGCACGCGCCGCCGGCGCGCGACGCGCAACCGTCGTCGTCGGCGCACCCCCCGGGAGGGACGGAGCAGCCGGCGGAGATCCAGAGCGCGCAGGCGAGCGGCGTGAGGCGTCGAGGCATGTCGTCGACACTACCGTCGGCCGGGTCTCGGGCGAATCTCCCGCGCCGCCCGCGGCGCGCGCCGGGCTCGCGCGCGGGCGCATTCGCCCGGGACTTCGCGACCTTGCGTGGTCGTACAGCGTACGATTCGTCCGCCGTCAGATGGGGCGCGGCTCGCGCATCGCGAGGGTCAGGCCGAGCGCCGCGACGGGGAGCGCGAGGCACGCGTAGAGCGGCCACGCGTAGCCGCCGCTCATCGACTCGCCGAGCGCCAGCGCGGCCGGGCCGACCGCGCTCCCCAGCACCACGCACATCATCTCGACGCCCGCGATCGCGCCCAGGTGCGCGCGACCGAAGAAGCGCGGGAACGCGATGGTGGCGATGGGCCCGAAGAGCCCGCCGCTGACGCCGAGCCCGAGCGCCGCGAGCGGGTAGAGCGTGTCGAGCTGCACGCAGGCGACCACGCCGCCGGCCTGGGCGAGCATCATGGCGAACAGCAGCGTGCGGATCCGGAGGCGGTCCCCGAGCCAGCCGCCCAGCAGGGCGGTCAGCGTGGACACGACCGACATGGGCAGGAAGATGGCCACCGACTCCGCGCGCGAGAGGCCGACGTGCGCGCCGAGATCGACGACGTGGAAGGTGATCCCGGTCACGACGAGGGCCTGGACCGAGAGCGCGAAGGTCACCGCCCAGAACCGCAAGGAGCGGAGCGCCTGCTCGCGCGTCAGCGAGGTCTCGCCGGCCCGCGCGGCCGTCCGCTCGGGGCTCGACGGCGCGCCGTCCATCTCGAGCCCGCACTCCTCGGGGCGGTCGCGATAGAAGAGGAGGGCCAGCCCGCCCATGCCGAGCGCGACGACGACGGCCATGCCGCGCCACGCGCCGCGCCATCCCGCGCCTTCGATGGCGAGGTCGAGCACGAGCGGCGCGACCCCGAACCCGAAGCCGACGAAGACGCTGCTGATCCCAGCGGCCAGGCCACGCCGGGCCTCGAACCAGCGGCCGAGCATGGTGCGGCTCACCATGGTCAACATGCCTTGACCGCTGAGTCGCAGCGCGAAGAAGCCGACGATGAGCCACGCGAGCGCGAGCAGGCTCCCGCGCGGCGCGAGCTGGTCGACCACGCTGAGGTAGAGGAGCGTCGCGCCGAGGGCGACGGCGGCCACGCTGGCCGTCGCGCGCGCGCCGAAGCGGTCGAGCAGGCGGCCGCCGAAGGGGAGGGTGAGGCCGCTCGCGACCGTGCCCGCGAGGTAGGCGTTGGCGAGCGCGACGCGCGACAGCCCGGTGGCCGCCAGGAGGTCGTCGGTGAAGACGCTCACGCCCATCGTCTGGCCGGGGATCGACATGATCACGCCGATCGTCGAGACGACGAGGATCCACCAGCCGTAGAAGAACGGGAAGCGCCGGGGCGCGAAGGGGACGTCGACGGTGGAGCGAGCCACTCCGGCTCGTGGCACGAAGCGCCCGCGCGGTCGAGGGCGTCGTACGGTGAACGATTCCTCACCCGAGGCGCTGCGTGCCCGTTGCTACCCTGGGCCCGCGCCCGCCGGTCTGGCGCGCGGAGGTGGACGAACGCATGCCCTCTCGAACCTCACTCACGGCGGCTCTCGCCCTGACGCTCCTGCTGCTCGGGGCTGGCTGCGCGTGCGAAGGCGACGCGGCCACCCCCGACGGCGGCCGCCGCACGATCGACGGCGCCACCTCGGTCGACGCCGCGATGAGCGACGCGAGCATGGTCACGCCGGTCCCGGGGACGGGCGAGTGTGCCTGGGAGCCCGGCGAGCGACCGACGGCGGAGCTGCCGCCCGTGCACACGAACGAGTACGTGATCGAGCTCGCGCGCTGGGAGATCGCGAACGACGGCCGAGATCCGGTCGAGACCCGCGACCGTATGAACGCGGCCATCCTCTGGGCGACGGAGAACGGCTTCGACAAGATCGTGGTGCCGCCGGGGACCTACCTGGTCGGGGAGCCGACGAACGACGTCTACGCGGCGGGGATCGAGCTCCAGGGGAACATGACCTTCGAGCTCTCCGAGGGCGCCGTCATCCAGATGGCCCCCAACGATCGCTGGAACTACTGCGTCATCAACGTCGACGGCCACGACGACGTGACCATCCGGGGCGGCGAGATCGTCGGCGACCGCGCCGACCACGTCTTCGAGGGGGGCGGCGCGCACGACGAGGGCCACGGCGTCTGCGTGTGGACGGCCGTGAGCCGGGTCCTGATCGAGGACACGGTGCTGCGCGAGCTGACCGGGGACGGCGTGCTCATCGTCGGCCGCCGCGAGAGCGACACCGAGCCCGAGGCGCCCACCACGCACGTGACGATCCGCAACAACGACATCCACCACAACCGCCGCCAGGGCGTCTCGATCGTGGGCGGCCACAACGTCGTGGTGGAGAACAACCACATCCACCACATCGAGGGCACCGCGCCCCAGTTCGGGATCGACATCGAAGGCGCGGGGCGCACCGATCGCGACATCCTCATCTACCGCAACGCCTTCCACGACAACGCGGGCGGCGACATCGTGACCTCCACCGGGCGCAACGTCTGGATCGAGGAGAACACGATGACGCAGTGCCAGGCCGACGCGGACGGGCGGTACGACCCCGCGCTGCCGTGCGACCTGGAGGAGCAGGTCGACGGACCGATCATCATCTGGAAGGAGACGGACAACGTCATCGTCAACAACTCCATCCGGATGCAGATGAGGACGGTGAACGGTCAGTACGGGATCCTCGGCTACACCCGCCGCGACGGACCCACGCGCATGAACCCGGTGGGCAACTACATCGCGGGGAACACCCTCTACGACGCCGGGATCCACATGGCGCACAACATGCGCTACTTCGTCTCCAACAACACGGTGTACGAGGGGCTGATCCTCGGCTACCTCCTCGGCTGCACGCGGCTCGAGCACAACCGCATCAACCGCACCGCGCGGGAGAACTACAAGCTGCGGAACGTCGCCGGGACCGCGGAGGGCAACGTGCTCAACCGCACCGAGGGCTTCCCGCCGGAGGACGACGTGCAGGTCCACTTCCCGATGGCCATCGACGCCCCGTACCGCAACTCTTCTCCGGTGTTCTGGTGAGCGTGATGAGACTCCGCGACGAGTGGCTCCTCTCGCTCGCCGCCGCCGCCTCGCTGGCCGCGGCCCTCCTCCTCGCCGAGCGCGGCGCGGAGAGGGTCGACATCCGCCCCGAGCCGGAGACGCGCCCGGGCCAGGGCCCGTGCCCCGCGGGGACGAGTGACTCGGGCATGGGCCCCGACATGGCGCGGCTGCCCGAGGGCTTCTGCATCGACACCACCGAGGTCACGCGCGGCCAGTACGAGGCGTGGCTGAGCACGTCTCCCGCGACGACGGGGCAGCCCGCCGCCTGCGCCGGCAACGAGGACTTCACGCCGTCTTGCCAGTGGGACCCGGGCCGCGATCCGGATCGCCCGGTGGTCTGCGTCGACTGGTGTGACGCGAAGGCCTTCTGCGAGGCGTCCGGCAAGCGGCTCTGTGGGCGCATCGGCGACGGCGAGGCGTACGAGCTCGGCATGTACGCGGACCCTGCGGTCAGCGAGTGGCACGCGGCCTGTACCTCGGGTGGACGCTACGACTACCCGTACGGCAACGAGCTGGACACGACGGTCTGCCGCGGCGCCGACGCGGAGGACCACACGACGTGGGGCTTCGGCGACGTCGGGAGCTTCCCCGGCTGCCACTCGCCCGACAGCCCCTACGACGCCGTCTACGACCTGAGCGGGAACGCAGCCGAGTGGGACGACAGCTGCGAAGGCGAGGGCCCGGACGACGGCTGTCGCATCCGCGGCGGGAGCTTCGAGCACAACGAGCACGGGCTCCGCTGCGCGATGGGCCGGGAGCTCTACTGGCCGCGCATGCGGCAGGTCCAGGCGGTCGGCTTCCGCTGCTGCGCGGACTGAACGGCGCGAGGCCATCTCGGCCCCCGCATGGGCTATGCTGCCTCCCCGTGGCCGCTCCGGACACCGATCGCAGGAACACGCTCCTGGAGGGCCCGCCGACGCGCGTGTGCCCGGCGTGCAACGAGCCCTACTGGGACCGGGAGATGAGCCACTGCCCGCAGGACGGCACGCGGCTCGAGGACGCGGGGGAGAGCGGGCCAGCCACGCGCATCGACCTCGTGGTGGGCGAGCGCTATCGCCTGCTCGGGAAGCTCGGCGAGGGGGGGATGGGCACGGTCTTCGTGGCGGAGCACGCGCTGTCGCTCCGGCGCGTCGCGATGAAGATCATCAAGCCCGAGCTCGAGAGCAGCAAGGTCACGCGAGAGCGCTTCCTGCGCGAGTGTCACACCCTCGAGCGCATCGACAGCCCTCACGTGGTCGAAGTGCTCGAGGCGGGTGAGTCGCCCGCGAACGAGATCTACCTCGTCATGGAGCTGCTGGAGGGGCGGACCCTCGGCGAGCGGATCCAGGCGGAGGGCGCGCTCCCGGTCTGGGAGGCGTGCGAGATCGCGGCGCAGATCGCGTCGGCGCTCCAGGCCGCGCACGAGGTCGGCATCGTGCATCGCGACATGAAGCCCGACAACGTGTTTCTCTGCGAAGATGGCACGGTGCGGGTGATCGACTTCGGGATCGCGCGCCTGCTGGACGGCCAGACGGTCGAGGGCGCCGGCCGCAAGCTGACCGCGGACGGGACCATCATCGGCACGCCCGCGTACATCAGCCCCGAGCAGGCGGCGGGCCGCGCCGTGGAGCCGACGGCGGATCTCTACTCGCTCGGCGTCGTCCTCTTCGAGATGCTCACGGGGGACCTCCCTTTCTGGGACGATCACCCGGTGATGTTGCTCGGGCTGCACCTGAAGCAGCCGCCCCCCAAGCTCGCCGACGTGCACCCCGCCGGGCGCTTCCCGCCCGCGCTCGAGGCGCTCGTGGCGGCGCTCCTGGCGAAGAAGCCCGGCGGCCGTCCGTCGAGCGCGAAGGACGTCGAGGCGGCGCTCCGCGCGCTCGATCTCGGCGTGCACGAGCGCCCGTCGCAGCACGGCCCGACCACCGTCATGAAGCGACCCCCCTCGATGTCGCGCGGCCCGGTGCTGCTCGCGGGCGCCCTCGCGGTGGGCGTCTTCCTCTTCTTCGGGATCGTCGGGGTGGGGCTCTGGTGGCTCACCCGGGGTCCGTGAGGACCTCGAGGCGCGCGCGATAGGCGGCGATGGCGCCGTCGACGGCCGCGAGCGGCGCGACCTGCCGCGCGTCGGTCGCCTCCGCGAGCGCCGACTCGAGGCGCGCGTAGCGGTCGTCCAGCGCGGCCTGCTCCGCGTCGAGCGCCCCCTCGATCGTGCGAACGCGCGTCAGGCAGGTCTCCACCATCTCCCCCGGGTGCTCGAGGATGCGCGACAGGTCGCGCTCGGCGCTGATGAGCTCCCGGAGCGCGTCGTCCTGCGTGGTGTCGTCGCGCGCGAAGTCTTGCTCGGGCAAGGCGTCGCGTCGCGCGGCGAGGGAGAGCGAGGCCGCGAGCAGCCGCTGTCGCACGGCGGTCTCCTCGGCGCGCACCTCCGCCTCCGCCTCGCTCAGCTGCACCCGCGCGAGCGCGAGGTCCTCCGCGGTGACCTGCGCGGCCCGCTCGGCCTGGTCGATCGCCTCCAGATGGGCGCGCAGGTGGGGCGGGAGCGCGGCGCCGAAGAGCGTCGGCACGAGCTCCGCGAGGCGGTGACGCCGCAGATCGAGGAGGCGCGCGATCTCGGCGCGCAGGTCCTGCGCCGCGAAGCCGCGCATGTCGCCGAGCGCCATCTCCGTGGCGAGCGCGGAGCTGGCTGGCGGCGGCTCCGTCGGCGCCGCCATCTCCTCGAGCGCGGCCGCCACCTCCTGCATGTCCTCGAAGCGCTCGCCGGGGCGCTTCGCCATGCAGCGATGGACGAGGTCGCCGATCCCCGCCGGGAGCGCCAACCCGAAAGCTCCCATGTGCGTGGGCTCCGTGTAGAGATGGCCCTGCATCGCGTCGGCGATGGTGTCGCACGGGAAGGGCAGCTCGCCCACGAACAGCTCGTACGCGATCACGCCGAACGCGTAGACGTCCGCGCGCGCGTCGACCGGCTGCCCCAGCCACTGCTCCGGCGGCATGTAGTCGGGGGTGCCGAAGATGTCTCCCTCGTGCGTGAGGCGGACCCCGCTCCACTCGGTCACGGTCTTCGAGAGCCCGAAGTCGAGCAAGGTGACGTGCTCTCCTCGGCTCGGGTCCACCATGATGTTCTCGGGCTTGAGATCACGGTGCACCACCCCGAGCGCGTGTGCGCGCGCCATGCCCGCCGCGATCTGTCGGAGGAGCGCGAGCGCGCGCTGGGCCCCGAAGCGACCCTCGTCCACGATCAGGTCAGCGAGCGCGCGCCCCTCGAGCAGCTCCATGACGAGGTAGTAGAAGCCCTCGGTCGCGAAGCCGAACTCGTAGACGCGGACCACGTTCGGGTGGTCGAGCACGCTCGCCGAGCGCGCCTCCCGGGCGAAGCGCGCGACGGTCAGGTCGCGGTCGGCGGCGTCCGGCTTCAGCACCTTCACCGCCACCTCGCGGCCGAGGTTCGTGGCGTCGGCGAGATACACCACGCCGATGCCGCCTCGACCGAGCTCGGCGACGATCTCGTAGCGGCCCTCGATCGTGTCGCCCTGGGTCAGCTCGCGGCCTTCGAGCGGGCCGCCGCCGAGGTGCGCGACGGGGGTGCCGTCATAGGGGCAGAAGCGGACGTCTCCGACGTCGCGCCGGCAGTGGGGGCAGACCCTCACGCGCCCGACTTCCTTCGTTCGTGGTGGGCGAGCAGCTCGAGCCGGGCGCGGTAGGTGGCGATGGCGCCGTCGAGCTGGGCCAGCTCTCCGAGCCGCGAGGGATCGGCGCCGCGTCCCTCACGCAGCGCCCGCTCGAGCGCGTCGTACCGCGCATGGACGGGGCCCTCCGCCGCGTCGACCCGCGCCCGCGCGTCCTCGCGCTGCGCCGTGGCCGCGTCGATGGCGTCGTCGGGCGCGTGCACGAAGGCGGCGAGCTTCGCCTCGGCCTCTCGCAGCGCACGGAGAGGGCCGTCTTCGGGGGGACCGGAGCTGGCTTCGGCGCGCGTCTCCAGCTCCCCGTCCATCGCGATCGTGTCGGCGTCGCCGGCCTCCATCAGCTCCGACGGCAACGCGCGTCGCCCCACCGCGCGGGCCAGGTTGGCCGCCACGAGCTGCGCCCGGAGCTGCGCCTCCTTGGCGCGGTGCGCGCGCTGGGCTTCGTGCAGGCTCGCCTCGGCGAGCGCGAAGTCCTCCTCCGCCCGGGCGAGCGCACCCTCGAGCTCTTCGATCTCGCGCAGCAGCGCCTCGACGGAGGGGGGCGTGGAGGCGAACACCGACGGGACCAGCTCGATCAGCTTCGCTTGCCGCACGCGCGTCAGCCGTCGGAGCTCGCTCGTGAGCCCCGATCGGTCCATGCCGACGTCGTCCGGCGCCTGCATGATGGTCGCGGCCGGCGGCTCTCCGATCCCGGCCCGCGTGCGCTCTGCGTCCTCGGCGCGCGAGCGCTCCTCGATCTCGAGGAGGGTCGTGATCACGCGGCCCATGTGCGGCGGTCGATCCACCGGGTCCTTGGCCATGCACCGCATCACCAGATCGGAGAGGCCCTCCGGGAGCCGCGGGACCCGAGGGTGGTCTCCGAGCGGGAGCGCGACCGAGTAGAGGTGTTGCTGCAGCTTCTGGATCAGCGTGTCGCCTCCGAAGGGCAGCTCGCCGGAGAGCAGCTCGTAGGCCATCACGCCGAACGCATACACGTCGGCCCGAGCGTCGACCGCGAGGCCTTGCCACTGCTCGGGGGCCATGAAGTCCGGCGTGCCGATGACGTCCCCCTGCGCGGTGACCGGCGCTCCGTCTCCTTCGGTGATCTTCGAGAGGCCGAAGTCGACCAGGGTCAGCGTCTCCCGGCCGCCTTCCCGCCGCACCATCACGTTGTCCGGCTTCAGGTCGCGGTGCACCACGCCCAGCTCGTGGGCGCGCGCCATCCCGTCGGCGATCTGGAGCAAGAACCGGATGGCGCGCCCGGGCCGGAGCCCCTTGCCGGGGGCCACCATGCCAGCGAGCGGTCGCCCGTCGAGCTTCTCCATGGCGAGGAAATAGAAGCCCTCGGGCGCGTAGCCGAAGTCGTACACCTTCACGACGTTCGGGTGATCGATCTGCGACGTGGCGCGCGCCTCCCGGGCGAAGCGCGCCACCGTCTTCCGGTGGTCGCCCCAGCGGGGGTAGAGCACCTTCAGCGCGACCTCTTGACCGAGCGCCTCGGCGTGGGCCGCGAACACCATCGCCATGCCGCCCTTGCCCAGCTCCGAGAGCAGCCGATAGCGCCCGTCCACCACGTCGCCCAGCGAGGGCATCGCGGCGGGCCCGCGGCCCAGGTGGGCGAGCGGCGTGCCGTCGTGCGGGCAGTACGAGGCGTCGCCCACGTCGCGGCCGCAGGTGGGGCAGACGGCCATCGTTGCGCCGAGGGTATCGCGCCGCGCGCTTTTGGTTGCACGAAATTTGGTGTCCCGGATCAGCGTCCTGTAGTGCTGCTCGTGGGGGCGCAACGAAGGCCCCGAGGAGCAACGACGGATGTCCGAGAACGAAATCATCGCAGGCCTCGACCTCGGCACGACGAAGGTCTGTGCGATCGTCGCCGAGGTGACCGATGATGGCCTGGACATCATCGGGATCGGTTCGGTGCCGTCCAAGGGCCTTCGCAAGGGCGTGGTCGTCAACATCGAGTCGACCGTCCAGGCCATCCGCGCGGCGATCGAGCAGGCCGAGACCATGGCCGGCGTCGAGATCGCCAGCGTCTACGCCGGCATCGCCGGCAGCCACGTCCGGGGCATGAACCAGGAGGGCGTCGCCGCCATCAGCACCCGCGAGGTGTCCGAAGAGGACGTCCGCCGCGTGCTGGAGCAGGCGAAGGCCATCCCGCTGCCCGGCGACCGCCACGTGATCCACGTGCTCCCGCAGGAGTACATCGTCGATGACCAGGACGGGATCCGCGAGCCGGTCGGCATGAGCGGCGTCCGCCTCGAGGCGCGCGTGCACCTGGTGACCGCGGCGAGCTCCGCCGCGCAGAACATCACCAAGTGCTGCGAGCGCTGCGACCTGCACGTCGCGGAGATGGTGCTCGAGCCGCTCGCCAGCGCCCACGCGGTGCTCAGCGAGGACGAGAAGGAGATCGGCGTCGCGCTGATCGACGTCGGCGGCGGCACCACCGACCTCATCATCTACGTGGACGGCGCGGTCGTGCACACGAGCGTGATCCCCATCGGCGGGATCAACCTCACCAACGACATCGCGACCGGCCTCCGCACGCCGATGGCCGAGGCGGAGCGCATCAAGATCAAGTACGGCTGCGCCGCGACGGCGATGGTCGACGAAGAGGAGACCATCGAGGTCCCCAGCGTCGGCGGCCGCCCCCCGCGCGTGCTTCCGCGTCACGTGCTCTGTCAGATCATCGAGCCCCGCGTGGAGGAGATCTTCCAGGCGGTGGCCCACGTCATCGCCGAGACCGGCTTCGCGGACATGCTCGCGAGCGGCGCGGTGGTCACGGGCGGCACCACGCAGCTCGACGGAATGCCGGAGCTCGCGGAGCAGATCCTCGGCCTGCCCGTACGGCGCGGCGCCCCGCAGGGCGTCGGCGGCCTGATGGACGTGGTCAAGAGCCCCTCCTACTCGACGGGGGTGGGGCTGGTGAAGTACGGCGCCGAGCGCATTCGGCAGGCGCCCGCCATGGACGACACGGCGTCGTCGGTGGCTCACATCGCGGCGCAGGACGGCTGGGGCCAGAAGCTCGGCCAGTGGTTCCGCGAGGTCTTCTGAAGACCGTCTTCTGAACAAACTGAGAACGAAGCTTTCTGCGCGACCCATGGGAGGGCGAACCCAGGGCGCGCATCAGGGAGGAACACGAAATGGGAATCTCGATCGAGTTCGCGGATGACGCGGAGATGCAGGCGCGCATCAAGGTGGTGGGCGTCGGCGGGGGCGGCGGCAACGCGCTCAACACGATGATCCACAGCGGGCTCGAGGGCGTGGAGTTCATCGCCGGCAACACCGACATGCAGGCGCTCGAGGCCAACCTCGCTCCGACCAAGATCCAGCTCGGGCCGGCCCTGACCAAGGGCCTCGGCGCGGGGGCGAACCCCGACGTCGGCCGCAAGGCGGCGCTCGAGGACGTGCAGCGGGTCAGCGAGGCGCTCGAGGGCGCGGACATGGTCTTCATCACCGCCGGCATGGGCGGCGGGACCGGCACCGGCGCCGCCCCCATCATCGCGCAGGTCGCGCGGGACATGGGCGCGCTCACGGTGGGCGTGGTGACCAAGCCCTTCCTCTTCGAAGGCAAGCGCCGCTCGCGCAACGCCGAGGCCGGCATCGACGACCTCGGGGCGAGCGTCGACACGATCATCACGATCCCGAACCAGAAGCTCCTCAACCTCGAAGAAGAGGACATGAGCTTGCTCGAGGCCTTCCGCCGCGCGGACGACGTGCTCGTCCAGGCGGTGCGCGGCATCAGCGACCTCATCACCCACAGCGGCATGATCAACGTCGACTTCGCGGACGTGAAGACGATCATGAGCGGCATGGGCCGCGCGCTGATGGGCACGGGCTACGGCAAGGGTGACCGCCGCGCGATCGACGCGGCGAGCATGGCCATCAACAGCCCGCTCCTCGACGAGGTCAGCGTCGAGGGCGCGACCGGCATCCTCATCAACTTCACCGCCGGCCCGGACGTGCGGCTGAAGGAGATCAACGAGGCGGCCAGCCTGGTGCAGCAAGAGGCGCACGAGGACGCGAACATCATCTTCGGCCTCGTGACCGACATGGACATGGGCGACGTGGTGAAGGTCACCGTCATCGCGACCGGCTTCGACGCCGAGGCGCGTCAGATGGAGGAGGTGCAGCCGCAGGCCGCGGCCCGCACCAGCCGGCCGAGCATCCCCGTGCAGGTCCCCTCGCGCCGCAGCGTGGCGCCGCGCGAGAGCATCCGCGCCCGGCGGAGCAGCGTCGCGCCCGAGCAGGTCTCGATCTCCGAGGCCCGCGTCGGCGGCCGCGCGTTCGGCGCCACGGCGCTGCACGACGAGGCGGTGCTGGACATCCCGGCCTACCTCCGGCGCGGCTCCGCGCACGACTGAGCCGCAGCGGCCGAACGACCCGATGAGAGCCCTCGCGGAACCTCCGCGGGGGCTCTGTCTTTTTTTCTGAGCGCACGCAACGAGTCCTCCGGAGGGCCGAGGACGCCGGCATGACTCATCGACGCGCCTCCCTGGCTCTCCTCCTCCTGACCCTCTCTGCTTGCGAGATGACGCCCCCCGGCGTCGCGGACGCGGGCCCCCCTCCGACCACGGACGGAGGTGCCCCGACCGACGGGGCGACCCGCGACGCGACCGCGCCCCTCGACGCCTCGCGCGGGCTCCCCGACGCCGCGCCGTGCGAGGCGCCCACCCGCTGGTACCGGGATCGCGATCGAGACGGCGCGGGCGATCCGTCCGACTCGGTCGAGCGCTGCGCCCGCCCCGAGGGCTACGTGGCCGACGCGCGCGACTGCGATGACGACTGCGCCGCCTGTCATCCCGACGGACGCGAGACCTGCGACGAGGTGGATCAGGACTGCGACGGGCTCGTCGACGAGGGCGTGCAGCGCAGCTACTACGCCGACCGCGACGGGGACGGGCACGGCGACCGCGACATGCGCGCGCTCGCCTGCGCGGTCCCGATGGGCTTCGTCGACGACGCCAGCGACTGCGACGACACCTGCGGCGCGTGTCACCCCGGCGCGACCGAGACGTGCGACGGCGTGGATCAAGACTGCGACCTCTCGGTCGACGAGGGCGTGCTCTCCACCTTCCACCGGGACGCCGACGGAGACGGCTGGGGCGCGGGCGCCACCACGCAGGCGTGCGCCGCGCCGCCTGGGTACGCGGACCGCGCTGGCGACTGCGACGACGCGTCGGCGAGCCGCTTCCCCGGCGCGAGCGAGACCTGTGACGGCGCCGACGACGACTGCGACGGGGCGCCCGACCAGACCTTTGCGTGCGTGCGCGGCGCCTCCACCAGCTGCACCACCGTCTGCGGCAGCACCGGCACCGGCGCGTGCAGCGCGTCGTGCAACCCGCCCGCGCTCTTCGCGTGCACGCCCCCGGCCGAGAGCTGCAACTTCAGCGACGACGACTGCGACGGGCTGCGCGACGAGGGCGTCCTGGCGTGGGACGCCCCCGCGGTCGAGGCTCCCACCCGCGCCTACGAGCGCCCGGTGGTCGTGGAGCTGGGCTCGAGCCGGCGCTCCTTCTGGTACGCCGACGGCGACGTGTATGGCTTCGAGCAGACGGCGGGCGGGCTCGTGACCGGCGGCCCCGTCCCGCTCACCGCCACCCGCCGCTTTCACGCCGCGAGCCATGGCACCTCCACCATCGCGTTCGCGTCTGCGTTCGGCAGCTACGTGATCCTCCAGCGGCTCAACGCGAACCTCACGACGCGCTGGAGCACGACCATCCCCGTCTCCGCCTCGCAGGTCCGCGTGTCGGTCGACGCGAGCCACGTCTACCTCTACACGGTCGAGAGCGGAGGGCGGCTGCGCCGGCGCGTCTACCGGCTGACGGATCATCGCTGGCTCGCCGGCCCGATCGAGCTCGGCCGGACCTCGCGCCCGTTCACCGTCACCCCCTCGGCGGGCGGGGACCTGGTGGCGTTCGCGAGCACCGATCTTCGCGACGTGGAGCTGCGCTGGGTCCGCGGCGCGAGCGCGACGCCCGCCATCACCGCGCGCACCATCGCCAGCCCCGCGCTCGTGTGGGACGTCGCCGTCGCGTCCACCGGGGGCACCCCCACGCCCGACGCGATGCTCGCCTGGTCGACCCGCGGCGGGAGCGCGTCCGACTCCGAGATCCGCTACGCCTTCCTCGCGTCGCTGTCGTCGAGCCCGGATCTGGGGCGGGTCACGACGGGGACCACGCCCGACGACCCGGTCGATCCGTCGAGCCGGATCGGGCTCGCGGTGCACGGAGACACGTATTTCCTCGGCGTGGTGCACACCTCGAGCTTCCCCATCGGCGCGACCGGCACGCCGCGCGCCTTCCAGCTGATGATCCGCTCCGGGGTGCACGTCTTCGACGTCTCGCGCGTGTCGGCGGGCGGCGCCTTCCCCACCGCCGCGCACGAAGGGATCGCGGTCACCTACGCGCAGGCGAGGATCTGGTACGCGCCCCCCGGCGACGGCATCGCCAGCCGCTGGGCCAACTGCGCGCCGTGAGCGTCAGGGCAAACTGACGCACTCGCGCAGCAGCTGGCTGCCGAAGGGGTAGGTGCCGTCCGGGGCGCCGCCCCAGTCCCGGCTCGCGTCGCCGCTGCCCCAGAAGCGGCGGTAGACGAGGTCGTAGCTCCCGGGGGCCACGTCGAGATCGACGACGTGATCGTCGCGGAAGTCCCAGCTCCGGACCGGGTAGCGCGATCCGTCCCAGCTCGCGAAGTCCACCTGCTCGAGGTGCACCAGCGAGCCGGTGGCGCGGTCGCGGAGCCAGACGTTCACCTCGTCGTCGCTGCCGCTCCCGACGGGGCCTGCGCCCGCGAAGGTGAGCGCGCCGCTGACCGAGGCGCGCGGCACGTCGACGTTCAGCGTGTTCGAGCCCGGGCCGATGACGACCGAGCTCATCAGCACGTGGCTCCCGAAGGGGTAGGTGCCATCGGGCGCGCCGCCCCAGTCCCGCAGCGCGTCCCCGCTCCCCCAGAAGCGGCGCACGAGGACGTCGTAGGTGCCGGGCAGGACGTCGAGCGCGATGACGCGGTCGTCGCGGAAGTCCCAGCTGCGCACGGGGTACTGCGCGCCATCCCACGACGTGAAGTCGATCTGCTCGAGGTGCACGAGCGAGCCGGTGGCGACGTCGCGGAGCCAGACGTTCACCTCGTCGTCCGCGCCGCTCCCCACGGCGGGCCCGCCCGCGAAGGTGAGCGCGCCCATCACCGAGGCGCGCGGGATGTCGACGTCGAGCGTGTTCGCGCCCGGCGCGATGACGATCCCGGCCCGCAGCACGTGGCTGCCGAAGGGATAGGTGCCGTCGGGCGCGCCGCCCCAGTCGCGGTCGGCGTCCCCGCTGCCCCAGAAGCGGCGATAGACGAGGTCGTAGGTGCCGGGCAGGACGTCGAGGGCGATGACGCGGTCGTCGCGGAAGTCCCAGCTGCGCACGGGGTACTGCGCGCCGTCCCACGAGGTGAAGTCGATCTGCTCGAGGTGCACGAGCGAGCCGGTGCGCGTGTCGCGCAGCCAGAGGTTCACCTCGTCGTCCGCGCCGCTCCCCACGGCGGGTCCGCCCGCGAAGGTGAGCGTGCCCATCACCGACGCGCGCGGGATGTCGACGTCGAGCGTGTTGACGCCAGGCCCGAGGACCACGCCCTCCATCAGCACGTGGCTGCCGAAGGGGTAGGTGCCGTCGGGCGCGCCGCCCCAGTCGCGGTCGGCGTCCCCGCTGCCCCAGAAGCGCTGGTAGATGACGTCGTAGGTCCCCGGGAGGACGTCGAGGTCGATGACGTGGTCGTCGCGGAAGTCCCAGCTACGCACGGGGTATTGCGCGCCGTCCCACGAGGTGAAGTCGATCTGCTCGAGGTGCACCAGTGAGCCCGTGCGGGTGTCGCGGAGCCAGAGGTTCACCTCGTCGTCCGAGCCGCTGCCGACCGGGGCCGCCCCGTCGAAGGTCAGGCTCCCGGTGACGCGCGCGGTCGGGATGTCGACGTCGAGCGTGTTGACGCCCGGGCCGAAGACCACGTCTCGCCGCAAGACGTGGCTGCCGAACGGATAGGTGCGGTCGGGCGCGCCGCCCCAATCGCGCGACGCGTCGCCGCTGCCCCAGAAGCGCTGGTAGAGGATGTCGTAGGTGCCCGGGAGCACGTCGAGGTCGATGGCGTGGTCGTCGCGGAAGTCCCAGCTGCGCACGGGGTACTGCGCGCCGTCCCAGCTGGTGAAGTCGATCTGCTCGAGGTGGACGAGCGAGCCGGTGCGGGTGTCGCGGAGCCAGAGGTTCACCTCGTCGTCCGCGCCGCTGCCGGTCGGTGCCCCGCCGTCGAACGTGAGCGCGCCGCTGATCCGCGCGCGGGGCAGATCGACGTCGAGCGTGTTGGTGCCCGGCCCGAGCACGATGTCCGCGCGCCAGACGTGGCTGCCGAAGGGGTAGGTGCCGTCCGGGGCGCCGCCCCAGTCACGCGTCGCGTCGCCGCTGCCCCAGAAGCGCTGGTAGATCAGGTCGTAGGTGCCCGGGAGCACGTCGAGGTCGATGGCGTGGTCGTCGCGGAAGTCCCAGCTGCGCACGGGGTATCGCGCGCCGTCCCAGCTGGTGAAGTCGATCTGCTCGAGGTGGACCAGCGAGCCGGTGTGCTGGTTCTGCAGCCAGAGGTTCACCTCGTCGTCGGACCCGCTCCCCACGGGCGTGGCGCCCTCGAAGGAGAGCGCGCCGCGGACGGACGCGCGCGGGATGTCCACGCTCGCGCCGAGCGGGCGGGTCGTGGTGCAGGCGGCCGTGGCCCCCACCCGGCACGCGGCCGTGACGGCGCCGCGGCACGCGCCGTCCCCGCTGCAGGCGTCTCCGGTCGTGCAGGCGATCCCGTCGTCGCACGCGCTGCCCGCGCTCACCGCGCTCAGCGACCACGAGCGGCTCGCCTCGACGCAGGACCACGTGCCGCAAGGACCGTCGGGGCCCGGCGCGGTCGGCGCCGCCTCGGCCACGCAGCCGCTCGCGTCGGCGCGCGCGTCTCCGGGGAGGCACACCTCGGTGCCCGTGCACCACAGCCCGTCGTCGCAGCGCGCGTCGCGCGGCGTGCTCGACGCGACGCCCGCGGCGCAGACGTCCTCGGTGCACGCGAGGCCGTCGTCCGGGACGTTCGTGTCGTCCACTACGTTGCTGCACCCCGTGACGGCGTCGCACGCGTCGTCCGTGCACGGGTTCGCGTCGTCGCAGCTCACGGCGCTGCCTCCGCCGCATACGCTCGCCGTGCAGGTCTGACCGCTCTGGCACACGGTCGTCGAGCAGCTGCTCCCGTCCGCGCGAGGCGAGAAGACACACGCCGCGCCGTCGAACGCGTCGTCGGTGCAGGGGTTCCCGTCGTCGCACACCGGGGTGTAGCACTCGGCCATGCCGGCGACCTCGCGGCAGAGCTGACCGGTCCCCGCGCACGGATCGGGGATGCACGGGTCCATGGTGCACCCGCCGACGCCGTCCGGGTGGTAGCCCGGATCGCAGCTGCACTCCGCCACGCCGCCGACGTCGGCGCACACGCTCCGGTTCGGCGTGGCGCAGGGGTTGGGCAGGCAGGCGTCGGTGGTGCAGCCGCCCATCCCGTCGTCGTGGTAGCCGGCGGCCGCGTCGCACGCGTCGCACGCGTCGTCCGTCCAGCCCGCGTCGCACGTGCACTCCGTCACTCCGCCGATCTCCGCGCAGACCCCGTGCGCACCGCAGCGGTCCGCCGTGCACACCTCGTCGGCGACACATCCCCCCGAGCCGTCGTCGTGGAAGCCGGGATCGCAGCTGCAGATCACGCCCTCCGTCTCGTCGATGGTGCAGACCCCGCGGTCCGGCGCGGTGCACGGGTTGGGCAAACAAGCGTCCATCGTACAGCCGCCCGCGCCGTCCGCGTGCCAGCCGCCCGCCTCGTCGCAGGCGTCGCAGTACGCGCCGCCCCAGCCCGCCTCGCACGCGCACGAGACGGAGCCCCCCGCGTCGTCGCAGACGCCGTGCCCGGCGCAGCTCTCCTCCATGCACGTGGTGTCGGGCACGCACGCGTCGTCCTCGTCGTGCTGGCCGGCGGGGCAGCGGCAGGTGGCCTCGCCCTCGACCGCGACGCAGCGCCGGCCGGGGTCGCACGGGTCGGGCAGGCAGACGTCGTCGGTGCAGCCGCCCGCGCCGTCGCCGTGCAGGCCTTCCGCGCAGCGCTCGCACCGGGCTCCGATGTGTCCGGCGTCGCAGAGACAGGCGCCGGCCTCGCAGCGGCCATGCTCCCCGCACTCGCCCTCCATGCACTCGCCGGGCTCGACGCACTCGCCCCCGACGTCGACCGTGTCGTCCGCGCACTCACAGGTGGCGCTGCCGTCGTCGTGGGGCACGCAGGCGCGCGCGGGATCGGCGCAGCCCTCGGTGGCGCAGTCGGTCGAAGGGGGCTCCCCGCACGCGGCGAGGAGGAGAAAGCACGAGAACGTGGTGAGGCGACGCATCTCGGAGAGCATACGCCGGTTCGAGCCGCGGCTTCCTCGGCCCGTGGTCTCAGTCGATGTCGGCCACGGTCCGCGCGTCGGTCTTGGCGAGCCGCAAGAGGCGCTGACGCTCGCTCATGACGCGGTCGGCGTACCCGGTCGGGCCGCAGACGCCGCGGTTGTAGGCGCCGAGCCCCTCGCGGACGCCACCGCAACGATCGATGCTTCGAGACAGGAGGCTCGCGCCGGCCTCGAGCACCTCCGCCTGGCACGCGTCCGGGCGCCGCGAGCAGCTGCGCCGGTACGCTTCACTCCGCACGTATCGCACGCGCGCCCCGCTGCCGCGCGGGTGCAGCTGCACGATGCCTCGCTCGCCCACCGAGCCGTGCGCGGTCGGATCCATGCCGCTCTCGCGGACGGCGACCGCGGCGAGGAGGAAGGGGTCGAGGTGATGTCGCTCCGAGGCGTCGCCGATCAGCCGCGCGAAGCTCGCGACGCGCTCGGGGCACCCGCCGCGGGTTTGTCGACAGTGACTCACATAGACCACACGGTGGTCGGTCGCCCACACCGTCATACGTCGGTCGAGGGCGCGCCCGAGGGCCACGACGGCGGGGTCGGCGGCCGCGAGCTGGCCGCCCTGGACGAGCTGGCCGCCCTGGGCGATGACCGCCTCGGGCGCCACCATCGCGCCCATGACGAGGGCGCTCGCGACGGTCCCGAGCCATCTGGAATGGCGAATCCGTCGACGTCTCTGCCTCGCGGAAGCACGAGTGACGTCATTCACGGCATGACACGCGCCCATGCGGTCCTCCTGGTTGGGTGGTGGAGGCTCACCTCGTCGCGCGTGCGCTGCGCTGTCGGAGCGGGGGCGGTTCGAGCGGACGAGATGAACCGGTCAGTCTCGCTGCGTCCGTAGACCCGCTCGGAGTGAGCGGAAGCGTTCTACTGTGCCCTCGGGGCTCGCGCCAGTGACGCACGTCACGCCATATCGGTCGCGATACTGGCAACGAGCGTGGCCTTTGTGCGGCGCGAGCGCCGAGCCGCAGGTCAGCAACCGATCTGGTCGAGAGGCCCGTCGTCGATCGTGATCTCCGAGATCTCGCAACTTCCCGTGCCCGTCTTCTCGATCACGACGGCCGTGACGCGGGCGTCGACCACGACCGCGTCGAGCATGAGGAGGACCGTCGCGTCGCCGGACCAGTCGGTGTTCGCGGGCAGCTCTGCGGAGGCTCGCGCCGGGACGCCGGCGCGGTCGGTGGCGAGCACGGTGATTTGCAGTCTCGAGCCGCTGTCGCAGCGCGCGGCCACGTGGAGTGAAGGGTTCATGCGCTGGATCACGTCCGGCGCCTCTTCCATCGCGCCGGGGCCTCGCACCGTCACCTCACCGCTCAATCGCAAGCCGTGCTCGCCGGGGTGAAGGGTGGTGACCCAGGTGGCCTGGTCGGGATCACCCCGCGAGATCTCCCAGCCGCACGGCGTGCCGTCGCAGAGGGTCTCGAACTCCTCGTGGTACGCGCGCTCCGGGAACGCGTGCCCGTCGCACGCCACCATCGCGACGAGCACGGCCACCACGACCCAAGGCCAGCGTGCGCCGCGGCGTGTCACTCTCGACCCTCCAGGGCGAGGCCGAGGCTGAAGCCGCCGACGTCGACGCCGTGTCCGTAGGCGTTCATGCCCGACCACTCGAAGAAGTCGTAGCCGACGCGCGGCCCGAACGCGAAGTGCTCTCCGGTCTTGAACGCGAGGATGGCCTCGACGCCGAAGCGACCCACCGCCTGATCCGAGGTCGCGTCACGCATGGCGACTTGCATCCATCCGAGGCCGCCGCTCACCATCAGCCCGAGCTCGACGACGCGGCCGAGCCACGCGCGCACCTGCACCGTGGCGAGCAGCTCGCCCGCGACCAGGGACGCGGCGTCGCGATCCGGGTGCGCCCAGCCCCGGCCGCGCCCGCCGAAGCGTCCGCCGAGCCAGAGCCAGTCGAGGACGGGGATCTGCACGCCGACGACGGCGGTGGCCGCGGCGCGCAGGCCATCGTAGCGGAGCGCGGCGAGGGCCTGGTCGAAGCTGTAGTCGGCGGGGAACGTCACGCCGAAGCGGAGCTCGAGCGAGTAGCTCGGCAGGGGGATCGGCTCGGGCTCCGGCTCCGGCTCCGGCGCGACCACCGGGCGGGGCTCGCGGACGCCGGGGATGGGAGGGACGCCGCCCGGAGGGACGAGGGAGGTGGGGGACGCCGCGGGCTCGGGATCAGCTGCGGATTCGAGCTCGGGATCCGCTGTGGAGCCAGGCTCGGGCTCGGCGAGGGATCCGGGGCCGGGCTCCGTGGGCGGTGTGGGCGTGGCCTGGGCCAGGGCCGCGGCCGGCGCGAGCCAGATCATCACCATCAGTAGACGTCCCGGAGCCGTCACGGCGGCGAGCATAGCAAACGCCGCGGGTGCTAGACTCCGGTTCCGCATGGACCCGGGGGGACAACGAACCAGCCCGTTTCGAATCTGGCTCCTGCCTTTTTCGATCCTCGTCGGCACATCGCTCGCCGTCTTCGTGATCACGTTCGTGATCGACACGGCGGACGAGCCGGATCCGGCCGCGGTCTGGCGGCTGCTCTTCCATCCGAACCCGAGCTCCGCGCTCGGCGCGATCAGCAACGCGGCGGAGGTGGTCGCGGCCGTCCTCGGCATCGCCATCACGGTCGTCGCCATCATCGTGGAGCTGGCGAGCAACCGCTACACGCACCGCATCACCGAGCTGTTCGTCTCGGAGCCGATCAACTTCGCGGTGATGGGCTTCTTCGTGGTGACCGCCGTGCAGTGCCTCGCGGTCAGCATCGTCTTCGACATGGGGGAGGGCGCGACGCTCGGCTTCGTCCCCTTCGTCGGCGGCGCGGTGAGCATGGTGATGCTCGGGCTGAGCCTGGTGATCCTGCTCCCGTACTTCGCCTTCGTGTTCAAGTTCCTCAACCCGGTGGAGATCGTCGAGCGCATCCGACGCCACACGCTCGACACCATCGACTCGCGCCGCGCGAGCTGGACCATCGAGCGCAAGCAGACGGAGGCGGTGCGCGGGATCGAGCAGCTCGCCGACGTGGCGCTCAACGCGATGGAGCACAAGGACAAGGGCGTCTCCATGGCGAGCGCCGACGCGCTCCGCGAGCTGGTGCTGGACTACCAGCGCATGCGCTCACGCATGCCGGAGCCCTGGTTCGCGGTGGTCGGCGATCTGGCCGTCAACCCCGACTTCGTCTCCATGTCCAACGCGGTGCTCGAGTCGGTGACGGAGCGTCGGATCTGGCTCGAGATGAAGGTGCTGCGCCAGTACCAGACGCTCTACAACGAAGCGCTCAACCGCATGCGCGACATGAACTACCTCATCGCCATCAACACGCGGCTGGTGGCGGAGGCGGCGCTGGCGAGCGGGCACCGGGAGCTGTTCGATCTCGCGGTGAAGTTCTTCAACACGTACCTGCGCTCCACCGTGAACGCCAAGGACGTGCGCACCGCGTACAACGTGTTCAACCAGTACCGGCTGCTCGCGGAGAGCGCCCTCGGGTACGCGGACGGCAAGCACGCGGTCGAGATCGCGCGGTACTTCAAGTACTACGGCGGCGTCTCGTTCACGGCCAAGTTGCCGTTCATCCTGGAGACGGCGGCCTACGACCTCTGCTCGCTGAACGAGCTGGCCTACGAGCGCGACAGCCCCGCCGCGCGCGAGCTGCTGCGGATCTTCCTCCAGGTCGATCGCGAGTCGGAGTCCGAGGTCCAGGAGACCAGCCTCCGGGGCGTGCGCAAGGCGCAGATCAAGCTGGCGACGTTCTATCTGCTCAAGGGCGACGAGGAGCTGGCGCGGGAGGTCTTCCGCGACATGCACGGCGAGAGCCCCGAGCGGCTGGCTTCCATCCGCAACGAGCTGCTCGCGGTGCGCTCCAGCGAGTTCTGGGAGATCAGCGACCGCGGCGTGAACTTCGATTACCTGCCGCCCAAGCGGAAGCGCCGGATGCTCGAGTTCTTCGGCTGGTTCGGCGATCGGCTCCCGCCCGTCCCCGATCGGATCAGCGGCGAGGTCGTGCCCGACGCCGCGCTCCCCGCGAGCAGCAGCGCAGGCAGCGAGCGAGCGGGAGACTCGAACGAGATGCTGGCCGGGATCGGCCTCGGGACCGAGACGATCCCGCCGCCCGAGCCGAACTGAAGCGCCTCAGCGGCCCAGCTCGCGCTCGAAGTCGCCGAGCCCTTGCAGGCCGGGACCCAGCCGGCGCTGCTGCGGCGCGGGCTGCGGCTCGGGCTCGGGGGCGGCCTGAGGCTGAGGGCGTGGACGCGGGCGCGTCGGCGCGCGCTGCACGGGGGCAGGTCGCTCGACGACGGGCTCGCGCGCGGCGGGCCGCGGCCTCGCTCGAGGGCGTCGCGCGGTCGTGGCGCCGGTCTCTTCTCCGTCGGCCGCTTCGCCGTCGACCTCTTCCGCCTCGGGCTCGGTCGGAGCGTCGGGGGACTCGCTCGACTCGACGCCGCCGCCCACCTCGCCTCCGACCTCGGCCGCCACGCGGTTCGGGCCGGCGATGGCGTTCTCGGTCGTGAGGTCCGCGGCCTCGACGCTCTCCGCCTCGGCGGCGGTCGTGTCCTGGCTCCCCATCGCGAGCACACCGACCGTCACGCCGACGCCGAGCCCGAGCACCGCGACGAGGCTGGCGATGACGAGCGGGGCGCGGCTCGGCGCCGCCCTCCGCTTACTGGACTTGCCGCTCGGCGCTCGCGGCGTCGCGGGGTGGGGCCCCTCGTCTTCCGGACGGATGACGATCCCGCTCGAGATGTCGGTCTTCTCGGCCTCGAAGTCGTCGATCGTCGGGAGGCTGGGGCTGCTGAGGCTCACCTTGAGCTGCTCTTGCACCCGCTCGAGCGACTCGCCGCCGTAGCGCTGACAGAGCTCCCCCACCCGACCGCGATCCGGGGGCGCGGCGGCCTCCCGCGCCGCAGCGCGGAGCGCCGCCGCGAACTCCGCGGCGGTCGAGAAGCGCTGGTCGCGATCACGCTCGAGAGCGGTCTGCACCACGGCCGCCACCGCCGCCGGCACTTCGGGGCGCACCGAGTGAGCCATCGGGATCGGCATGCGCGTGACGCGCTCGAGCACCGCGAGCGGGTTCTCGGCGTGAAAGAGCCGCCGGGTGGTCAGGGTCTCCCAGGCGACGACGCCGAGCGAGAACACGTCGCTGCGACGGTCGAGGTCCTTGTCCGCGCACTGCTCGGGCGAGAAGTAGCTGAGCTTGCCCTTGAACTCGCCCGTGCTCGTCTTGGTGCGGCGGAGCACTGCGCGCGCGACCCCGAAGTCGGTGATCCGGACGCGACCGTCGATGCCGACGAGGATGTTCTGCGGGGAGACGTCACGGTGCACGAGCTGCAGCGGGGCTCCGAAGGGGGTGCGCGCCTCGTGCGCGTCGTGCAGCCCCTGCGCGGCCTGGGCGATCATCTCGACCGCGACGTCGGTCGGGACCGACTCACCCTCGCGGGCGGCGTTGCGGAGCAGCGCGCTGAGCGTCGCGCCCACCACCAGCTCCATCACCAGGTAGAGCGAGCCGTCGTCGGCGCGTCCCAGATCCATGGTGCTGACGACGTTTGGGCTGTCGATGTTCGCGGCGAGGCGGCCCTCGTCCATGAACATGTTCACGAAGCGCTCGTCATCCGTGAGGTGGGGCAGCATGCGCTTGAGCGCCACCAGCTTCTGGAAACCCGCCTCGCCGCGCTGACGCGCCGCATACACCTCGGCCATACCGCCGGCGGCGATGCGGAAGAGGGTCTCGTAGCGGCCGTAGATAGCGGGCGCCGTCGCTGGACGGGCATGCCCCATCGCGAGCAGCATAGCAGCACCCAGCGGGGGACTTCCACGATCTGGTGCGTCGTTCTCGAAACACTCCCGCTCGAATGTTCAGCTCTGACTGCGACGCCGGCGCCGCCGGGTCGGCGCTCAGAGCTCGACGACGAACGGGCTCAGCGGCTGCAACTGCGCGTCTTCTTGCAGCAGCACCGCGAGCGCGATGCCGCCGCCGACGAGCGCGACGGCGCCGACCACGAGCAGGACCACCGCGACGGTGTCATCGCCGGTCGGGATCGGCCGGAAGACGGCCTGGACCGTCTCCCGCTGGCCGTCGCTGAGCGCGCCCTCCCAGACGAAGGGTTGATGCTCGGGGAGGCGCGCGACGAGGGAGTGGGAGCCCGCGTCGGTCTCGACCACCACCGGGCGCTGCCCTTCGTCCGGCACCGCCCGGCCGTCGAAGCTGATCTCGGTGCGCGCGTCGGGATCGATGCCGACCAGCTCCAGCACCGCGACGCGCGAGGCCTCCTCGCGGCGAAATTGCTGCGCGTTGACGCGGAGATCGGCGTTGAGGTCGGGGTGGAGCGCCATCAACCGGTCGAAGGCGTCGCGGGCGTCCCGATGGCGGCCGAGGGCCCGGTAGGCCATCGCCAGGTTGTAGAGCGCGGACGGCGCGCACGAGAGCTGGTAGGCGCGCTCGTAGCTCGCGACCGCGTCGGACCAGCGGCCCGCCTCGACGGCGGCCGAGCCGGCGATGAAGAGCGCGCGCGCCTCCTCCATCTCCGTCGGGGAGAGCTCCCCACAGCGCCCACCGCCCTGGGCGAGGGCCGAGGCCGGGAGCAGCGCGGCGAGCGCGAGGATCAGTGAGCAGCGCCGCATCATTCGCCGAGCTCGCATTCGAAGGAGAGGGGCTCGGCGCCCAGGCGCTCGCAGAAGTGCGAGCCGTCGTCGGCGCAGTAGTTGTCGGTGGCGCCCGTGATGCAGCCCTCGACCTTGCAGCGCGGCACGATCTCGGCGCAGCCTCCCGCCCGGCACTCGGTGTTCGTCGCCGTGCAGTCCGCGTCCGAGGCGCAGACGCAGCGGCCGCTCTCGCAGGCGCCGAAGCCGCCGCAGTCCGCCGCGAGCGCGCACTCGGGGACCTGAGGGACGCCGACCGTCACGAAGGTGCGACGGCCGATGTACAGCGGCGACTCGATCGCGACCCGGGACTCGGGCGCGTTCCCGTCCGCCACGTCGAGGCACTCGGGGTCGCTGCAGTAGCGGATGCGCGCGTTCACGTCGACGGTGGGATCGCCGCTGACGACGCTGACGCAGGCCCACTGGCGGGTGGCGGTCAGGGGGAAGCTGAACCCCGTGTCTCCCCACTCGACGTCGAAGTCGAAGCCGCCCGCGGGGGTGGCGACCTGGATGTACGCGAAGGTCTCGGAGCTGCCCGCGGGCGCCGGCGGGAGCTCGATCTGAAGCTCCATGATGGCGTTCTGGGCGCAGCCGCCGAGCAGCCCGCTCAGGGCGAGCGCGGCTACCGCGGCGCGGGCGCGCGCGGTGCGTGCGGAGGAAGTCATGGCGCGAGTATCGCCGAGACCCACGCGGTTCACAAAGTTGCGGTCGTCGACGAGAGCGCGTCGAGGGCCTCGACCAATCGG
>SHBB01000170.1 GCA_004213565.1 Sandaracinaceae bacterium
AAGCGGATGGCCGAGCCGTCGCCGTCGCGGTCGATGCTGACGCTGTTCATGCCCGGGAACCAGACCCGGACGAAGCCGGGCGAGGTGCGGACGCGGGGCTGACCGAGGTCGGCCTCGGCCTGGACGCGGACCTCGTAGGCGTCTTCGCCGAGGTCGCCGCGGGCGTCGGTGATGGTGTTCGCGGAGGCGAGGCTCGGGGTGGCGAGCAGCGCGAGCGCGAGGAGCGTGTTGACCTGCTTCATCAGAAGCCCTCCTTCCCGCCGAGGCGGCGCACGCGCTCGCTGGCAGGGACGATGTCGGTGATGCGGACGCCGTAGCGCTCGCCGACGATGACGGCCTCGCCCTGGGCGACGAGGACCTTGTTGGCGTAGATGCTCAGCGGGGTGCCAGCGGGCGTGCCGAGCTCGAGCACCGAGCCGACGTCCAGCTCGAGCAGCTCGTGGATGCGCATCTTGCGGCGGCCGAGCTCGACGTGGATGTCGAGGGGGATCTCCAGGATCCGGTCGAGGTCATGCGACATCTCCGGCTCGGGGGCCGCGGGCGCTTCCTCGGCCTTCTTCGCGCCGAAGCCGAGGGATTCCATGCTGACTTCGCTCATGACTCTTGCCGTCCCTTTTGTTCTCTGGAGGTGACTTCGATCGCGAGGTCGCCCTTGTGGACGACCGGGTTTCCATGTCCGAGGAGCACGTCGTCGATGCAGAGCGCGACGGGGTCCCCGGGGGCGCCGTGGAGGCGCAAGACGTCGCCGGTGCGGAGCGCGAGCAGGTCGCGCACGCTCGACGGGGCGCGGCCGAGGACGGCGACGATGTCGACCTCCGCGGCGCTGAGCTTCTCGACGATGAGGTCGCGGGCGCGGGGGGCCGCGGCCTTCTTCTTCTGCAGCGCCTCGCGCGCCGCCTGCTGCTTCGGGCAGGCGCTCGTGACCGCGGCCGCGGTCAGCGCGAGCAGCAGCTCGCCCGCGCGCTGGCCGCCGCTCGAGAAGCGCAGCCCGAGGCGGAGCATCGGCTCGAAGCGCACGCCGCCGTCGTCCGCGTCATCGTGCGCGTCGAGCTCGAGGGGCCGGCCGCGCAGGAAGGTCTCGCCGAGCGCCGCGACCACCGCGGCGGGGAACGGCTTGAGGATGCGGCGGTCGAGCTCGCTCAGCTTGCCCGTCGGCGCCGCGCCCTCTCCGTTCGTCTCGGGCGCGCCCATGCAGCGCTCGAGGACGGCGCGGCCGAGGTTGGAGTCGAGCGCGACCACCCCGAGCTGCTCGCCGCGGGAGCGGAGCGTGAACATCAGCGCGTTCGGGTCGATGGACGACGCGAGCACGTCACGGGGCACGATCTCGGCCGGCAGGAGCTCGACGTCCATGCCGCGCGCGGTCTGCTTGAGCAGCTGGGTGCGCGCCGCGCGACCGAGCTGGATGGCCGCCGCGTCCGCCCGCCCGAGCGCGTCGCGCATCGGACCTTCCGGGGAGCCGAGGTCGGTCTTCTTGGCTTCGACCTCCCCGCGCGTCTCCTCCTCCCGCATCGCGTCGAGGAGCGCGTTGGTCTCCTCGTCGCTGAGCAGGGGCTCTTCCATGGACGGCTCTTCGAACATCGCGTGCTCCGTCCTACTGGACGACGAACTCCGTGAAGTAGACGGCGCGGACCAGGTCGTCGCCGACCTGCTCGTTCATGAGCTCGGTGAGCTCCTCGAGGATCACCACCCGGTTGTCCTGACCGACGACCTCGTCCATCGACTTGCCGCTCAGGTACAGGAGGATGGCGGAGCGGAGAGGGATCAGCCGGGTCTCCACCTCGGCCAGGCGCTCCGCGTCGCGGATCTCCATCTGGAAGCCGGCCCGCAGGAAGTGCGTGCCGTTGGGGTCCTCCAGGTTCACCACGAGGGCGGAGAGCTCGAGCAGCGGCCCGACCTCTCGCGCCGCTCCGGCGGGCTCGTCGGCCTCGGCCGTCGCGGCGGGCTGGCTGCCCATCGTCATGACCACCGCCGCGGCGGCGCCCGCCACGACGAGCAGGTTGGTCACCACGAGCACGATGATGAGGGTGCTCTTGCCGCCGCCACGGGGCGGGCTCTCCTCGGTGTCTTGCTTTTCTTCGGCCATCGCGAGGAGAGCTAGAGCACTGTCCGTGCCATCGCTCTCCGGAGCCGCTGGGCAGGGCTCAGACGCGATCCGGGGCCGCGCGGCGTCAGTCCTCCGGCGCCCTGGCGCCGCGGAGGTCAGGCGCTTGACGCACCCCGAGCCGGGCCCGCACCGCCTCGAGCGGCTGGGGGAAGAGCGGCCACGGATCGAAGCCCTCGGCGGAGAGGTCCTCGGTCATCGCGGCGCCCCGCGCGAAGGCGGCGAGCATCTTGTCCGGCTCGACCAGGCCGGTGCCCGACTGCGAGTACGGCGAGACCTTCAGGCCGAGGTGGAACTGCAGGGTGATGGTGAAGACCCAGAAGAACGGGTCCTCGCGGCTGAAGCCCCCGATGAAGGAGACGACCTGCACCTCCTGGTCGGGCGTGATGCCGTAGCCGCCGAGCACGTGGCTGACGTCGTGCCAGACCCCGGACTCCGGGACCGCGCCCTTCTCGCCCGGGAAGCCGAGGCCGTTCTCGTAGACGAAGCGGAAGTAGGCGCGCCCGAGCGTGCCCTCGGGGAGCTCGCCCAGCGCGATGTAGCGAGCCGCGAGCGCGGGGTCGACGGCCCGGCCGAGCATGGGGCCGACGATCTTCCAGACCCCGCGGGGGCCGTCTCGCTTCAAGGCGTCGACGAAGACGTCCTTGGCGAACGAGCGGCGCGCGAGGTCGAGCCAGGCGAGGCGCACGTGGCCCTTCGAGAGCTGCGCGAGGTTGTGGACCCGGGGCTCGTCGACCCCCGCCGCCTCGGCCAGCGCGCGGACCGCCCGGACCTCGGCCGGGTCGACCCGCCCGTCGAGGAGCGCGGCGAGGATCCCCGCCTGGACCACGCGCTCGGCGTCCTTCGGCGCGAGCCCCGCGCCGCGCAGCGTCTCGGGCGTCAGCGGCGGGACATCGGGCGAGACCGACAGGAGCCGCGCCGCCGCGTCGACGAGCCGCGCCTCGTCCGAGGCGACCTCCCCGTCGGCGCCCGCCACCGCCCGCATCGCGCCGACGGCCATCCGCGCGTGCGCGGGATCCAGATCCATCCAGTGCATCGGCGTCAGAATGCACCATTCTCCCCGCCGAGCATGCAACGCACCGCCGATCTGCCCCGCACGTTCCTCCTCGTCAGCGCCTGCGTCGGCGTGGCGCTCTCGGTCTCGCTGCGTTTCCTGGAGGGGCCGGGGAGCGACGCGATCTCCCGGGTCCTGACGCTCGCGGTGCTGGGCGTCGTCCCGTTGACGCTGGCCGCGGCGCCGCTCTCGCGGGTCCCTCGCCTCGCGACGCTCGCCGCCTACGCCCAGCCCCTCTGCGGCGCGGCCGTGGTGGTGGCCCTGGCCAAGCCCGTCTCTCCCGAGGCGGGCGCGTGGGCGGCGGCGTGGGTGGGCTTCTCGCTGCTCGTGGCGATCACGGGCGCGACGTTGGTGTTGCGCGGGGGCCTGCGCCGCCCCGAGACGCTCGCCACCGGCGCCGCGCTCGCGTACCTCCCGGTCGGCGCGGGCTGGCTCGTGCTCTCGCGGCTCGGCCTGCGGCCGCTGGACTTCGACCCGCTCATCGTCGTCCTGACCGCGGTGCACTTTCACTTCGCGGCCCTCGCCGCGCCCGTGCTGGCGGTGCGGGTCGGGCTGGCCCTCGACGGCGTGAAGCGGCGCGTCGCGCTGGGCGCCGCGCTCGCGACGGCGGCGGCGCCTCCCCTGGTGGCGGTGGGCATCGCGTGGGCCCCGTGGCTGGCGCTGGTGGGCGCGGTGGTGCTGGCGGCGTCGCTGCTGACGATCGCCACCTTGACCCTCGGCTGGGCCTGGCGGCGGCTGCGCAGCCGGGTCGCGAAGCCGCTGCTGCTGATCAGCGGCGTCTCGTTGCTGCTGTCGATGCCGCTCGCGGTCCTCTACGCGTGGGGGGAGGCGACGGGCGAGACGGTGATCGGGATCCAGTGGATGCTGCGCACCCACGGCTACGCCAACGCGCACGGCTTCGTCGTCTGCGGGCTCTTCGCCTGGGTTCTGGAAGACAGGCTGCTGGAGAACAGGCGCGTCTACTCGAGCGACGCCTCGGTGTAGTGGCCCGGCGTGCGGGTGAGCACGTTGTCCGAGTTGGAGCCCGCCGCGACCTCGAAGAGGCTCGTCACTCCGTCTCCGTCGAGGTCACCGATCGCGCGGAAGCTGTAGAGCGACTCGCCGGCCTCGTGGCGACAGCCGCCGGTCGAGACGATCTGGTAGCCGTAACGCACCGCGCCGGGAGAACCGAAGCCGAGGGCCGCGAAGCTCGGGTCGCTCTCGAAGTTCGCGACCACCGCCGAGCCGCGCGGCACCCCCGGGACGGGGCCTGCGCTGCCGACCACGCACGCGGAGTAGGTCACCATGGCCGAGCGCCCGGGCGGGTACTCGGCCACGTAGTAGCCGGCGGCGTGGTGGTAGAGGTCGCCGAGCTGGGTGGTGGCCTCGCTGGTCCGCGCGCGCCGCGTGTAGCCGACGAAGGTCGGGATCGCGAGCGCCGCCAGCACTCCGATGATGGCCACCACCGTCATGAGCTCGACCAACGTGAACCCGGCCCGTCTCCGATTTCCCCGCACGCTCTCGACTGTACACCCGTCCGTGTACAGAGGAAAGTTGAGGAAATAACGGATTCAGGCCGGTCAGGCGAAAGGGCCGTGATCTCTAGCGCTTGAGGTTCACCAACTCCTGGTACATCTCGTCCGCCGTGCTCACGATCCGGCCGTTCGCCGAGAACCCGCGCTGGTAGGCGATGAGGTCGACGAACTCCCGGGCGAGGTCGACGTTGCTGCCCTCGAGCGCTCCGGCCACCACCGCGCCGCGCCCGCCGGTGCCGGCCGCGCCGACCACCGCCTCGCCGCTCGCCTGGGTCTCGATCCACAGGCCCTGACCGGCCCGCTCGAGTCCGTCGACGCTCGCGAAGTCGGCCACCGCGACCTGTCCGAGCACGCGGCGCTGGCCGTTGGTGAACACGCCCTCGATGGTCCCGTCCTGGCCGATGGAGATCCCGGCGACCTCGCCGGCGCCGTAGCCGTCCTGGCTGATGCCGGTGTTGGTGGAGGGGGACGCGTACTGCGTGGTGCCGCTCATCCCGGTCCCGGAGTCGGTTGTGATCGAGTCGCCGAAGTCGAAGGTCACCGCCTGGCCCGGGGTGGCGTCGACGAAGTCCCAGCTCGACGCGCTCGTCGTCTCGGTGTCCAGCATGCCGTCGGTGGTGAAGGTCAGCGTGCCGCTCGCGCCCTCGAAGGGCGTCCCGGGCGTGCCGCCGGTGACCTCGGCCCCGTCGGCCATCGCGTGCCACTCCCACGCGTTCGCGCCGGTCTTGCGATAGTACACCGTGACCTCGTGCGCGTTCCCGAGCGAGTCGTAGACCGTCACGTTCGAGGAGAAGTCGCTGGTGCCCGAGGGGTCGGACGGGTCCCAGGCGTCGGTGCGGACCGCGGTCTCCGAGTCGAGGTTGGCGCCGATGTCCGCGCTCGTCGTCGCGTTCGCGCCGATGGTGCCCTGCTCCACCTGGAGGTCACCGAGGGTGCCGCCGACCGCGCCGGTGCCGTCGGCGGGGTAGCCCTGCAGGCGCAGGCCCTCCTGGTTCACCAGGTAGCCCTCCTGGTCGAGGTTGTACTGCCCGGCGCGGGTGTAGAAGTTGCCCTCCACGCCGCCCGAGTTGCCCTTGACCACGAAGAAGCCCGAGCCGTTGAGCGCGAGGTCCGTGGGGGACTCGGTCGTCATCAAGGCGCCCTGCGCCCACATCTGCTGGATGCTGCCCACGCGAGCGCCGGCGCCCGCCTGGGGGAGCGCGCTCGAGCCGGCGATGCTGCGCCCGAGCATGTCCTGGAAATTCGCGCGCGAGCGCTTGTAGCCGACCGTGTTGACGTTGGCGATGTTGTCGCCGACGACGGAGAGCGCCTCGCTGTGGCTGCGGATGCCGGAGGTCGCGGTGTTCAAGGACTTCATGATGGACATTGGAACGTCTCCTTACAGGGTCGGCGAGTCAGCGCGTGTACGAGGACAGCGCGACCGCGGGGTCGATGAGGGGGGTGGAGGTCTCGAGAGAGGGCAGCTCGCCCTCGATGGTGGGCGCGGCGCCGCCGGAGGGTCGGTGCTCGCCAGGGCTTCCGCCGGGGCCGTCGTCGACGCGGCGGACGTCGCCCATGAGGACCTTGTGCTCGCCGTCGAGGATGAGCTCCGGGTAGCCGTGCTCGTAGCTGACGCCGGTCACGGTGCCGCGAACCTCGGTGTCGGCGCCGACGGGGTTGCCGCGGGAGTCGGTGGCCGCGACCTCGACCCGGTAGCGCCCGGGTGAGAGCCGGTTGCCCGCGTCGTCCATGCCGTCCCACTCGTAGCGGTGGGTGCCGGGGAAGCGGTCGCCCTCGAGCTCGAGGGTGCGGACCACGCGGCCCTCTTCGTCGCGGATGGTCACCGTCACGTTGGAGGCGCGCGCGTCGAGGTCGAAGGCGCCGGGCGCGCTGCCCGCCTCTTCGAGCCGGAGCGAGCTGGAGTCGGCGGTGACGGTCTTGCCGACGAAGCCGGCGACCTGCGCGTTGGCGATGGAGGCCGAGGCGACGCCGAGCGTCTGGATGCCTTGCTCGATGCCGATGAGGTGCTCGACCGAGGTCAGCTGGGTGAGCTGGGCCATCATGTCGCGCGTGTCCATCGGGTCCATCGGATCCTGATTGCGGATCTGCGTCACGAGGAGCTGCATGAACGCGTCGCGGTCGAGGTCGGTGCTCGCCTCTCCGACGCTGTTGCCCCCGAGCGCGGTCGCGCCGCTTCTGTTGTCGATCTCCATGATTCTCAGGCCTCCGTGGACAAGCGTCCCGGCGCGCTGGGGCGCGGACGCGAAAGGGTCTGCCGCTCTGGCCGTCCGTCCGCGACCACGCGGAGCTTGGCGAGGCGGGTGCCGTGCTCCCGGAGCACGGCGCGGATCCGGTCTTCGTCCTTCTCGAGGCGAAGGGCGGCGACGAGGCTCGGGGCGAGGACGCGCACGTCGAGGCCGTCTTCTTCGAGGCCGAACTCGAGGCGCAGGCTGCCGAGCGTGGGGTGCTCGATGCGGACCCGCGCCCGCTCCGCGCCCGCCGCGTCCCGGAGCAAGCTCCATCGCACGTGTCGGAACGCCTCCGCCTCTTCCTCGTCCGCCGGCGGCGGCATCGGGACCTCGGCCTCGTGGGCGTCGGACGGATCGCGCGGCGCGCGCCCGCTGGTCTGCGGCCGCGGCAGGTCGGGGGCCGTCACCTGGGTGGCCCGCGCGCGCGCCGCGTCTTCCTCCGCGCCCGCGCCCGCGTGGTGTCGTCCGCCCTCGCCGTCTTCGGAGTCGGCGTCGAAGCGCGCCTCGGCGTCGCCCTCCGCGGCGTCCGCGTCCCCGGCGTGCCTCTCGCTCTCGCCCTTGCCTTCGATCTGCGCCGCGTCGCCGCTCGCGGCGAGGTCGCCGTCGACCGGCGCCCCGCCGACCGAGGCGCCGTCGACCGAGGCGCCATCGACCGAGGAGGCGGCGGCGGCCTTCTGAAGCGCCGTCGCGCCGCCGGGCACCTGAGCGGCCGCGGCCGCCAGCTCCTTCGAGCTCCCGGCCTCGGACGCCCCGGCCGCAGACCGACCCGCCACCTTCGACGCCGAGGCGCCCGCGGCGGTCTCGCCGTCGGCGGCGGTCTGATCCCCCGCCTCGCCAGCCTTCGCGGCGGCGGACGCGGTCGCGGAGTCGGTCGCGGACTCGGAGCCGGTCGCGGACTCGGAGCCGGTCGCGGTCGCGGTCGCGGTCGCGGAAGCGGTCGCGGAAGCGGTCGCGGAAGCGGTCGCGGAAGCGGTCGCGGAAGCGGTCGCGGGAGCGGCAGCGGTCGCGGCAGCGGATGCGGAACCAGCGACGGCGACGGCCCCGGCCACCACGCCTTCTTCACCTTCCATCGCCTCCAGGACCTGGATGCTCGGGATGGCCGCCGCGCGCAGCGGCCCGCCCTCGACCTGGCGCGCCGCGTCGCCGCGCGCGCTGACCGTCACGGGCCCGCCGATCACGATCGGTCGGGCCGGCGCCGGCTCCGTGACCCGCTCGGCGCTGTCGTCACGGCGCGGCTTCACGGTGGGGACCCGCTCGAGCGGTCGCGGCTGCGCGGCGAGGGTGGCCGCGAGCGACATCGAGAACTCGCTCGGCTCTTCCTTGCGCGGCGGCGCAGGCGGGCGCGCGGCCCGGCGGTCGAAGTCGACCTTCATCCGGCCCTCCGCTGGTAGCGGACGCCTCGCTCGTCGAGCATCGCCTGCTCGCGTCGCCCTTCGGCCGCCTTCTCCTCGGCCGCGAGCCGGTCGTCGAGCACCTCGAGGCTGCGCACCTCGCGGCCCGCCTCGGCGAGCGCGGCCGCGCGGCGATCCCGCTCCTCCTCGAGCTCGGCGAGCTGGGCCTGCATCGCCTCGCGCTGCTCGCGCGCGGCCTCGACCAGGCTCGCCCGGTGCACCAGCTCTCGCGCGTCGAAGTCGCCCGTCGCGCAGTAGCCGCGCACGAGCTCGATCACCTGCGCTTCGGCCTGCTCCACCCGCGCGGTGGCCTGCTGACGGTCCACCTCCGCCGCGGCGAGCGCGCCGCGCTTGGCGTCGCGGATGCGCTCCTTGAGGCGGATGATGCGCGTCAGGCGATGGCGTTCGGTCACTTCGGCTCCTCCCAGATGGCGCGGAGGGCTCCGTCGACGGAATCCCCTGCGTCTTCGGAGAACGGCTGACGGAGGAAAGATTCGAGGGCTGGCATGCGCGCCAGCGCACGATCGAGCCGCGGCACCGAGCCGGCCTGGTACGCGCCGATCGCGACGAGGTCCTCGGCCTCCGCGTGGGCCGCGAGCAGCGCGCGCGCGTCCTGCGCCATGCGCATGCGGTCCGAGCTGGCCACCGAGGACATGCAGCGCGAGATCGAGCGCGGCACGTCGATGGCCGGGAAGTGGCCGCGCTCGGCGAGCTTGCGGGAGAGCAGCACGTGGCCGTCGAGGATCGCGCGGGCCGCGTCGGCGATGGGATCGCCCATGTCGTCGCCCTCGACGAGCACGGTGTAGAGGCCGGTGATCGAGCCCGGGCCGGTCGAGGTGCCCGCCCGCTCGAGGAGCCGCGGCAGGGCCGCGAACACGCTCGGGGTGTAGCCCTTGGTGGTCGGCGGCTCGCCGATCGCGAGGCCGATCTCGCGGAGCGCCATCGCGTAGCGGGTGACGCTGTCCATCATCAGCAGGACGCGCTTGCCCTGGTCGCGGAAGTGCTCGGCGATCGCGGTCGCGTAGAGCGCGCCGCGCGCCCGGACCAGCGGCGGATCGGCGCTGGTCGCCGCGACGACGACCGCCTTCTGGAGCCCCTCTTCGCCGAGGGTGCGGTTGACGAACTCCTCGACCTCGCGGCCGCGCTCGCCGATGAGCGCGATGACCGCGACGTCCGCGCGCATCCGGCGCACGAGCATGCCGAGGAGCGTGCTCTTGCCGACGCCGCCGCCGGCGAAGATGCCGATGCGCTGTCCCTCGGCGAGCGTCAGCAGCCCGTCGATCGCGCGCACCCCGGTGGGCAGCTCCGCCTCGATGGGCCGGCGCTGGAGCGGGCTCGGCGGCTTGCCGTAGAGCGGGCGCTCGGCGTCGAGGTGCGGGGCGGGCATGCCGTCGAGCGGGCGCCCGAGGCCGTCGACCACGCGGCCGAGCAGACCCGGGCCCACCTCGGCCCGCGCCGCGCGACCGACGCGCCGGATCGGCGTGCCGACCTCGAGCCCCTCGGTCGCGCCGAGCGGCATGAGCAGGGTGCGGTCGCCGCGCACGCCCACGACCTCCGCCTCGATGGGCGGCTGGTCGACCGGGCGCAGGCGGTAGAGGTCGCCGATCGACGCGCGCACGCCCTGGGCCTCGAGCACGAGGCCGACCGCCTCGGAGAGCCAGCCGTCGAGTGCCGGGCGGGCGGCCTCGCGGGCCACGGGGAGGTAGCGATCGAGGGCGATCACGGCGCCTCCTTCGCGCGGCGGCGCTCGTGGATGAGCGCGTCCTTGACCGCGTCGAGCCGCTCGGCGAGCCGTCCGTCGACCCGCGAGCGCCCCGCCTCGGCCACGCAGCCGAGCCCGTCGAGCGAAGGGTCGACGACGATGGGCACGCGTACGCCTCGGTAGGTCACCTCGGGCGCGCCGAGGGCGTCGAGCAGCATCGCGAAGGCGTCCTGACCGGCGCGCAGCTTCGCGTCGCGCGGGTCGTCGAGGCTCTCGAGCGCGGCCGTCGCGAAGGCGGTCCACAGCTCCGGGTCGCGCTCGAGCGACGCGCCGACGATGGCCTCCGCGATCCCGCACGCCAGCTCGAGGAGCGGCTCCTCGGCCTCGCCGAAGGCCAGCTCGCGCGCGGCGGCCAGCTCGACCGCGGCCTGGGCGTAGCGCGCCTTCTCCTCCTGGAGGGTCCGCTTCTCGGCGTCGAGCTCGTCCCTGAGGGCGACCAGCTCCGCGCGCGCCTTCTCCATCTCGGCGTCGATCTCGGCGCGGAGCTCGGACTCGAGCTGCTCGAGGATGGCGCGGGTCTCCATCTGCGGCGCCATGACGGGCGTGGGCTGGCTCTCGGGTGCGGCCGGCGGCGCGCTCTCGGGCGCGGCCCCGCTCTCGGGCGCAGCCGCGCTCTCGGGCGGCGGCGCGGCCTGCACGGGAGCCGCGGGCCGCGGCTTCTGCGGGGTCGGCTGGACGGTCGCGAACGCGACCTTGCGCACCGGGGCGCTCTTCGCGTCGAGCCACCCGGGCTTCGCCTCGCTGCGCTCGACGACCGGGAAGCGGAAGGCCTTGGCGGTCATCGGCCGCCTCCCATCGCGTCAGCCTCAGACATAGTCGCCGCCACCCTCTCGCGCGATGGCGATGCGGCCGTCCTTCTCGAGCTCGAGCGCGATCTGGATGATGGCCTGCTGCGCCTCCTCGACGTCGCTGAGCTTGACCGGGCCCATCAGCTCGAGCTCCTCGTGCAGGAGATCCGCCGCGCGGCTCGAGATGTTGCCGAAGACCTTCTCCTTGAGCTCTTCGCTCGCGGTCTTGAGCGCGAGCGTGAGCTGGTCGGTCGCGACCTCCTTGAGGAGCTGCTGCATGCCGCGGCTGTCGACCCGGCCGAGATCCTCGAAGGTGAAGAGCGCCTTCTCGATGGCGTCGGCCGCGTCCTGGCTCGCGCCGCGGAGCGCCTCGAGCAGCTCCTCGCCGACCTCGGCCGGCAGCCGCTTGACGATGTCCGCCGCGGACTTCTTGCCGGGGATCTCGCGGCGCTGCACCTCGGCGAGCGCGTCGACGTGGACCTGGAAGGCCTGCTCGATGTTCTGGAACACCGCCTCGGGGATGCTCTCGAGCTGCGCCAGGCGAAGCATGACGTCCTGACGACGGGCCGGGTCCATCTTCTCGATGATCTCGGACGCCTTCGCGGCCGGGAGCTGGCTGAGCACGATGGCCACGGTCTGGGGCTGCTCCGCGTCGAGGAGCGCCTGGAGGACGCCGGTCTCGAGCCGGGCCAGCGCGGCGGCGCCTTCGCTCTTGGGCTTGTCACTCCAGAGCTCCGAGGCGCGACCCTCACCGAGCGCGTTGCCCGCGAGGCGGCGCAGGTACGCGCTGCTCCCCTTGAGGCTCGCCGGCATGCCCTGCCGGACGCGCTCGAGGAAGTCGTGGTGCACGGCCTTGATCGCCGTGGGCGGCGCCTCGGTCATCGCCGAGGAGGAGTCACGGAGCAGCCGGACCTCCTCGTCGCCGAGGTGGCCGAGGATGCGCGTCGCGACGCTCTCGTCGAGGCTGACCAGGAAGAGCAGCGCCCTCTCCGCGCCGCTCAGGCGCTTCAGCGAGCTCTTGTCGACCTTGATCCGGGCGAGCCCGTTCTTGGCCAACAGCTCCTCCGCGCTCGCCTCGACGTCTGCTGCGGTGGTCACGCTGCCTCCTGAGACTCTTCGGCCTTCTTCTGGGCCTTGACGTCATCGGCCAGCCACCCGCGCACCACGCGCGCCGCCAGCTCGGGGTCTCGCCGCGCCACCTCGAGGGCGAGGACGCGCAGCTGCTCGTAGTCGGCGAGCACCGCGTTGACGTCGTCGCCGTAGCCGTCGATGTCGTCTTCTTCGCCCGCGCCCAGCTCGGCGACCGGGGTCGGCGCGGGGAGCGCGTCCAGGTCGTCCTCGTCGACCTCTTCTCCCCTGGCGCGCGCCTCGAGCACCCGGAGCTTGCGGGCCTCCTCGGCCTCCTTCTCGGCCTTCAGGCGCTTCTTGCGGCGAAGCCAGAAGACGAACGCGCCGATCAGGACCAGCAGCAGGAGCGCCGCGGCGGCCGCGTAGGGGAGCCACGGCTCGTAGACCGCGATGAAGTCGTCCGGGTGCGCGGCGGGCTCCTCGCGGGGGCCGCCCGCGAACGCCACGTTCTCGACCGTGACCTCGTCGCCGCGCTCGGCGCTGATGCCCGCGGCGGTGGACACGAGGGCGCGGATCCGCGTCAGCTCGTCCGCGTCGCGCTCGGTGTAGCTGCGCGCGTCGCCTTCGCCGTCCCAGGTTCCGTCGACCACCACCGCGACCGTGAGGCGCGTGAGGCGACCGACCGGCCGGAAGGCGCGGCGGACCGTCTTGGTGACCTCGTAGTTGCGGCGCTCGTGACGGCGCCCGGCCGCGCTCTCACCCGCCGTCGCCTCCGCCGCGGCGCCGCCGGGCAGGTTCGACGCCGCGCCGGGGATGCCCTGCGCGTCGCCCTCGGCCTCCGCGCTGCGCTCCTCGGTGATCTCGAAGCTGCGCGTCGCGATCCGCTCCGGGTCGTAGGTCTCCTGGAGGTGCTCCTCGCGGGACATGTCCACCTCGGCGCTGACGCGCACGATGGCCACGCCGGGCCCGAGCGAGGCGTCGAGGAGCTGCTGCACCGCGCGCTGCTTGCTCTGCTCGATCTGGTGGCGGAGGTCCTCGGCGTTGGCGACCGCCTCGCCCGACTCCGCGCCGTCTTCGCTGAGCGGCCGGCCGTCGCCGTCGACCACCGTGACGTTGCCGGGCGCGAGGCCCTGGACGCTGGACGCCACGAGGTGCTGCACGCCCTGGACCTGGTCCTCGCGCAGGCGCCAGCCCGGGTTCATGTGGAGCGCGACCGACGCGCTCGCCTCGCTCTCGTCGGTGGTGAAGAGGCGGCGCTCGGGCAACACGAGGTGCACACGCGCGCTCTCCACACCCGCGAGGTGGCGGATGGTGCGGGCCAGCTCGCCCTCGAGCGCGCGCCGGAACTGCACCTGCTCGGAGAAGTCGCTCTCACCGAAGCGCTGGGTGTCGAAGAGCTCGAAGCCCACGCCACCGCCGCTCGGGAGGCCCTCGTTGGCCAGCGTCAGCCGCGTCTCGTGCACGGCGTCCTCCGCCACGAGGATGGTGGTGCCGCCCTCGCCCAGCTCGTACTCGACGTTGAGGCCGCGGAGGCGCTCGACGATGCGCGCGGCGTCCTCCTGCGAGAGGTTCGAGAACAGGATCCCGTAGTCCGGGTTGCTCCCATGGGCGAAGAACAGGATCGCCCCCGCGATGACGACGCCGACTCCGGCGAGGGCGCCGAGGCGGACGCGCGTCTCGAGCGCCTTCCACTTCTCTTGCAAGGCCGCGAAGCGCTGCTTGAGCTCTTCCATCGACTAGGCCCCCATCCGCATGACTTCGCGGTAGGCGTCGACGAGCCGGCTGCGGATGTTGCTGACGAGCCGGAAGCTGATGTCGGCCTGCTCGAGCGCGATCATCGTGCCGTGCATGTCGTTGCGGGTGCCGTTGGCGTAAGCCTCCGAGGCCTGCTCTGCGTTCACCTGCACCTGGTTGGTCTGCTCGAGGAGCTGCTCGACGCGGTCGCCGAAGCTCGGCCCCTCGGGCGCCTGGACGCGCTGCGCGCCCTCGCCGATCCGCAGCGAGTCCGCCTGCGGCGTCTGGACCTCGCGCGGCTGGACGGTGGCGTCGGCGCGCTGAAGCGTCGCGGCGAAGCTCGTCATGTTGCTGCTGATGGGGGCGGTCATCGGAGGGGCTTTCTGAGAAGGGGGTTCAGCCGCTGATGCTGATGGCGCTCTTGGCCATGCTCTTGAGGCTCTGCATCACGGTGACGCCGGACTCGTAGGCTCGAGAGGCGGTGATCATGTTGACCATCTCCTCGACGACGTTGACGTTGGGCATCTCGACGTAGCCGTCGTCGTCCGCGTCCGGGTGGCTCGGCTCGTAGATGCGCTGGGGCGGGCCGTCGTCCTGGCGAATCTCCGGCACCTCGACGACGAAGGCGTTCTGCGCGTGCGCGTCGCCTTGCAGCTCCTCGAAGCGCTCGGCGACCGGGACCGCGCGGAAGACGGGGTCCATGCGCCGGTAGGGTCCCTGGCCGTCCTCGGTGCGCGTGGTGCGCGCGTTGGCGAGGTTGCTCGCGAGCACGTTCATCCGGGTGCGCTGCGCGCCGAGGCCGGAAGCGGCGATCTCCATGGCGGAAAAGAAGTTCATGGTCTCTGTCCTCAATGGCCGTCGTTGGCGGCGTAGCGAAGGAGGCCGAGCTGGCTACGGACGATCCGAACCGCGCCCTCGTACCGAATGTTGTTGGCGGCGACCTTGCTCATCTCGCGCTCGAGCGAGACGGCGTTGCCGTCGTTGCCGGGGTTGACGACCTGCTCCTCGGACTCGGTGAGCACGAAGGGGCGGGCGGCGTCGCCCTGGTGGCCGACGTGGGCCGCGTTCGTCGTCTCGAGCCGCAGCGTCCCCTGCTCGGCCTCGGGCACGTCCTCGCGGACGAGCTCGAGCGGGCGGAAGCCGGGGGTGTCGACGTTGGCGACGTTGGAGGCCAGGACGTTCTGCCGCTCGAGGTGATAGTCGAGCGCGCGGTGGGTCAGGGCCACGCTCTGGAAGATGGGAATCACGGAGCTGGGTTGTGCAGCCACCGTGCCAGAGGCAGTGCCACGGACGATCCCCCCGATTCACGGGGAGTTGGCGCCTCGACCGTCAGAGAGACGGCGACCGTCAGCGGGTCGCCGCCAAGGGACCGACGTTCAGGCGGGGGGCAGGTACGTGCCGCGCAGCGAGGCCGGCAGGCGCAGCTCGAAGCACGCCCCCGTGGGCTGCGCGTCGAGCCCGCGCGGCGGCCCGTCGACGAGAGACAGGTCGCCCCCGTGCCGGCGCGCCATCTCGCGCGCGATCGACAGGCCCAGACCCATGCCGGCCGCCTTGGAGGTGTGGAACGCCTCGAAGATGGCCTCGCGGTCGCGGGCGGGCACGCCGGGGCCCTCGTCCGCCACGTAGATGCAGGTGACGTCGCCGCGGCGGCGCGCCAGCACGTGGACCGCCGAGCCGCGGGGAGAGGCCTCGGCCGCGTTGGCGAGCAGGTTCACCAGGATCTGGCAGACCTCGCCGACGGTGCCGCAGGCGAGCGGGTCGCCCTCGACCCGGGCGTCGACGCGGACCTGCGCGTTGCCGAAGTGCCAGCGGGTAAGCCGGACGGCGGAGGCCACGACGGGGTCGACGCGCACCAGGCCGGCCGCCTCACCGTCGGCGACGAAGGTCTTCATGGAGTCGAGCACGCCCTCGATCAGCTCGACCGCGAGCCGGTTGTCCTCGAGGACCGAGCGCAGCTCCTCCGAGTCCTCCGTCTCCAGGCCCTCGAGCGACTCCTCCAGATAGGAGAGGTTCGCGAACAGGACGGTCAGGGGGGTGCGGATGTCGTGCGCGACGCTGGCCGCCATCGTGCCCAGGGCCGCCATCCGGTTCCGGTCGACCATGCGCTTGCGCAGGGCCGCGAGCCGGTCGCGGAGCACGAGCTGCTCGCCCGCCCACCCCTCCTCGCGGATGCGCGCGCCGACCACCTCCACCGACTGGCGCACGAAGGCGGCCCGGACCGGGTCGTCGCCCGTCCAGCAGATCTGGGCCCAGATTCGCTCGGCCTCCACCGGGATCCGGAGCACGGCGCTCTCGGCTCCGGGCGGGGGATGGGGGAGCCGCCCGGGGTCCGTGTCCACGTGCACCGCCTCGATCCAGCCGTGGTCGGCCAGGCGCCGCCGGAGCAGCACCTGCACCTCGATCACGGCGTCGGGTGCGGACGCTTCGCCCAGGAGGGGCCGATCCAGGGACACGGCGGGGTCCATGTCCCACGCAACGGTCGAAAGGTGGCCCCGCTTGAGGAAATCGAATCTGATCCGATCTAGGCCCGAATCAAGCGCTTCGCGCTTGCTCCGGGCCTAGCAATTCTAGTCAGGGGCTTTTCGCAAAAGCCCCTCGCTGCGGCGGCAAAGCCGCCTTCGCTTCACCCGAAAACGACGCGCCT
>SHBB01000171.1 GCA_004213565.1 Sandaracinaceae bacterium
GGATCGGCTGCGCGTGGTGCATACGTCCCTGGTAGCGGCCCTCGCTCGGGTGCCAGGTCAGCAGCACCGGGTGGACCTCGCCGTCGTCGCCGGAGACGCTCACGGTGATCTGCGTCTCCGCGACCGGCGGCGCCTCGCCGAGAAGGAACGCGTCGATGACACCCTCGTCGTGCGCGACGACCTCGACGTGATGCGCGCCGACCGCGACGACGGTGCCTCCGTGGGTCGCCGCCGCGGCCTCGACGTCCGCCTCGACGTCCGCTTCGAGCGCGACCGCCGCGGTGCCGGATCCCGTCGCCAGCTCGGGGACGTCTCCGGTCTCCTCCGCGCCGCATGCGGCGAGGAGCGCGAACAGGCTGAGGCTGAGCGTGCGCATGGGTGCGACCAGCATACGCCGTGTGGACGCAGGAGGCGCCATGCGCATTCGATGGTTCGTGATTAGGGTCGGAGGCAGTGCTGGAGACCGGCTACCTCACGCTCTTTCGGATCCGCGGCGTCCCGGTGCGCGCGCACTGGACGCTGCCGCTCGGCATGATCCTCTTCACCGGCGGACGGATGGCGCCGGGGCTCTGGCTCGGGTTCCTCGCGCTGATCGTGATCCACGAGCTGGGACACGCGTTCGTGGTGCACCGGGTCGGGCTCGCGAACCTCGGCGTGCGCCTGCACGGGATGGGCGGCGAGTGCCGATGGGCCGGCTCGCCCACCCCCATCCAGCGAGCGCTGGTCGCGTGGGGCGGGGTGCTCGCGCAGCTCCCCATCCTGGTCGTGACGCTCGTCCTGGTCGCGGTCCTCGGGAGCCCCTCGGGCGGGTTTCTCGCCGACCTCGTCTACGCGTTCACGTTCACCAACGCGCTCCTCATCGGCCTCAACCTGATCCCCCTCGGTCCGCTCGACGGACGCGAAGCGTGGCCGCTGTTCGGGCTCTGGTGGGCGGAGCGCAAGCGCCGTCAGAAGTGGAAGCAGAAGGTCGCGCCGAAAGAACCTCGCTCGAAAAAGGACCGACGCGATCAGGGACCGCAGACGCTGCGACAGGCGCTCGAGGAGGCGGACCGCCAGAAGAGGGACCCTTGACGCGTGTAGACGCGCGCGCCATCGTCGTCCCGACGCCTACCCAGGCGTCTCTCATGACGACCTCACGCTGACCTCGAACCGCACGCCCCGGCGCACCCAGTCTCCGCACTGTCTGCGCGCGTGCTCTCTTCGTCCGTCGTCCGCGCCCGAGGTGCCTCATGTCGTCCCGTATCCGTCTGTCGGAGGTGGCCTTCGCCCACCCCGACGGTCCGCCCGTCTTCGAGCACGTGTCGCTCACGCTCGAGCGCGGCTGGACCGCCATCGCCGGCCCCAACGGGGCGGGCAAGACCACGCTGCTCCGTCTGATCGCCGGCGAGCTGGCCCCGAGCCGCGGCGCGATCGAGCGCGAGCCCGCGTCGCTCCGCGTGGCGCGCTGTGTCCAGGCGCCGACCGCGCCCACCGCCGAGGTCGAGGCCTTCGCGTGGCGCTGGGACGGCCTCGCGCGACGCGCCCGCGCACGACTCCGCCTCGACCCGGAGGAGATCGCGCGCTGGTCCACGCTCTCTCCGGGCGAGCGGCAGCGCTGGCAGCTCGCCGCGGCGATGGACGCCGCGCCGGACGTCCTGCTGCTCGACGAGCCCACCAACCACCTGGACGCCGAAGCCCGCGCGGCGCTCCGGGAGCTGGCCGGGGGGTTCGACGGAATCGGCGTCGTGGTCGCGCACGACCGGGCCTTCCTCGACGCGCTGAGCGCGCGCACGGTCTGGGTCGAGGGGGGCCGGGCGACGGCCCGCGCCGGCGCGTACTCCGACGCCCGCGCGCAGATGAGCGCCGAGCGCGAGGCCGGCGAGCGCGAGCGGGCCGCGCGCAAGAAGGAGAGCGTCCGCGCGAGGCGAGAGCTCGAGGCCCGGCGCGCGCGGCTGGCGTCGTCGGATCGCGCGATCGCGGCGAGCACCCGCATCAAGGGGCCGAAGGACTCGGACGCGCGGGAAGCGGGTCGAAAAGGCCGCGCGGAGAAGGCGGCGTCGAACCACGCCAAGGCGGCCTCACGCCAGGCCACGCGCGCGACGCGGGCGGACCGCGCGCTCGAGGCGGCGCGCACGGAGCGCGGTGAGCTCGGCGGCGCGCTCTTCCTCGACTGGGAGCCGGCGCCGAAGTCGGTCCTGTTCTCGGCCGAGGTGCGCCTAGACCTAGAGGTCGGGGGACGCGCGCTGCTCGATCCCACCACGCTCGTGCTGCGGCGGGACGCGCGCGTCCGCGTCGCCGGCCCGAACGGCGCCGGGAAGACCTCGCTGCTCCGCGCCATCTCTTCACGATGGTCGCTGCCCCCCGAGCGGCTCCTCGCGCTCCCTCAGGAGCTCCCGGATGGCGCGGGAGAGGCCGCGCTGAGACGCCTCCACGCCATGGGCCCGAGCGAGCGCGGCGAGACCCTGAAGCTCGTCGCGTCGCTCGGCGTGGACCCGAAGCGGCTGCTCCAGACCACGGCGCCCTCCCCGGGCGAGGCGCGAAAGCTCCTGCTCGCGGAGGGCTTCGCGCGACGGGTGTGGTGCGTGGTGCTGGACGAGCCGGAGAACCACCTGGACGTCCCCTCCATCGAGCGGCTCGAGGCGGCGCTCGCGGCGTACCCGGGCGCGCTCCTGCTGGTCACGCACGACGCCGCGCTCGGCTCGCGGCTCACGAGCGAGACCTGGCGCCTCGAGCGCGGGCGGTTGGCCGCGCGGTGACCCTGGCGCCACCGGGGGCTGGTCCTATCCTGATGTCATGCCCGCGTGGATCGCCCGACCCGGTCGCGCGCTGGGGCTCCTCGAGGCCCTCGGCGTCTGGGCGGTGGTCCTGGCCGTGCTCAGCGAGCGGGTGGTCGAGGCGCGAGGCAGCGCCCACTTCACGGCGAGCGTCCTGTTCATCGGCGCGATGGCGGCGGTGATGTGCTGGGAGCACGAGCGGCCGCGCGGGCTGCTCGCCTTCGTGCGCGCCGACCGCTGGCAAGTCTGGTTGCCCGCGCTCCCGGTCGTCTTCTGGATGGCGCTGGAGTCCCCGGTCTCCGCCTGGCTCCTGCCCGTGGTCGCGGCCGGCATCCTCGCCTCCGCGGCGGCCGCCGCGTGGCAGCTCGTCCTCGCGCGGAGAGCCGCCACCTGGGTCACGGGCCAGCTCCGCGTGACCGGCGACGGCGCGCGCCTCGAGACCGAGACGGCCACCTTCATCCTCGACCGCGCCCCGTACGGGCTCGAGGACGGCGACTCGCTCACCCTCCCGCAGGTGGAGATCATCCCCACCCAGGCCGGGCCCTACCGGACGGGGCGGGCCATCGGCCGCGCGCCCGAGGTGTGGCGCGCCTCCGGGCAGGAGATCGCCCGTCGGCTCGCGCTGCGCGGCGTCGTGCTCCTGGTCTGGGCCGGCGCGCTCACGTTCTGGATGGTCTGAGGCGCAGCCGGGAATGAACCCGGCGCCGCGCCACGTTCGCTCCGCCATGCGGTGGAGCTCCGCGGCGCTCTCGATCCTCACGCTCGCGTCGGCGACCATCTGGTTGCAGACGGAGAGGCCAGCGCGCGCGCAGCGCGACACCCCCGGCGGCGAGGCGGTCGTCGTCGAGCGCGTCCGGCTCCCGAGGGCCCCCACCGCGCCGGCTGGCGACCGCACCCTCACGCTCGTGCGCGTCGATCTCTCCCGCTACCGCATCGCGGTGCTCAGCTCCGTGCGCGACGGCCCCGCTCGCACCCTCGACCGCTGGGTGCGCGACTTTCGCCTCCACGGCGGGATCAACGCCGGCATGTTCCTCCCCAACCGCCGCCCGGTCGGCACGCTCATCGATCGCGGCGAGGTGATCAGCGACCGCGACCCTGCGCGCTACGACGCCATCGTGGGCTGGGACCCGCGTGGCACACGCAGCCCCATCGCGGTGGGTGGCGCCGGCTGCCCGCAGAGCCGCCGCGCCATCCTCGGGCGCTATCGGTCCGCGGTGCAGGGCTTCCGCACCATGATCGACTGCGCCGGACACGCCCGCCCGTGGCCGAGCCGTCGACGCTACAGCGCCGCCGCGTTCGGCGCCGACTCGGAGGGCCGCGCCGTCTTCCTCCACGTCCGCACGCCCTACCGCGTCGCGATCCTCAACCGCATGATCGAGCAGCTCGATCTGGGCATCCGCGGGCTCGTCTACATGGAGGGTGGCCCGGAGGCCTCGCTCGTCGTGCGGGCCCCGGGGCACCGCGTCGACGAGATGGGCAGCTGGGAGGACGGCTTCTTCGAGAGCGACGACAACCGACGCTACTGGGAGCTGCCGAGCGTCATCGGGTTCCAGCCGCGGGGAGAGTGAGGCCCCGATCGATCGTAGGATGGCCCGCGAGATGCGCTGGCCCTCCCCGACCGTCTTCCTCCTGACCGCCTGCGGCGCGGCCGCGCCCACCCCGGCGACGCCCGCGCGGGCGCCCGAGCCCGTCGTGATCGCCGCGCCGCCGGCGCCGCCCGCCCCGGTGGAGCTGCCCGAGGGCGCCGAGGCGCTGCTCGCGGAGCTGGACGCGCTGCCCTTCCCGAGCCTCGAGGGCCGCTCGCTCGTCCGCGTGCACACGGGGCGGCCGAGCTTCCGTCGGCGCGACGACGACACGCTCCTCGGGTGGCTGATCGAAGAAGACGAGGACCGCTTCAGCGTGGTGCACGCGCTGTCGCCGACCGAGTATCGGATCGGCACCGGCTTCGGCCGGCGCGAGGTCGGCTTCGAGCGAGCGAGCCTCGCGGAGGCGCTCGAGCAGGCGCTGATCCAGGCTCGGGCCGAGGTCGAGAGCGATGGACGCGACCGCATGTTCCGTCTCCACCGGGGGCCCGGCCCGCGCCTCGAGGCGATCTTCTTCGCGCGCGGCGCCATCGCCAACGGACGCGAGCGCGAGGGGCGCGAGCTGCTCGCCCTCGCCCTCCGCATGGAGGGCCCTTCGATGCCCCTCGACGCGCCTCACGATCCCGCGGCCGCGGGCCGGGGCGACGTGGCCCTGCACCTCTCGTGGCTCGCGCTCCGGGCGTATGGGGACGACGAGCTGGACCGTCCCGCCCTCCGCGACCGACTGACGGAGGTGGTCGAGCGCTTCGACGGAACCGAGGCGGCGGTCGCGACCCGGGAGCTGCTGGTCATCCTCGACCGCATGATCGAGGACGACGCCACGGGGCCCACGGGCACACGCGCCGAGCAGCTCGTGTTCGCCCTGCGTGACCACGCCTACGGCGACGCCCGCCGCGAGCTGTCGGACATGGGCCTCGCCGCAGTGCCCGCCCTCATCGACGCACTCGAGGACGACTCGTTGACGCGATTGATCGACGCCGGCTCCGGTCTCCCGAGCGTCCAGCGCGTCTCGGACGTCGCGCGGGGGCTCCTGATGCACGTCAGCGGCGAGTCCTTCCGCAGCGTCGCGGGCGCGCGCGCCTGGTACGCGGACGTGCAGCGGCTGGGTGAGGCGGAGCTGCTCGCGCGGGATGTCCGGGCCGGGAGCTACCGCGCCGTGGCCGCGCTCCGACGCCTCCTCCAGGTGGACCGAAGGCGCGGCGTCCGGGAAGGGACCCGCGCGGCCAGCGCGGCGAGCGAGGGGGTGCGCGCTTCGCTGATCGGCGCGCTCGCGGAGGCCGCCGACGACGTGCCGGCGCGCTTCTTCCTGCGGGAGCTCGGCCAGGGCTCGCTGTCCTCACGCGTGCAGGCGGCGCAGGCGCTGCGCGCGCAGGGGGACGAGCGCTGGATCGCGCCCATGGTCGAGCAGCTCCGCGCGCGGCTGGAGGACGAGCCGGAGCAAGGGCAGGAGCGCGCGGCGCGCCGCCGCAACCCGTTCGACGACATGGTGATGCGTCAGCTCCTCGACCTGCTCCTGCAACACGGCGGCGACCGCGGCCTCGAGGCGCTCGCCCAGCTCTATCCTCGGCTCGGCGCCGGAGATCGGCTCGCGCTGGTCCTCTCGGCCAGCCGCATCGACACCACCCACGCCGAGGCGCGCGCCCGCGTGGACGCCATCCTGGAGCTGGCGCTGGCCGACCCCGCGGCGGCGGTCAGCCAGTGGGCCTTCGGGCCGCTCGCGGACTGCGTGGGCACGGTGGGCGACACCGCGGCGGTGATGCTCGCCGAGCGCGTCGGAGCGCCCTTCGACTGCACGAGCCCACCCGCGCATCGGGCTCGCGCGCGGGCCGCGCTGGCCAACCGTCTGCGGCTCGCCCGCGGCGAAGAGGAGCTGCCCGCGCCACCGCCCGCCGCCATCCCCGCCATCGATCCGGGGGAGCTCGACGCGGCGGAGCTGGCCTTCCGCACCGCGGAGACCGAGGACGCCATCCGCTCCGCCGTGGCTCGCTTCAGCGCGCTCGGCCCGGGCGCCGCGCCGCGCCTCATGGCCCTGGTCGAGCCGCTGCCGGAGGGGCACGAGACCCGCGCCCTCGTGGAGCCCGCCGCGGCCCAGCTCGCCTCGATGGTCACCGCGGTCGAGATCGACGGCGGGGAGCTCGACGCCGCGAGCGCCGAGAGGCTGCGGGCGCTGTCCGGTGAGCCGCTCGATGGCGTGACCCTGGCGCGCACGCTCTCGGGGATGATCGCGGCCAGCCCGCGCGGCGCGTTGACCCTGCAGCTCCACCGCGACGGCGCGGGGCGCGGCGTCCGCCTGCACGTCCAGACCGAGCCCGCAGAGCGGCGCATGCTCGGCGACTGGGCCGAGCTCAGCTGGGCCACGAGACGCGGCGGCGCGGTGACCGGTCGCGAGAGCGATCACCTCGAGCCGCTGGCGGTCTACGGCCTGCGCGGCTACGCGACGCTGGTGGAGAAGCTCGACGAGATCCTGCGCGCCCCGCCCAGCGCAGACGGCGAGGCCCACCTCCGCCTCCGCTGGGCCAGGTAGCAGGCTGCGGGAGCAGCCTGCTACCGCAACATCACCAGCGCGTTGCGGCGCTTGGCCACCATCGCCGGAGCGTAGATCTCCGACGAGCGCGGCGTCTCGACCGGGGCCGGCGCCTCGGCAGTGCGGCCGTCGAGGCCGGCGGCGACGAGCGTCACCTGCACCTCGTCCTCGAGCATCGTGTCGACCGTCACGCCGAAGAGGATCTCGGCGTCGTCGTCGACGAGCGCCTGCACGCGCGCGGCGGCCTCGTGGATCTTGCCGATGCCGAGGCACGGGTCGACGCGGAAGCTCATGAGCACGCCGCGGGCGCCCTCGATCGAGTCGTCGGCGAGGAGCGGGGAGCGCGACGCCATCTCGATGGCGCGGAGCGCGCGCTGGGGGCCGCGGCCGTAGCCGATGCCCATCACTGCGCGGCCGCCGTCGCTGAGCACGGCGCTGACGTCGGCGAAGTCGAGGTTGATGAGGCCGTGCTCCATGACGAGGTCGCCGATGCCGCGCACGCCGTCCGCGAGCACGCCGTCGGCGCGGGCGAAGGCCTCGGCGACGGTCGGCTCGCTGGCGTTCAGCTCGAGCAGGCGGTCGTTCGGGATGACGATGAGAGAGTCGACCTGCTCGCGCAGCGCCTCGAGCCCCTCGTCGGCGAATCGGTTGCGGCGGCCGCCCTCGAAGGTGAACGGCGTCGTGACCACGCCGACCACGAGCGCGCCCTCCTCCCGCGCGATGTGCGCGACGAGCGGCGCCGCGCCCGTGCCCGTGCCGCCGCCGAGGCCGGCCGCGACGAACACGAGATCCGCGCCCGCGACCGCGCCGACGATCTCGGCCGTCGACTCCTGCGCGGCGGTGAAGCCGACCGAAGGACGCCCCCCGGCGCCCAGCCCGCGCGTCGAGCGCCGACCGAGCATCAGGTGCTGCTCGGCGGGGTGCCCCTCGAGCGCCTGCGCGTCCGTGTTGGCGGCGATCAGCCGCGCTCCTTCGAGGCCGAGGCTCGCCATGTGGCGCACGGCGTTGCCGCCGGCTCCGCCAACCCCGACCACCCGAACATCCGCTCCGATCGCGTCCATGAATCAGCGGATATCAGGCCCGCGGTCGGTGCGTGAAATAAGCGACGGAAAGGCGCCTCGGGCGTCAGTCGGAGGGCCTCGATTCCGTCCGTCGGAACAGAGAGAAAACACTGAAAAACGAGGCTCAGAACGTGCTCGACCCCGTCACCGATCCCGCCCTCCGCCCCACCCTCCCCCTCGAGCGGTCGGCGCTCCTCCCGCCTCCTCCGCGCGCCACCTCGGAGCGCGTCGTCCATCTGCAGGAGCTGGCCCGGCTCATCGGTGAGCTGGAGCAGTGGCGGCGCGCGCAGACGACGCGCCTCGCGCGCGTGGCTCCCCCGAGCCCCCCCGCGGCGGAGCAGCCCCAGCGCTGGCTCTTCGTGCGAGCGCCCTCGGGCGCGACGATCCGGGTGCGCTTCGAGGCCGGCCGCCCCGTGCAGCTGCGGACCAGCGCGCACGACCGCGACGAGGCGCTCTCGATCGTCGCGCGCGCGCTCGACCTGCCCCTCGCGACGCGCGGCGGCTGGCGGCGTGACGCCGTCGCGCTCGACTGGGTGGTGTCGATCTCCCCGGTTCAGTAGCCCGCGAGGTCCCACGCCACGAAGAGCTCGCCCTCGTAGCCGCCCTCCCGCACCTCGGCCGCGATCGACGCCTCGCGCTCCCCGAAGAACAGGATGTGCGTCAGGACCAGGCGGTCCGGCCGTGCCCGCAGCGCCAGGCCCCCCAGCTCGCGCGCGGTGGTGTGGAAGCTCCCGTGGTAGGCGCGCGCTCCCTCCCCCAGGCGCCGCAGGCCAGCCCCCGAGCACACCTCGTGGACCAGCACGTCGCAGCCGTCACAGGCCTCCACGACCGCCTCGCTCGCCGCGGTGTCGCCGCTGATGACGATCCTGCGCCCGCCCGCCTCGACGACATAGCCGTACGCGGTCGACCATGAGCCGTGCGGCACCGCGAACGCCCGCACCTCCACGCCGTCGCGGCCCGGAGAACGCAGCACGAGCCCCGGCGACACCTCGCGTACCGCGACCTCGCTCCCCCGGTCTTCGAGCCCCTCGAGCCCTTCGGTGCGCACCCGCCGGTCGTCGGCGTAGGCCGCGCGCAGGCCGTCGACGAGCTCGCGTGTCCCCGGTGGGCCCCAGATCTGGAGCGGGGTGTCCCGGCCGAGCACCCAGGCGCCGGCGAGCAGCTCGTCCAGGCCCAGGACGTGGTCGGAGTGGAGGTGCGTCAAGAACACGCGCGTGACCCGCTCTGGCGCCAGCGCGGGGTGCCTGCCGCTCGCCGCCTCGAGGCGTCGCAGGACGTTCGCTCCCGCGTCGAAGACCAGCCCCACGTCGCCGACGACGATCGCTGTCGACGGCCCGGCGCGGTCGGGATCCGCGACGGGGGTGCCGCTGCCGAGCACGACGACGTGCGCCCCCGGGACGTCGGCCCGGCCCTCCTTGTCGGCGCTGGCGGCGGGGACCGGAGCGCCGCTGCAGGACAGCAAGACGCCACAAACACCAGCGATGGAGAGCCTCATCGAACCGAGCATGCCGCGACTCGTGCGCCGTTTCCTGCAGCGTGAGAGAGATCACTCCTGACGGGCACCTCGACGGCCACCGCATGACCGAAGAGGATCGACCATGACGCTTGCGTGCCCACGATGTGGGACGGCGCGCGACGCGTCACGGCCACGCTCTGGATCCGTCGGAGGGCTCGTCCGGCCGCGGCGATCGTGAGTATGTGGGGATGAGCGAGCACAATTTTTGGCCGCCGCGAGCCCTCCGAGTCACCCTCGCCGATGCGACATACAGGCATAAACCATAGTGATATCAGTGCCTTGGAACCCCTCTGCAGCGCCAAGTGACGTGCGGCGGACGGTTGTGAATTGCAATTGACAAAAGGGGCAACATGGTGTTCAAACGAACATGGATAGTCCGCACGGAGCGGACGATGGGTGGAAGCAAGTGGCACGCAAGAAAAAGAACGAGAAGAAGAGCATCGACGAGCTCAGCGACGCACAGATCCGGGCCATCCGGAAGAAGTACGACAAGGGCAAGCAGAGCCAGCGCGAGATCGGCGAGGAGTACGGTCTCGGAGTGCATCAGGTCGGTCGCATCACGCGCGGAGAAGCGCGGCAGGATGCGGGCGGTCCGACGGTGCTCCGGGGACGGGCCAAGCTGACCAAGCGCCAGGTGGCCGCGCTCCGGCGTCGTTACTCCAAGGGCGTCGCGAGCCAGGCGCAGCTGGCGCGTGAGTACAACATCAGCGCGGCGGCCGTCAGCCGGCTCGTGCGTGGCCGCACCTACGAAGACGTGGGCGGGCCGCGTGTCGACAAGGGCGGCATGCCGCACGGGCGCAAGCTCACGCCGAAGCAGATCCTGGACGTGGCTCGTTCCGACGAGAACATGAGCGCGCTCGCCCGCAAGTACGGGGTGACGCGTCAGGCCATCCAGGCGCTGCGGAAGCGCTGGCGCGGCCGTCTCGCCGACATGGACATGTAGTCCGTCTGGCTCCTGACGAACGTCGCAGTGGAGCCCTTCGAGAGAGAGGTTGGGACCACGCCCCCTGGGTTGCGCCGTACGCGGCGCGCCTAGAGGCGTGGGCGTGGATCTCGAGGGGCTCGTGCTGTGGTTCCAGGTCGGCTACTTCGTGTTGCCGACAGGAATAGGTGCGGTCATGGGGGCTATCGCTGCGCGCCGGAACAGGCTGCGTGGCGCCAGGATCGGTGCGCTCATCGGCCTCGCCATTGGAGCGCTGGCATTCGGGGTGATGGCGGTCGTCTGAGGGTTTCAGCCCTCCTCGACGGGTATGTCGTCCTCGGTGCCGAGCTCCCGATCGGGGCCGGCCGAGGTGACGTGAACGCTGGTGCGCTCGCACTCGAGTGACCACGGCGAGTCCCACGGATCGAGGGTCCGCGTCCCGTCCCGAAGGACGCCCTCGTCGACCAGCTCGGACACGCTCGGGCACGTCCCGTTCTCGATCAGCCACATCTCCGCCACGCCGCGGATGGTCGCCGCGTCGGTGCTGGCCTGCTCGATTCGCGCACGAACGATCATCGGGATAACCGCCATGCCCACCGCGGTCGCGATGAGGGACATGATGATGACCACGATCATGATCTCCACGAGCGTCATGCCGGCTCGTCGAGATCGCCTTCGGATTCGTCTCTGCATCGGTTCCTCCCGCGCGGGAGAACAGCAGCCACCGTGCCAGCGGGCGACGCGGGGCAAGACACCGGTCTCGCTCCACGTCTCGCCTCGGCCAGGCTGACAGCTTGACGACGCCAGACCGGCGAGCGCGACAACGCGTCAGTCGGCGGCTTCGACGGTGACCAGGCTCTTGGACGCGAGACGCCGCAGGGAGGCCAGCGTCTCGAGCTCTCGCAGCGGCGAGACGAGCACGAGCACCGCCACGCTCCGAGGCCGCTCCAGGCAGTCGAGCACCGCGCGGTCGGTGCCCTTCAGATCCAGCTCGCGGTAGTCTTCGTCGCGCGTGACCACGTCGGTCGGGCTGAACAGCTCGTAGGCCGCGTCGATCTGGAGCTTCTCCGTCTCCTGGAGGAGGCGCCGCACCCGCCCGTCGTCCGGGTTGGTGGCGAGCAGCGAGCGGAAGACGTGCGCGGCCTCCGCGTACTGGCGCTCGCGGAGGAGCACCTGCGCCTGCTGGATCACCGAGCCCTCGATGTCGGGGCCGTGCGCCGTCCCCTCCACGTCGACCAGCCCGCGCTGCCGCAGCGAGTCCACGTGCCGGAGCAGCGACGGCCGGCTGAGGCCGAGCACGAGCCTCACCTCGCCCAGCGCGGGCGCGCCTTGCGCCACCTGGACGAGGGCGGAGTCGATCACGCCGAGCCCCTCCGCCTCCGCGTCGGTCGCGGCGAGCCGCGCCTCGTCGCTCGGGTACGTCTCTTCCAGACGTTTGCGCTCGTCGAGGAGGCGCAGCCCCTCCATCACCAGGAACTGCACCGGCATCGAGACCCGCACCGCGTCGGGCGGCGTGGGCGCGTCGTTCCGCAGCTCGAACTTGCCGTCCCCCTGCAGGAAGAGGTCGAGCAGGTACTCGAGCGCGACCGCCTCGAGCGCGGGTCCGGGCTGCTCGGGGGTGCCGTCGCTGCTGAGCCGGCCCGCCACGGGAGGCGCCGACGCGGCGATCACGACGCGCTCGTCGGCCAGGAGCCAGCGGGTCTGCCCGTCGGGTCGCTCCACTGTCACCAGCGCGCGGCCGCGCCCCGCATCCACCCACTGGAGCACGTCGGCCAGGGCCATCGTGGAGAGGTCGCCCGAGAGCACGCCTGGAAGCTATCACAGGCCGGGGGTGGATCTGCTACCGTAGCTCCGGTGACGGTCATCAACCCGCTCGCCCGGGAGATCTCGGCGAAGGTCGTCTATTACGGCCCCGGGCTCTCGGGCAAGACGACGACCCTGAAGCACATCTACTCGGTCGTGAAGCCGCAGCGCCGAGGTGAGCTCGTCACCCTGGCCACCGAAGGCGACCGCACCATCTTCTTCGACTTCCTCCCGCTGCAGGTGAAGGAGGTCCGCGGCATGGGCGTGCGGTTCCAGCTCTACACCGTGCCCGGCCAGGTCTTCTACTCGGCGACGCGGCGGCTGGTCCTGCAGGGCGTCGACGGCGTGATCTTCGTGGCCGACAGCCAGCGCGCGGCGCGTCAGTCGAACCTCGAGTCGCTCGCCGACCTGAAGAAGAACCTCGTCGAGAACGACATCGACGTCGACCGCATCCCGATCGTCTTCCAGTACAACAAGCGCGATCTCCAGAACCTGATGAGCGTCGAGGAGATGCGCCGCGAGCTCAACTGGCGCGACGCGCCGGACTTCGAGACCGCGGCCACACGCGGCGACGGCGTGCTCCCCGCGCTGAAGGAGATCAGCAAGCTCGTCATCCGCTCGCTCTGGGCGCGCTTCCCTCGCGCGACGCCCGAGACGTCCCCGGGGTCCCTGAGCAGCCGGCCCCCGAGCAGCCGCCCGCCCGGCGGGGCGCCGAGCCGTCGCCCGAGCAAGCCGCTCGAGGAGGGCATCCAGGCCGAGCTGGCCAAGGTCGCGGAGCTGAGCTCGAGCAACGAGTTCCAGATCTCCGACGTGGAGAGCGAGCCCCCGCCCGCGCCGGAGATCCCGCGCGGGGCGCTGAGCTTCGCCTCGCTCTGGGAGGGCAGCGACGCGGCCGCGGTGGCCGAGGTGGAGAACGCCATCCGCCGCGGCGCGCACTTCGAGGCGCTCGAGCGCTCGGTCGCGGAGATGGTCGAGCTCTTGACCGCGCTGCCCGGCACGGGTGAGGCGAGCCCGATGGCCAAGGCCGGTCTGCTCGGCCTCGACGGACGCGAGTTCCTGCACTTCTGCCGCCTCGCCAACCTCCACGAGGGCTCGGCCACCGAGCGGGACGCGTTGTTTGCGCTCTACATGCTCGTCGCGGCGAGGCTGAAGGCAGCGCAGATCTGAGATGACCGAGGGGACCTGGGCGCACGCCGAGCAGCGCGTCGGCACGCGCGTGGCGAACAAGTTCCGGCTCGAGCGCGTGCTCGGCGTCGGGGGCATGGGCGCCGTCTACCTCGCGGTCAACGAGGCGACCCAGCGGCGGCTGGCGCTGAAGCTCATCCACCCCGAGGTGACGCGCGACCCGGCGGGCCGTGAGCGCATCGCGCGCGAGGCGACCGCGCCGAACCAGATCGACCACCCCGGGCTCGTCGACGTGTACGACGCGGGCACGGACGAAGACGGCAGCGTCTACCTCTGCATGGAGCTGCTCGAGGGGCGCACCCTGCGCGAGCAGCTGGCGCACGAGGCGATCCCGCTCGGCGTGGCGCTCGGCTTCGTGCAGGAGGCCCTCGCGCCGCTCGCCGCCGCGCACGCGAAGGGCTTCGTCCACCGCGACCTCAAGCCCGAGAACATCTTCGTCACCTCCGCGAGCGTGAAGCTGCTGGACTTCGGCCTCGTGCGGCATGGCGACGCCTCGACCGCCTCGATGACCGGCACGACCATCGGCACCGTCCACTACATGAGCCCCGAGCAGGCGCGCGGCTCGCAGAACGCCACGCCCGCGAGTGACGTGTGGTCGGTCGGCGTCATGCTCTACGAGCTCTGCGCGGGCGCGCGTCCCTTCGACGGAGACAGCGCGCTCGACGTCCTGATGAAGTCCTCGCAAGAGGCGCTGCCCTCCTTCGAGGCGCCCGCTGCCCTGCGCGCGCTCGTCCACGACTGCCTCGCCAAGGATCCGTCGGACCGCCCGCCCGACGCGGCGGCGCTCGCGGCGCGCTTGCAGGAGGCGCGCGACTCGCTCGGCGACGCGGCGAGCCAGCCAGTGAACCACGCGCACTTCGCGAAGGGGCTGACCGTCGCCCTGCCCGTCGACGGCGTCGGGCCCACCGCGGCGCTCGACTCCCTCCCCGCGGCGCCCGTCGCGCCGACGATGGCGATGCCCTCGACCCCCGGCGAGCCCGCCTCCGACGAGATGGTGATCCCCGGGAGCGGCGGCTTCGGGCTCAAGCTCGTCTTCGGTGGTCTGGTCGTGGCGGTGATCGCCAGCATCGGCAGCGCGCTCTTCTTCGTCGGCGCCACCACCTACGATCCGACCACGCTCGTGCTCGGCCTCGAGGGCGTCGGCGCGGAGCTCGAGCCGCGGCTGCTCGAGGGGCTCGACGCGGAGCTCCAGCGCTTCGGGTTCCGGACCGTGAAGGTCGAGGCGCTCGGCGACGACCCGCGCGCGGCGCTGCTGGCCCGGGCGAGCGACGAGAGCGCCGCCTACGTCGTGCACCTCGAGCTGACGAACGAGCGCGTCCGCGACGGACTGACGACGGACACCGGGTTCTACCGACAGGGGCTGACCATCCACCTGGTCGAGACCGGCTCCGAGGAGGAGGTGGCCACGCACGGGCTGACCTTCGGACACGAGTCGCTCGCGGAGGTCGAGATCTCGCAGGGGCTCGTGAGCGCGTGGGTGCACGGCCTCGGGCCGCAGCTGCTCGAGACCCTCTACGCGCGCGACGACGTGCGGGAGGCGATGGAGAGCGCGACCGACGTCGAGATCGCCGGCCGCGCGCTCGACCTGACCAACAACCAGAGCGACGTCGACACCATCCGGCAGACGCGCGAGGACCTCACCTCGCTCTGCCGTCAGATGGGCGCGAACCTCGAGGCCGCGAACGCGCAGAGCGACCCGCGCGTCCGCTGCTACGGCGATCCGTGCGGCGAGACCTACCTCGTCGGCATCACCGCCGACGGCGGCCAGGCCATCGTGCAGGTGGAGACCTCACAGCCCTACGTGAACTTCCTCGCCGAGATGCGCTGGGCGGAGGTCGAGGAGCGCCTCGAGCGCGTGCCGCTGGGCGAGGACGGCGCGGGCACGCCCACCGTGCTCGCCACGGCCAGCAACTACTACGGCGTGGGCGGCATGGCGGCGAGCCCGAGCTCGCGCTTCATCGCGGTGGTCGAGCAGGGGCGCGAGAACAACCTCGGCGTCGTCGGCGTGGACGCGGCGAGCGGCGAGCGGCGCGTGGTCTCCGTGCTCGGCCCGATCCGCGGGCCCAGCCTGGTGTTGCCGAGCGCGAACGGGCAGGCGGTCTACGCGGCCAGCCGCGGGCACGGCGTCATCGCGCGCGCGGACGGGACGACGCGGCAGGTCAGCGGCTGGGGTCTGACCGGGGCGACCTGGCTGGAGCTGCCCGCGCTCGGCGTGCCGCACGTGCTCGCCACCTACCACCGCTTCCACGACCAGATCTTGCTCCTGCAGGACGACGGCCACCCGGCCATCGAGCCGGTCGACCTCGTCGGCCGCTTCGGCGGCTACGCGGGCGCGAGCGACGGCCTGCTCGTCATGGTGCTGTCGGACGCGAGCGGCTGCTTCGTCTCGCGCTTCGATCCGGTGCGCGGCGAGATGGTGACCAACCAGCACATCGACGAGTGCATCTCTCAGCCGCGCCTCCTCGCCGACGGCCGCGTCATCGGCATCGCGGACATCACGGCCGAGGGCGACACGCCGGGCGACGACGAGGTTGTCATCGCCGACCCGGCCACGGGCGAGGTCCGCCCGCTGACGCGCGGCACCTTCCGCGAGGCCAACCCGCAGGTCGCCGTCGGCGGCACCCGCGTCGCCTTCGAGCGCCACATGAGCGCCCCCGAGGGCGCGCCCTTCCGCAGCCATCGGAGCGTCGTCTGCTGGCTCGATCCGTGAGGCTCGACGCGCTGGAGCTGCTAGGGTCCCGCGTGCCCTTCAAGGCTGCGTCTCGCTTCGGTCACCCGCTCTTCGGCGTCGCGGTGCTCGCGCTCGCCCTCAACGACCACGTGCTCAAGGGTGC
>SHBB01000172.1 GCA_004213565.1 Sandaracinaceae bacterium
CGTCCGGGAGCGAGCGGGGGCCTTCCTCGACGGGGAGGACGCGGAGCTCCGCGCGCGCTTCGGCATCACGCGCTACCGGGAAGAGGTGCTCATCACCGGCGTGCGCACCGCGCGCGTGGTCGGCCGCATGCTGGTCACCAGCGCCCAGGGCGAGTTCCACACCCACGACCGCGAGCTGCTCGACCGCTTCGCCGACTACCTGCGGCAGCGCATCGTCGACTTCAACCGCGAGTGGAAGCAGCTCTCGAACATCTTCTCCGCCGCGAGCTGCGAGCGGCTGCTGCGCGAGGAGGGCTACCTCGAGCGGTACCTGACGCCGCGCGAGAAGGAGATCGCGATCCTCTACGGAGACATCGCGGGCTTCACCCGGCTCAGCGAGTCGGCCCTCCACAGCCCCGAGGCCATCGGGCGACTGATCGACGCGTGGGCCGACGGCGTGGTCGACATCGTCTGGGACACGGGCGGCGTGTTCGACAAGATGGTCGGCGACTGCATCATCGGCCTCTGGGGCCCGCCCTTCTTCGAGATGAGCGCGGAGGAGGCGTGTCGGCGCGCGCTCGACGCCGCGGCCCGGATCCGCGCCCACACCCGCGCCCTCGGCGACACCCTCCCCGAGGTCCGCGGCGTCCCGCTCGACGTCGCGATCGGGCTCAACTGGTGCCCGGTCTCGGTCGGCTTCTTCGGCCCGAACGACAACTACACCGCGTTCAGCTCGGGCATGAACAACACGGCGCGCCTGCAGGGCGTGGCCACCGCGGGCGAGATCTTCTGCATGGAGGGCTTCGTGGCCGCGGTGGGCGACGAGGCCCGGTTCACGGCGCCGCAGGAGGCGACGGTCAAGAACGTCGCCGAGCCGCTCGTCTACCGCGAGCTCAGAGGTGCTCCAGCAGACCCGTGAGGCGCTCCGACCAGGTGCCGCCCGCGCGCTCGACGGCGCGACGCTCCCAGGCGGGCGTGTTCGGGCGCGTCACCAGGTGCACCGTCGCGCCGAGCTGCGCGGGGAGCGCGAGGTCCAGCTCGAAGATGTCACCGCAGACGAGGGTCTGCGCCGGCTCGGTGCCCGTCTCGGTCCAGATGTCGCGCAGGGTCTCGAAGTAGCGGCCGCGGCGGAGGAAGAGCGGGCGCGAGAGCCCCTCGACCTCCAGCGCCTCGGGTACCGCGTCGAAGCGTGGGTCGGCGGCGTCGGGGTCGACCAGGTGGAACTTCTTCGCGTCGCCCCGGACGTCGCGGAGGCGCGAGAGCGCGTCGCCCGAGAGCGCGCGGATCTTCTTCTTCACGTGCTCGGTGTTCGAGTTGGTCACCACGTACACCGGCGCGTCCATCTCGAGCACCGCCTGCACGACCTGGTCGGCGTCGGGCCGGAAGGCGGTGTCCGCGCAGCCGTAGCTGTCCCGGAAGAGCTGCTCGAGCGCGGCGTCGACGTCGTGGCCTTCCCCGTCCTCGGCCAGCACGAGGCGCGCGACGCTGGTGGCCAGGATGTACGGATCGGCGTGCGACGGCGCGACGATGCGCCCGTCGAACTCGAAGCCGTGGGCGTCCAGATCCGACTCCACGGCGGCCACCGCCCGGCCCCAGGCGTCATCCAGATCGCGGCCGATGAGCGCCGCGAGACCCTCGCGATAGCGAGCGAGGAAAGGAACGGCCTCGCGCTCGACGTCGGTGAAGGTGCCGTCGAAGTCGAGGATGATGCACGCGTACCTGCCGCTCATCCGACGGGCGATAGCACGGGCGGACCCGTTTGCCGATCGGTCCGCTCACGGTCGCTCGAATCACGGCCGCCGAGACCGTCGGTCTCTCAGAGCCCGGCCGCCTGAAGCGCGTCGGCCAGGCGCTGCACCAGCGCGGTGAGCTCCGGGTGATCGCGCTCGAAGCGCTCCACGAAGCCGTGCGCCCGCGCGGAGGGCGGCGAGGCCGGCGCGTCTTCCTCGAGCGCGGACTCCACCTCTCCGCGCAGCTCCGCGAGCGCGTCGCGGGTCTTCGCGTCCAGCGCGCCGTCGCGCTCCAGCTCGCGCGCGAGCTCTTCGGCCAGCTCTCGGACTCGTCGTGTGGGCACGTCTCAGGTTCTCCCGTCTGGTCCCATCGGTCAACGCGCATATAGGCTCCGCTGCATGGATCTCTACAGCGCGGCCAAGCGACTCAACCGCCCCTTCCGGTTCACCGAGGACTTCCCGGACGGCGAGCTCCCGATCGGCGCCCGCGGCATCATCGGCGACGGGGTCACCTCGGCCCTGGTGCGCGTCGACGGCGTCATCGACTGGGCGTGCATGCCTCGCTTCGACAGCCCGAGCGTGTTCGGCGCCATCCTCGACAAGGACCGCGGCGGCATGACCGCGATCACCCCGGCCAGGCGCCCCTTCGAGTCGCTGCAGCGGTACGACCCCGACACGAACGTGCTGGAGACGCTCTTCCAGATCGAGAGGCAGGGCGTCGTCCGCATGACCGACTACATGCCGTGGAGCGATGACCCTCGCGCGTCGATCCACGAGATCCACCGCCGCGTGCACTGCGTCGAGGGAGAGGTGGAGATGGACGTCGTCTTCGACCCGCGCTTCGACTACGGCCGGGCCGAGACCCGGTTCGAGGTCGACGGCGCCGGCGCGCTCGCGCGGAGCAGCGCGGGGGACACGCTGGTCGCGGTGATGGAGAGCGCCACCTGGACCGAGCGCCCCGAGGGCGGCCTGAAGGCGCGCGTGAAGCTGCGCGCGGGCGAGCGGAAGTGGATGGTGCTCAGCTGGGGCGCGCCCGGCCCCGAGCCCGTCCAGGGCTACCGCCCCTACGAGCACCTGCGGTCGACGCGCGCGAAGTGGCGCGAGTGGGCCTCGAAGATCACCTACGAGGGCCCGTGGCGACACCACGTGCAGCGCTCGGCGCTCCTGCTGAAGCTCTTGATCCACGGCCCCACCGGCGCGATGACCGCGGCCCCGACCGCCTCCCTCCCCGAGTGGATCGGCGGCGGGCGCAACTGGGACTACCGCTACACCTGGACGCGGGACGCGGCGATGGCCATCCGCGCGGCCAACCTCATCGGCTACGGCACCGAGGCCCGCGAGTTCTTCCACTTCGTCCGCGACGCGCTCGATCGCCATGATGGGCAATTGCAAATCATGTACACGGTCGACGGGGACCACGTGCCCGAGGAGGAGGCGCTCGCGCACCTGCGCGGGTTCGGCGACAGCAGCCCGGTGCGCATCGGCAACGGGGCGCGGCACCAGCTGCAGCTCGACATCGGCGGCGCGCTCGTGGACGCGGCGTGGCTCTACGAGCGCTTCGGAGGGTCGCTCGGCCTGCGCGCGTGGCGCCACCTCCGCGACGTGATCGAGGTGATGCGCACGCGCTGGACGGAGCCGGACCACGGCATCTGGGAGCCTCGCGGCGAGGTCCGCCACAACCTGCACAGCAAGCTCATGTGCTGGATGTCGCTCGACCGCGGTCAGCGCCTGGCCCAGCTCTTCGGCGACGGAAAGCGACGCGAGGTCTGGGAGCGCGGGGCCCGACAGATCCACGACGACATCCTCAAGAACGGGCTCGACCCGAACGGGCGGCACTTCGTGAGCGCCTACGGGCTGCACGAGCCGGACGCGGCCCTGCTGCTCTATCCGATCTGCGGCTTCCTGCCCCCGGACCACCCGCTGATCGCCCAGACGGTGGACTGGGTCCGCGCGGAGCTGTCGACGGGGCCGTTCCTGCACCGCTACCGCATGGACGACGGCGTCGGCGGCCCGGAGGGCGCGTTCGTGCTCTGCGGCTTCTGGCTCGCGGAGGCGCTGGCGATGGCGGGGCGGATCGAGGAGGCGCAGGAGGTGTTCGTGGCCCACGCCGAGGGGAGCAACCACCTGGGGCTCCTCGCGGAGGAGATCGACCCGAACACCGGCGTGCTGCTGGGGAATTTCCCGCAGGCGTTCAGCCACCTCGGGCTGATCAACGCGGCGGCCCGCATCGACCTGGCGCTGCGCCTCCGGGACGAGGGCTCGCGAAAGGTCCCACACCTGCTCCAGAGATAGGGCGGCAGCCCCCACCCCGAGCCGACGATCGGGGGCGGCGGACCCCTCGGAGATCGATGATCGCCCGCCCCGGGTGCGGTACGATGCTTGCGCAGAGGAACTCCACGATGCGCGCGACCTTCCACGCCCCGGTCCTGTCTCTCTCGGTGCTCGCCCTCCTGCTCTCCGGCTGTCTGGAGGAGCAGCGCTACATCACGCCCGAGGGCGGCGGCATCTTCGCGATGGCCATCGACGAGACCACGCCCCCCTTCTTCGAGTCCGAGGACGGAAACCTCTACCTCCTCGAGGAGCGGGTGCTGATCGATCTCCGCGAGCCGACGGCGGAGGAGCTGGCCGCCCTCGGCGACGTGGGCGACATGCAGATCCCCTACGCGCAGCTGCCGTGGCTGCGGCGCGGGGACCTCGAGATCCAGGTCGACTTCACGCTCTCCAACCTGTCCCCCGACAGCAGCGTCACCGCGGGCGTGGTGCTCAACGGCATCAACGAGTTCCACGAGTACAACCCGGGCGTGCAGGTGGTCGACGAGGAGCTGCAGATCGACTTCTCGCAGTGGGAGCGCACCTACCGCCTCGGGCCCGGGGAGCGCCTGAGCGGCACGATCCGCGAGGAGGAGATCGACGAGATCGCGGTCGACCTCGCGACGGTCGTGAACATGGCGCCGAACCCGAACCAGATCGTCTACTTCGACAACCAGTCGGCCAACGACCGGCGCTCGCAGATGTACATCCCGGACGCGATCCCGGCGCTGACGGGCCTCCGGGTCGGCATCCGCAGCGAGTCGCCGGTCCCCGTGTTGCTCGAGTACACGCTCCGCGTGCGCGACGTGCGCGGCGTGCTCGTGCAGGGCGACGCCGAGCCGTGGATGGCGCCGCAGCCCGCGCTCTTCGGCCCGGCCGACGCGGCGGCGATGATGATGATGGCCGCTCCGTAGCGCTGTCTCTCAGCGCACGTCGACGCGGCTCACGAGCCCCTCGAAGTCCGCGCGGCTCTCCCGGTGCGCTCCCGGCTCCGTGACCACGCCGAAGACGAGCAGCATCGGGACCCGCCAGCGGCGAACGCGCCACGCGTGCTGGCCCGGGCGCATCGCCACCAGCGTCACGCGCCGCGCGCTCTGGCGGCTCTGCCGGTCCTGATGGTCGAAGGTGATGAAGCGCGCCGGTCGGCCGTCGACCACCGCGTCACCTTCGCTGATCACCCGCACGAAGCCCGGCATCCCCTCGTCCGTCCCGAGCAGATCCGGCGCCCCCGCGTAGCGCGCCTGGATGGCGTGCACGGCGTAGCGGAGCAGCGTCGGGAGATCGTAGCTCGCCCAGGACGGCTTCAGAGGCACGGTCCGGGAGAAGATCGCGTCGTCGCCCCGCGCGAAGCGGAGATCCCAGCGCTCGGCCCGGGTCACTCGGCCGCGGTGCACGCCGTACTCGCGCAGGTCGTAGCCCGACCACCACTGCGGCTCGCTCCGCGCCTGGACCGGCTGGCCGTCTTCGCCGTGGTGGAAGTTCACCAGGTCCCAGCCGGGGACGAGCCCGCGCGACGCCTCGCCGTCGGCGTACCGCACGCGGTAGTGATCTCGCGTATGGTAAAACCCATTGTCCGCGAAGTGCCCGATCGAGCGCTGGGGGAGACACCCCGACGCCGCGAGCGTGGCGAGCAACACGAGCGCGCATCTCAGTCGAAGAGCCACGCCACGCTCCCTCCGAGGACGCCCTGAGGCACGAGCTCGCGCCCGAAATTGAAGCGGGTCACGCGACCCACCGCGGTGAACTGGAAGCCCCCGTGCACGGCGACCTCGAGGCGCTCGTCGAGCAGGCGCAGCGCGACCTCCCCGAGCGTGCCGAACAAGACCTCGAAGGTCCCGCCCGCGCCCGACTCCTCCGCCCACTGGATGCCGATGTCCGGCCCGAAACGGAGGGTCAGCCACTCCCCGGCGTCGAACGCGACGGGCAGCAGCCGAAGTCGGATGGCGAACGGGCTGCTCACCGCCACCGCGCCGCCGCCCTCGTACGCGCGGCCGACGTTCTGGGCGCTCACCGCGAGCACCGCGCGGAAGTGCCAGGCGCTGAAGGCCGAGTAGCGTGTGTCGAACACGAACCCGAGCTCCCCGAGGGGACCCTCGGGCACCGGAGGCTTGCCCCCCGGCAGGCCCGCGACGCGCAGCTGCAGGCCGACCCGCGCCAGCGAGCGCCCCTGGTAGGAGTAGGGCGGATCGTAGTCCTGCCAGGGCTCGCCCTCGCCCTCGCCGTCGTCGAGGTTCCACGTGCTCGCGTGCTCGCCGAGGTAGCCGTCGAGATCCGCGAACTCGTCGTCGAACGCGCTCTCGAAGCCGGAGTCGGAGGAGGAGGAGGGGGAGACCCCGTCCAGCTCGTCGATCGTCGCGGTGGTGCTCGTTCCCGAGGCGGTCGCTTCCGCGTCCGTCCCCGCGTCCGCTCCCGCGACCGCTCCCGCTCCCGCGACCGCTCCCGCGACCGCCTCCGCGTCCGCATCCGCGACCGCTCCCGCATCCGAGTCCGCGTCCGCCCCCGCAGCCGCGTCCGCACCCGAGTCCGCTGCCGCTCCCGCATCCGCGTCCGCACTCGAGTCCGAGTCCGAGTCCGAGTCCGAGTCCGCATCCGAGTCCGAGTCGGTCTCCGAGCCCGGGTCCGCGCCCGCTTCCGGGTGGGGGGCCTGGGCCGCCGCGGGGCTGGTGGCCCAGAGGAGCAGGAGGCAAAGGGGCGCCCACCACGCCGCGCGCTGTCTCGAACGGATGCTCATGGTCTCGTGCGTGTGCGGGCGCGACCCCGGGATCAGAGCGTGCGAAGGAACGCGACGAGGTCGGCGCGCTGGGTGTCGTCGAGGCTCGTGCTGTTGCCGTGGCTGGCGACCACCGCGTCGAGGCTGTCGGCGGAGCCGTCGTGGAAGTACGTCGGGCGGTAGCTCAGCTCGTAGAGGCCGGGGACCTGGAAGCGGCCGCCGGTGCCGACGTCGATCGACTGGTTGTTGGTGCGGCGCGGGCCCGAGTGGCAGCTCGCGCAGCCCATCGCGTCGTCCTCGAAGAGGGTCCGGCCGCGCTCGACCGCCCCCGTGTCCGCGATGGGCTCGCCCGGCATGGCCGGCAGGGCGTCGATCCACGCGCTGAACGACTCGATCTCTTCCGCGCGCGGCATCTGCCCGCCCATGCGCCCGACGAAGGTGCCCTCCATGACGCCGGTGGAGCCGCCGACCTGGCCGTCCCAGTGGAACGGGGCCGTCTCGAGGATGCCGCCGGTCAGCGTCTGCGAGCGGCGGGTGCCGGACTCGAAGAGCCAGGTGTGACCATCCTCGGCGCCCTCCGGGTGACAGCCCGCGCAGGTCGCGCCGGTGCCCGCCGCCTCGTGGAAGAGCGCGTGTCCGAAGTGCTGCACCGGCCCGCCCGTGAGCGCGATCTGCCGGGTGGAGGGCTCACCGCCAGCGAGGGGGGAGCGACCATGGTCGACCACGAGCATGGACGGGTCACGGTACTGCACGACCATGCCGCCGCCCGGGATGGGCGCGACCGCCGTCGCCGCGAAGTCGCCGCCGCGCAGCTGATCGCCGGACCCGGAGGCGAAGCAGGTCGGGATGCTCGACATGCCGCGCGGCTCGAGGATGCGCGCGCCGGAGAAGCCGAAGCCGCGGCCCCCGAAGGTGCTGGGCCCGGTCTCCGCCGCGGCCGAGACGTAGATGCGACCGGTCGCCTCCTCGATCGCGCCGTCGACCACGAGGCTCGCGCCATCGACGGCGACGGCCGTGCTCTGGAAGAGGCTGGGATCCTCGGCCGGGACCGAGAACATCGTGACGACCGCGCGAACGACGCCGAGCGAGCAGTCACCGCCGTAGTAGACGCCGCTCGAGCCGCCGAGCACGCCGAGCTGCGAGGAGACCGAGTTCTGGTGCACCAGCATCACGCCGCCGGGGACGCCGCGCATGCGCCAGGCGACCGTGGGCTCGAGGCTCCGGCCGAAGGGGTCCTCGTCCGTGCTGATGGAGGTGGGGCGCATGGTCGTGACCACGCGGTCGCCTTCGAGCACGAGGATCTCCGCGGTCCGGAGGCGCGAGACGTAGGTCCTGCCATCCCGTGCCACCACGTCACGCAGATCGGGCGGGAGCTTCACGGTGTGCAGCCCGCTTCCCGTCGCCGGCATGCGGACGAGCACCCCCTCGGCGCACGCGATGACCAGGTCCCCGTCGGGGTCCACGTCGATGCCGCGGGGCGCTCGACAGACGTCGCGGCGCTCGGTGATCGTGCCCCCGCGGGGGTCGAGGGTGACCACCTCACCCGCGCGACGCAGGACCACGAAGACGCGCCCCTCGGCGTCCTCCGCGATCCGGCCGGGCTCGTCTTCCGCAGTCAATTCGAGGCGATGCAGCTGGCTGGCGCTCGCCAGGTCGGCCACGAAGATCGAGGCGCGGGCGGGATCCGAGACGATGGCGTAGCGGGCGTCCGCGGTGACGTGGAGCGTGCCGCCCGAGATGGGAGGAGGCCCCGCCTCGGGCACGTTTCCGTCGTTCCCGTCGCATCCCCCCACGAGCAACACGAGGCCCAGGCTCAGTCCGATGATCTGTCGCATATCCATCTCTCCTGCAGCGAGCATGCCGCGCTCGGTCCGTCCCCCCGGGAAGCCCTCGGCGTCCCGATGTTCGCAGGTGGGAGAGACACGACCCGCCGCGCACGGCTCACCGGCGCAACGAGAATACCCCACCTCGGTACGAGAGGTGGGGTGGAGATGGGCGATCGTTTCACGCCGGAGAGAGAAAAGTCAGATCCGGCGCGCGCCGGGCGGGGGCGAGAACTCGAAGCGACCCTCGCTGACGTCCCGGTTGAAGCGCGTCCGCCGGAAGTCGAAGCGGTTGAGATTGCCGTCGTGGTCCTGGATGAGCACCCGGCGCACCACGCCCGCGGCCCGGGGGTCGTCGTCCACGTAGAGGAAGACGCGGCGGTAGGCGGGCTCGTCGCGGCGGGGGCGCAGCTCCAGCACGTGCCCGTCCCAGCGGAAGGCCGAGGCGTCACGGAGCCGGAAGGTGAAGTCCCGGTCGAGCCGAGCGCCCCCGGTGAGGAAGGCGAGCGCCGAGGGGATGCCCTCTTCCCGGACGGGCGCCTGGGCGTACTGGCCCGCGCCGCCGTCGTCGCCGGGCTCGTACACCGTCATCGTCGCGCCGTCGCTCACGACGACCTTGCCGTTGCCGCCGAGGTAGTCGAAGCGGAGCTTGCCCGGGCGCGAGATGGTCAGCACACCCCGCGAGCGCGTCGTGCGCCGGTAGATGCGGTCGTAGTGCGACTGGTAGAAGGCGCTCTGCACGGTGCTCGTCTGGTCGTAGAAGCCCTGCACCTGCGCGGCGACGGTCGCGGCCGAGGTGGTCTGCTGCGCGTCCCCGACCAGGGGCGCCCCGGCGATGGCGAGGGCCGCGAGCGCGGCCAGGGTCATCGTCGTCTTCTTCATCGTCGTCTCCTTCCGGGAAGCTCCCGGCTACGCGAATTCGGACCGCGCTCGCTCCTCGCCTATTCAAGCGCCGGCGTTGTGCTCATGATTTCGCACCCTTGTCGGGGTCATTGACGCCACGGTCGCCGCACCGATAGGCTCCGGTCCGTGCTCGGGTCACCCGCCCTGCGCCTGCTGATGCTGGCGATGATGTTCGCCTGGACGTCGGCCGCCTCGGCGCAAGATGCGTCGGACGACGAGGGGCAGATCGCCACGGAGGAACCCGACCTCACGCGGCTCGACGTCGAGCGCCTGCCGCCCGAGGCCATCCCGATCAGCCGCGATCTGTACGCGCACGGCTTCTTCGTCGAGGCGCAGATCGGCGCGATGGGGTTCGTCGGCGGCATCGGCGACCTCGTGAGCGTCGGGCCGTGGGCGGTGATCTCGGCCGGCTACGAGCTGTTCGACTGGCTGATGGTGCTGCTCTCGGCCGAGGGCTCGATGCACAACACGGAGGCGCCGCCGCCGCCCGCGCAGACCGCGTTCGAGATCGTCGGCGGGAGCGCCTCGCTGCGCGTACAGGCCAACTTCACCGAGGCGTTCGCGATCTGGCTCAGCGGACAGTTCGCGCTGATGGTCGCCACGACCGACATCCTCGACCTCTACGGCTTCCCGGACGCGAGCACGATCGGCATCGCCTACGGCGGCGAGCTGGGCATCGACTGGCACCTGCGCGCGCGCCACCACTCGATCGGCCTGCTCGGGGGCGTGCGCCACTACCCGTCGCTCGAGGGCGCGGGGGGCGAGTCGCCGGCGCTCGGGATCCACGGCAGCGCGTACATGCGCTACGTGTTCTGAGAGGAGCCGAGGCGCGTGGGGCCGAGGCGCGCGATCGGGCTGACGCTCTCGCTGACGATCGCGCTCGCCTGCGGAGAGGATCGCGAGCCGCCGCCGCGCCCGCCCGCGCCCGAGGTGCCCGAGGTGCCCGAGGTGCCCGAGGTGCCCGCTGTGGAGGTCGAGCCCCCGACGACGCCTCCCGAACCGGAGCCGATCGAGCCCGCGCCGCCCTCTCGCGTGGAGGCGCGCGGCCCCTATCAGGTCGACCTCGGGAGAGACTGCGACGGCCTCCCCGCCCTCTCGCTCGACACCCCGGAGGGCACCTGCGTCGGCCTCGTCGCGCACGCGGAGCTGCCCGCGATCGCGGAGGCGCGCGGACGCTTCCGACCGCGCTCGGTGGTCACCGACCCGCAGCGCGACGACGTCATGTGGATCGTCGACCACGGCGCCCGCCGCAGCCGCGCCGGCCGGCTCTGGAGGCTGACCCGCGGCGACGACGGCTGGGAGGCGGCGCGCATCGCCCAGCGGCTCGATCGCCCGCACGGTGGACGCGTCGGCCCGGACGGCTGGATCTACGTCGGCGAGGTCCAGCGGATCCGGCGCTTCGACCCGACCGACGACGATCCCGCGGGCACGATGGAGACGGTGGTCGACGACCTGCCGATCGCGCTCCCCGACCGCCCGGTGCGCTTCCACCCGCTGACCAGCTTCGTCTTCAGCGCGGACGGGGACCTCATCGTGAACATGGGCTCGGGCACCGACCGCTGCCTCGAGGCCCTGCCCGCCGACCGCTGCGTCGACGAGGCGCGCCACACGGGCGCCGTCTGGCGCTTCGCACGCACGGGCCCGCGCAGCTGGTCGAGTGAGCCGGAGTACTTCGCGCATGGCCTGCGGAACTCGGTCGCGCTGGCCGCGCACGCGAGCGGCGCGCTCCTGCAGGCAGAGAACGGCGTGGACTTCCGCGAGGACAGCCGCCCGCACGAGGAGCTCAACATCCTGCGCCGCGGCGCGCACTACGGCTGGCCGTACTGCTGGGACCGCGACCAGCGCGACCCGGAGTGGACGCACTCGTCGTTCGGCTGCGAGGACAACCCGGCCTACACGCCGCCCCATCTCCTGTTGCCTCCCCACGGCGCGCCGCTCGACATGCTGTACTACCGGGGCGCGCACCTCGGCGCGCTCGACGGGCTGCTGCTGATCTCGCTCCACGGGTACCGGAGCCCCGGCCACCGCGTGATCGGCCTCCCGGTAGGCGCGGACGGGCTGCCCCCTGCCGACGCCACACCGACCGACGTCATCGCGGGCTGGGACGCGTCGGACCTCGGCCCGCGCGGCTCCCCGGTGGGCATGGCGCAGGCGCGCGACGGGAGCCTCTGGCTGGTCGAGGACACCAACGGCACCGTGCTGCGCATGTCGCGCGATCGCTGGGCCGCGCACCGGGGCGAGGCACGCGCGGAGCCGGTCGCAGCCGAGACGCTCGAGGCGGACGCGCTCTTCACCTCGCTGCACGCGTCGGTGCTGCGGCCGCGCTGCGCGCCCTGCCACGACTTCATCGGGACGGAGCCGACCGGCGCGCTCCGCGCGATGGCTCGCGAAGGCTGGCTTCGGACGGAGGACGGAAGGACGGTCCTCGCCGTGCGCACCGCGGCCGACGCCACGCGGCGCATGCCGCCGGATCGTCCGCTCGGCGCGGCGCAGCGCGCCCTGCTCGAGCGCTGGCTCTCACGTTGAGCGCGCGGGCGCCGGGTCGGGCGACGGACGGCGCAGCATGTCGATCACGTAGAGCAGCACCGCGATCCAGATCAGCCCGAAGGTGATCGCGTGCGCCTGCGTGAAGGCCTCGCCGTAGAGGAGCACCGCGCAGCCGAGCTGGAGCGTGGGGGCGAGGTACTGGATCATGCCGAGCGTCGTGTAGCGGAGCCGACGCGCGGCGCCCGCGAAGGCGAGCAGCGGCACCGCGGTGATCACCCCCGCGCCGACGAGCAGGCCCACCGTGACGGGATCCGCGGTGACGAGGTGGCCGAGCGGGGGGCTCAGCAGCAGCAGGTAGCCGATGGCGAGCGGGGTCACGAGCCCCGTCTCGATGGCGAGCCCCTCGACCGCGCCGACCGGCGTGCGCTTGCGGACCAGGCCGTAGAGCGCGAACGAGACGGCGAGCACCACGGAGACCCACGGCAGCTCGCCCCGCATCACCGTCAGCGTGACCACGCCGATGGCGGCGAGCGCGACGGCCACGCCCTGCAGCGGGCGAAGGCGCTCTCCGAGAAAGACGCGCGCGAGCGCGACGTTCAACAGCGGGTTGATGTAGTAGCCGAGGCTCGCCTCGGTCACGCGATCGGCGCTGACGGCCCAGATGAAGATGAACCAGTTGGTCGCGATCAGGGCCGTCGAGAGCAGCATCGCGCCGCGCGTCTCGCGATCGCGCAGGAACCCGAGGGTCCGACGCCAGCCCCGACGGGCGAACAGCAGGACCGCGATGAAGCCGAGCGACCAGACGATGCGGTGGGTCAGCACCTCGATCGCGGGCACCGCGCCGAGCAGCTTCCAGTAGATCGGCAGCAGCCCCCAGAGGCTGTAGGCGACGACGGCCATCACCGCGCCGCTCTTGACCGAGCTCGAATCGGGTTCGCTCACGGTGCGCGGTATGGAGCCCGCGCCGGGCCGCCGCCAGGGCCAATGCGCAGCTCGGTGCTAGCATCGTTCGCATGCCGTACTGGAGCGAGCCGCGCGCCGCCCTCCGCCTGAGCCTCGTCGTCGCTTTCTCGCTGGGCGCTGTCCTGGGCTGCGACGGCGCCCCCGCGATGCCGGACGCAGGACCGGCCGACAGCGGGCCGGCCGACAGCGGTCCTGCCGACACCGGCCCCGGCGACAGCGGGCCTGGCGACTCTGGACCGGTCGACGCCGGGCCGCCGCCGGCCACCATCGAGTGCGTCTCGCCCGAGATCGGCGACGCGGTGGAGCTCGTCGAGGGCGCGAGCGTGAACGTCTCGGTGAGGGTGATCGGCGCCGACGTGGTGCGACTGAACGACGTCGAGGTCACGCCCGACGCCGACGACCTCGTGGAGTTCGCGCTCGACGTGCGCTTCGGCGTCAACACCGTGCGCGTCGAGGCGACGACGGGCGAGGTGACCCAGGAGCAGCTCTGCACCTTCCTCGCCGCGCCGCGCTTTCAGCCCGCCGACAGCGTGCTCGAGGGGGCCGTGCACGCCCGGTTCGAGCAAGACACGCTGAGCGGCGAGGGCACGCCCGGCGGCGGCGTGACCAACATCGCCGAGGCGATCGACGTGACGGTCGCGAACGCGCTCGGGGCGAACGGCTTCCGCTTCACCCTGCCGACGCCGTACATCCCCGTCGACGTCTCCACCTACTGCGGCTCGTGCTTCGACGCCGTGGACGGGCTCGAGATCCTCGGGCCGGTGAGCGTCACCGGCGAGCGGCACTCCGTGACGTCCATGGGCGAGCAGATCTTCCTCGAGCTCCGCGCCGCGACGCTCGTGATCCCCCTGCGCGCCACCGGCTTCGTGGGCGGCGAGGTCCTCTTCGACGAGACCGGCTCGGTCACCCTGGAAGACGTCTTGCTCCCGGTGACGATCGAGCCGAGCGACATGCCGGGCATGGACGCCTACGTGCTCACCTTCTCTCCCCTGCACCCGGAGATGGGGCGCATCACGGCCGACATGCCGGACGCCGACATGTTCGACCGGCCGTCGATCGAGGCCGCGATCGTCGACTACCTGGTCTCCGCCAACTCGCCGTCGCCCCTGCCGATCCCGGACGCGATGAACCCCGGCTACCTGACGCAGTTCCTCGCGCCCGATCTCTCCGACGCGATCGGCGGCGTGGCGAACACGGCGTTCGACGAAGCCGAGGCGGTCACCCCGCGCATGGCCAGCGTCCCCGGGGTCGGCGGCGCCCCGATCGAGATCGGCGTCGACAGCGTGATCGCGGAGACCACGCTCGACCCCACCCACGTCCTGGTCACGATGGGCACGCGCTACTTCCGGGTCGGCGCGGGCGGCCCGGGCCCCCTCGAGCGCGGCATCGCGCTGGCGAGCGCGGACGTGACCGGCACCATCACGGCCACCGAGCCCGGCGCCATCGTGATGAGCGAGGCGGTGCTCAACCAGTTCCTGCACGTGCACTGGTCGGCGGGCGGCACGAGCGGGATCGTCGCTCCCGACATGATCGTCGCACCCGACATGATCGTCGCACCCGACATGATCGTCGCGCCCGACATGATCGTCGCGCCCGACATGATCCAGGTCGAGGCGGTGCTCCCCCTCGTGGCCGACGCGACCGACGCGGGCCTCTCGGTGATGATCGGCGGGGTGACCGCGACCCTCTCCGGCGGCGCGCCCTACGGCGGCGGCGTGCCCGTGCAGATCTCGATGACCGCGGAGGCGTCCCTGACCGACGGCGCGGGCGCCGACCCGAGCTGGCAGATCGATCGCCTCTCCGAGCTGACCATCGCGATGCCCTCCAGCATGTCCGACGCCGACCGCGAGACCGTGCGCGGCTTCGCGGCCGTGCTCGGCCACCACATGGTCTCGCTCTCGCTCAACGAGTCGATGCCCGCCCTCCCCCTGGTCGGCCTCGCGCCGCCCACCGAGGTCACCATCGCGGGCACGACCACCGCGACCGGCATCCCGACCGGCACGCGGATCGGGATCGTCACCCCCATGGTGACGGTCCGCGCCGACTACCTCGACGCGGTCGGCGCGCTCGGAGAGCTCGCCGCGCCCTGACGACGCCAATCTTGCGCGCGGGTGGGCGCGCATCTCCCCACCACAGCGGCGGCGCCTCGCTTGCACGGTCTCTGGACCATGCCGACACCTACAAGCATCGCCGGCGAGGGGCCCCGTGGCCCGCGTCGCTCATCTGGTAACCGGTCGCTCGAGCGGGACCCGACGCAGGTCCCCATCAAGGCCATCATGCAGACCGAGATCGCGGTCAGCGATCTGTCCCTCCCCGCCGATCAGCTGCTCGAGTCGCTCATCGAAGAGGGCATCGGCGGCGCGCCGGTGGTTGACGCGGAGGGGCACCTGCTCGGGATCGTGAGCAAGACGGATCTGCTCTGCGCGTGGCGCGACCTGGGCACCCAGCGTGACCGTCAGCCGCTCACCGCGGGGGACGTCATGATGCCGGTGGTCTTCGCGCTGACCGAGGACAGCACCGTCGCGGAGGCCGCGGCGCTGATGGCCTACGAGGGCGTGCACCGCCTCCCCATCGTCGACCGGGAGACCCGGGTGGTGGGCGTCGTGACCACGCTCGATCTGAGCCGCTGGATCGCGCAGTCGGCCGGGCTGCACGCGCCGGACATTCGCGAGATCGAAGTCCGCGAGGTGTAGCCCTCTCAGAGCAGCTCGGTCGCGGCGCGCTCGCCCGCCTCGATCGCGCCGTCGAGGTAGCCGTTCCAGGTGGTCGCCGTCTCGGTGCCCGCCCAGTGGATGTGTCCGCACGGCTCGCGCAGGACGCGGCCGACGGTGGTCATCACCCCGGGCGGCATGACGCCGACATAGCAGCCCGCGCTGAGCGGCTCCGCGATCCAGTCCTGGTCGACGTAGTGGGTGGGGCGCAGGGCCTCGGGCCCGAAGAGCCGCGCGAGGCTCTCGAGCACGGCCGCCCTGCGCGCGTCGGGGTCGCGCCCCGTCCACGCGCGCGCGGTCTCTCCGAGCAGGAAGCCCACCAACGCGTGCTGCGCGCCGTCGTGCGACGAGTCGTCGAAGGTCAGCCGCACGGGGCCGCGATCCGACAGGCCCTCCCCCGACAGCCCGCGCTCCCGCCAGAAGGGCCGCTCGTAGACCGCGATGCACTTGATGGC
>SHBB01000173.1 GCA_004213565.1 Sandaracinaceae bacterium
CGATCCGCGCAGCAACGAGCTGGCGCGACGCGATGGCCCGTCCCCGCGGCGACGGCGCGACCTGCCCGACATCTCTCAGGCGGCGCTCGACGCCGTCAACGAGGCGCAGGCGGTGCTCGACCAGCAGCGGCAGGCCGCCGCCGCCGCGGCCGCCGCCGCCGCGGAGCCAGAGCCGGACCCCGTCGACTACGAGGATCCGGGCGCGGTCGAGGAGCCCGAGGGCGAGGTCGCGTGGCGCCAGCCGATGATCATCGGGCTGGTGGGTTTGCGGATCCGAAGCGTGAGCACGTCGGTGCGGGACGCGAGCTTCCGGCGGCACTTCTTCGCCGCCGACCCGTACCCCGAGATCGATCTCCGCCTCGAGGCGCGTCCTCTCGCGGAGCGCAACGACGCGGCGCGCGGCCTCCTGTTCGCGGCCGAGGGCAGCTTCTCGGTCGGCATCAACTACCTGCGCGGAGACGGCCAGCAGCGCGGCATGACGTCGATGCACTTCCGCGTCGACGCCGGCTACGGCTACACCATCGAGGACATCCTCGAGGTCGGCGGCACGGTGGGCTTCGGCATGGACGGGGTCTTCCTGGACGCGCCCGACGGCTTCCCGTCCCAGCTCTTCAGCTACCTCCGCCCGGGCGTCTTCGGCCGCGTGCGCGCGTACGAGGAGCTGCTGATGGTGGAGGCGGGCCTCGGCGGCCGCATCGGGCTCGACGGAGGCGACGTGGCGCCCGCCTTCGGCCCGGGCATGTTCTTCGGGGGCGTGGACCTCTACCTCGGCATGTCTGGCTTCCTCGAGATGGGCCTCACCTGGGCCGCGCGGTTCGGCTACAGCTACCAGGAGCTCAGCTTCGACGGCGCCGGCGGCGCGTTCGGCAACGGCGAGGCCGGCATCGACGAGACCTTCGAGGGCCGCTTCCTGATCGGCTACGCCTACCGCTGAGTCGGCGCGCTTCGCTCTCCGAGCTGGAGGGTGGAGATGAAGATGGCCACGCTCACGCTGGCGATGAAGACGGGGACGACGATCATGTCGAGCATCGTTTGCAGGCGCCGTACCCGGTTGATTCCTCAATGATCTCGTGATCGGCCGTGTCTGGCTTCCCACGCCGCGCGTGGGCGCCGACCCGCGGCGCTGCTAGAACCGCCCGACCCGGCGATGCTCTTCAACAGCCTCGACTACTTCGTCTTCCTCGCGCTGACGCTGGGCGGCTTCTGGGCCGCGCGGTGGCTGGGCCGCGAGCGCGACGAGGTCGGCGAGGAGCGAGCCTCCGGGGAGAGAGACCGCCGGCTCACCGTGCGCGGCGCGGGGCCGCGGCTGTTCTTCCTCTTCCTCGCCAGCTGCGCCTTCTACATGGCGTGGAACCCGGCCTACATCGGGCTGATCCTCTTCTCCACGCTCCTCGACTTCACGGCCGGCCTCCAGATCGCCGGGGCGAAGACGCAGGCGCGCAAGAAGGCTTGGCTGCTGGTCAGCCTCGGCGGCAACCTCGGCCTCCTCGGCGTCTTCAAGTACTTCAACTTCTTCAGCGCCGCGACGGGGGACGTCTTCTCGCTGTTCGGGGTGCAGCTCGACACGCCCGTCCTCGACGTCCTGCTGCCCGTCGGCATCAGCTTCTACACGTTCCAGACGCTCAGCTACACGATCGATGTCTACCGCGGGCGGCTCGAGCCGTGCCGCAGCCTCGTCCGCTTCTGCTTCTACGTCACCTTCTTCCCGCAGCTCGTCGCCGGCCCGATCGTGCGCGCGGCCGAGTTCCTGCCGCAGATCGATCGGCCGCCGTGGCTGACCCGCGAGCGGATCGGGAACGCGCTCTTCCTGATCGCGATGGGCGTGACGAAGAAGGTCGTCTTCGCGGACTTCGTGAGCGTGAACCTGGTCGACCGCGTGTTCGACGACCCCGCCGCGTTCAGCGCGACCGAGGTCGTCATCGCGCTCTACGGCTTCACGCTCCAGATCTACTGCGACTTCAGCGGCTACACCGACGTCGCGCGCGGCTCGGCCAAGCTCTTCGGCCTCGAGCTGCCCGAGAACTTCGATCGCCCCTACCAGGCCACGAGCGTCAGCGACTTCTGGCGGCGCTGGCACATGACGCTCAGCACCTGGCTGCGTGACTACCTCTATTTCCCGCTCGGCGGCTCGCGGAAGGGGCCGGCGCGCACCTACGTCAACCTGTGGATCACGCTCTTCCTCATCGGCCTCTGGCATGGCGCCAGCTGGACCTTCGTGATCTACGGCAACCTCCAGGCGTTCGCGGTCGTCGCCACCCGGGCCTGGGGCGACTACCGCAAGCGCCGCGGCTGGACGGGCCCCGACCCGGGCTGGGCGAACGTGCTCAAGATCGTGCTGACCCTCCAGTTCGTGGTCTTCAGCCGCATCCTCTTCCGCGCGACCGACCTCGACAACGCGGGCGCGGTCGCCGGTCAGATCTTCAGCGGCACGACGAGCGTCGCGCAGATCGACGCCGACGTGTGGCGTGTGCTCGCGCTCGGCTTCTTCCTCCACTACGTGCCGCGCTCACAGCTGGAGAGCCTGCGCCTGCGATTCCTCGCGCTGCCCGCGTGGGGCAAGGGCGTCGCGCTCGCGGTCGTCGCCGTCGTGATCGCGCTCTTCGTGACGCAGGAAGCCGTGCCCTACATCTACTTCCAGTTCTGAGCGGGCGTGGCTTTTTGCGCCAGCTGAAAGCGGCTCTCGGTGTTGGTAGCCTCGTCCCATGGGGGACGAGACAATCGTGTCGCAGAGGCCGCTGATCGTGGGCGTGGGCGCGTCGGCTGGAGGGCTCGAGGCGCTCGAGGGGCTGTTCGGGGCCACGCCGCCGGACACGGGCGCCGCCTTCGTCGTCGTCCAGCACCTCTCCCCCGACTTCGAGTCGATGATGGACCAGCTGCTCGAGCGCCGCACCGCGCTGGCGGTCACGCGCGTGCGAGACGGGATGAGGGTCGAGCCCGACACCATCCACCTCATCCCGCCCCGTCACGACATGATCATCTCGGATGGACGGCTGCTCCTGTCGGACAAGGGCGAGGAGCGGGAGCTGTCGCTCCCCATCGACATCTTCTTCCGCTCGCTCGCGCGCGAAGAGGGGGAGCGCGGGGTCGGCGTGATCCTCTCGGGGACCGGCACCGACGGCTCCCGTGGGGTGCAGGCCATCAGCGAGGCGGGGGGCCTCGTGTTGGCGCAGAGCCCGCAAGAGGCGGTCTTCGACGGGATGCCCAAGGCGGCGCGCGACACCGGCTGCGTCGACTTGGTCCTGCCGGTCGCGGACATCTCGCGGGCCATCCAGCGCTATCGCGCGCGGCTCGACGCGGGCCAGAGCGCTCGCCACGCCGAGTCGGATCCGATGGCGAAGATCATCGCCACCCTCCGTGAGGCCAACGATCTCGACTTCGAGCAGTACAAGGTAACGACGGTCGCTCGCCGCATCGAGCGCCGCGTCTTGCTGCACCAGGACGCCGACCTGGCGAGCTACGCGAGGCGACTCGAGCAGGACCCCGACGAGGTCGACGCGCTCTACCGCGACCTGCTGATCGGCGTGACCCAGTTCTTTCGCGACAGGGAGGCTTTCGACATCTTGGGGCGGGAGGTCGTGCCGGAGATCATCGCTCGCGCGCGCGAGCACGGGCGGGAGCTCCGCGCCTGGGTCGCGGGCTGCGCCACGGGGGAGGAGGCCTACTCGCTCGCGATGCTCATCCGCGAGCGCCTCGAGACCGACGGCGCGGAGCTCCCGGTCAAGATCTTCGCGACCGACGCGCACGAGCGATCGATCGCCCACGCGGGCGAGGGCCTCTACGACGGCCACGCCCTCGAGGATCTGAGCGTCGAGCGGCGCGAGCGTTGGTTCTCGCGCGAGGGCGAGCGCTGGCGAATCGCGCGGGAGCTGCGCCAGATGGTGGTCTTCGCGCGACATGACGTCGTGAACGACGCGCCATTCACCCGGCTCGACTTCTTGAGCTGCCGCAACCTGCTCATCTACTTGAAGAGCGCAGCGCAGCGGAAGGTGATCTCCCTGTTCCACTTCGGCCTGCGGCCGAGCGGGGTGCTCTTCCTCGGCACGAGCGAGTCCCTCGGGGCGGTCGCGGACGAGTTCGGCGAGATCGATCCGAGGTGGCGGCTCTTCCGCAAGCTCCGCGACAGCCGCCTCGCCGACGCGGCGGCCTTTCGCCGTGGCCCCGGGCTGAGCCGCGCGGCGCCGGAGACGTCACCCGTCCGCTCGGTGAAGCGCCTGCTGGCGAGCTACGACTCGCTCCTCGAGCGCTACATGCCGCCGTCGCTCCTGGTGAGCCCCGACCGCGAGGTCCTCCACGTCTTCGGAGGCGCCTCGCGGTTCCTCCAGGTGCGCGAGGGGCGCCCCTCGAGCGATCTCCTCGATGTGCTCGCGGCGGAGCTCAAGCTGCCGCTCGCGGGCGCGCTGCAGCGGGTGCGCAAGGTGCGCGAGCCCATCGTGTTCACGGGGGTGGAGGTCGCGGGGGAGCGCCTCGAGCTGCGCGTGGAGCCGGTGACGTCCGGCGACGGGCCGCCGGACATCCTCATCGCGCTCGAGCCGACCGGGGAGAGCGTGGCCGAGCCCGCGGCGGAGTCGGGGCCCTCGTTGAACGTGCATGAGCTGACGCAGCAGCAGCTCGGGGATCTCGAGCGCGAGCTGGAGCACACCAAGGAGAACCTCCAGGCCACGATCGAGGAGCTCGAGAGCAGCAACGAGGAGATGCAGGCCACGAACGAAGAGCTCGTCGCCTCCAACGAGGAGCTCCAGAGCACGAACGAGGAGCTGCAGTCGGTCAACGAGGAGCTCTACACCGTCAACGCCGAGCTCCAGAAGAAGATCGACGAGCTGTCGCGGCTCACGAACGACATGGACAACCTCCTGTCCGCGACCGACATCGGCACCATCTTCGTCGACGCGGAGCTGCGCATCCGACGCTTCACGCCGCGGATCACGGAGCTGTTCAAGCTCGTCCCGGCGGACGTGGGCCGGCCGCTCGACACGTTCACTCACTCCATCGAGCACGAGGACCTGATGGCGGAGGCGCGCGCGGTGCTCCGCGGCGGCCCTCCGCACGAGCGCGAGGTGCGGGGCGCCTCCTCACGCTGGTACTTCCTGCGCATCCACCCCTACGAGACGGCGGACGGGATCGAGGGGGTGGTGCTCACCCTCGTCGACCTCACCGCGCTCAAGCGCGCCGAGCGAGAGCTGTACCGCGCGCGCCACCTCCTCGACAGCCTCATGGACACGCTGCCCGACGACGTCTACTTCGCCGACGCCGAGGGCCGCTTCGTGCGCATCAACCGCGCCTTCGCGCGGCGCCTCGGGCTCGACGGCCCGGCCGACGCGCGGGGCAAGCGGCCCAGCGAGGTCATGTCGCCGGCGCTCGGCGCCCGCTGGGAGGCGACCGACGCGGGCATCCGCGAGCGTGGCCGGCCGATCATCAACGCGCTGGAGCGCCGAGAGAGTGATCGCGAGTGGGCGCTCATCACCAAGCTCGCGCTGCGCGACGAGGACGGCGAGGTGGTCGGGACCTTCGGCGTCTCGCGCGACGTGACCTCGCAGAAGCGCGCGGAGGAGGAGGCGCGAGAGGCCGTGCGGCGCCGCGACGCCTTCCTCGCCATCCTCTCGCACGAGCTGCGCAACCCGCTCGGCGGGATCATGAACGCGAGCCTCGTGCTCGACGGCGAGGACGAGCCGGTGGACGTCATCCGGCGGCAGGCCAACCACATGGCGCGGCTCCTCGACGACCTCCTCGACGTCTCGCGCGTCACCCAGGACAAGATCGAGCTCCAGCGGGAGCGGCTCGACCTCCGGGAGGTGGTGACCGGCGCCTCGGAGACGCTGCGCAAGCGCGCCGACGACGCGCGCGTCCAGCTCCACCTCGCGCTGCCGGACGCGCCCCTCCACGTCGACGGCGATCGCACGCGTCTGCGGCAGGTGGTGACGAACCTCGTCACCAACGCCCTGAAGTACAACGAGCCCGGCGGGAACGTGTGGATCGCCGCGGCGACGGAGGGCGCGACGGTCACCCTCCGCGTGAGGGACGACGGCCTCGGGATGGAGCCGCAGATGCTCGAGCGGATCTTCGACATGTTCGTGCAGGGAGACGGCAGCCTCGAGCGCTCGGACGGCGGCATGGGGCTCGGTTTGGCCCTGGTGGAGCGACTGGTGATCGGTCACGGGGGCGCGGTGCACGCCCGGAGCGACGGGCCGGGGAGCGGCTCCGAGCTGGTCGTCCAGCTGCCGCACGCCCAGGAGGGATCGGCCCGCGTCGACGCGCGCGCGCCGTCCGAGGAGGCCTCGTCCGCCACCCCATCGGGCCCGGTGGTGCTGGTGGAGGACCAGGCCGACAACCGCGAGATGCTGCGGCTGATCCTGGAGCAGCGCGGCGTGGAGGTCCTCGAGGCCGGCGACGGGGAGGAGGGCGTGGCGCTGATCCTGCGCACGACGCCCGCGGCCGCCGTGGTCGACATCGGCCTGCCTCGGATCGACGGCTTCGAGGTCGCCCGGCGCGTGCGCGCGGAGCTGGGCGACGCGGTGCGCCTCATCGCCCTCACCGGCTACGGGATGCGCGAAGACCGGGAGCGCGCGCTGGCCGCCGGCTTCGACTCGCACCTGGTCAAGCCGGTCGACGTCGCCGACCTCGAGGCTGCGCTCGGCGGCTGATTCGTTTCGCCCGGGAACGCGCGATGCTACACCTCGACGTCGGTCCGAGAGTGAATCGAAGCACCCTGCGCGGGGTCCGAGGCGGCGTTGAGCGAGCGAAGCGAGAGCGAAGATCTGCTGGGCGAGGAGGGGTCGAACACCCTGCTCGAGTCGCTGTCGACCGTGGAGGAGCGCGCCACCGAGGACCGCGTCGGGGCCACCGCGAGCGCGATGCGGCACCTCGCCGGGGCGCTAGGCGTGCTGCTCCTGCTCGCCGGCGTGCCGTACGCGATCGCCCCGCTGGCCAGCGCGAACATGGAGCGCTTCAAGGCGTGGGTCCCCGGGGAGGGCGTGCCCATCGCGCGCATGTTCCTCGCGGAGCAGCCCGTCGAGGGGGGCATGGCGGTCGCGACCGGGGGCGCGGTCAGCCGGCGCACCGCGCGCGGTGACGAGGCCCTCGCCGAGCAGCTCGGGGACGCGGTCGCGGCGAACCTCGCCGAGGCGCCGGAGCCGCCCTCCGAGCGCGAGCCCGAGTCCAGCGCCGAGACCGGGCCGTCGGTGCGCATCGCGCCGAGCGAGCTCGAGGGCCTGGTCCGCGAGCTCGAAGATCCCGGTGGCCGGGCGATGCGCCCCTTCTACGAGGCGCTCTTGCGCACGGCGGAGCGCCAGGACGGCGCCATCACCCGGATCGCGCACTACGGCGACTCCTCGATCGCGGGGGACGGGATCACCAGCACCGCGCGGCGCCGCTTCCAGCAGCGCTTCGGCGACGCGGGGCATGGCTTCATCCTGATCTCGCGCGGCTCGATGCCGTACCGCCACACGGACGTCGACCACTCCGCGTCGGGCCAGTGGCGCCTCATCGAGCTCGTCCGGGCGGGGCTCCGCGACCACCTCTACGGCTACGGGGGCGTCCAGTACCGCTCGATGGCGGGCGGGCGCGCGGAGTTCGGCACGAGCGACCGGGGCCCGGTGGGCGGCCGCGTGAGCCGCTTCGAGCTGTGGTACCAGGCGCACCCGCGCGGCGGGAACCTCGACCTGCGCGTCGACGACGGCGAGCGGCAGGTGGTGAGCACGCGCGGCGAGCAGACCACCGACGGGTGGCACGAGGTGCGGGTGCCCGACGGAGCGCACGAGCTGGAGCTGCGCACGCTCGGCGGCGGCGAGAGCCGGCTCTACGGCATGGTGCTCGAGCGCGACGGGCCCGGCGTCGTCTACGACTCGCTCGGCATGGTCGGCGCGCGCGCGCGCCGCATGCTCGGCTACGACGAGGCCCACTTCCGACGCCAGCACGCGCACCGCGACACGAACCTCATCGTGCTCGGCTTCGGCGGCAACGACGCGGACGACCCGCGCACGCCCGAGCAGTTCGAGGACGACTTCCGGCGCGTCGCGCGCATGGTCCGGCGGGCGCGCCCCGAGGCGGCGTGCCTCCTGATGGCCCCGCTCGATCAGGCGCGGCGAAGCGAGCGCGGCGCCATCGAGACCCTCGAGCCGGTGCCGATCATCGTCGAGGCGATGCGGCGCGCGGCGCGCGCGGAGGGCTGCGCCTTCTTCGACACCTTCACCGCGATGGGCGGCGAGGGCGCGATGCGGGCGTGGTTCCGCACCGAGCCCCGGCTCGCCTTCGGCGACTTCCGGCACGCGACGCCGGCCGGCTATCGCGTGATCGGGAACATGCTCTACAAGGCCCTGCTCAAGGGCTTCGCCGACTACCTCGAGCGTTAGCCGCGTCCGGTCGAGGCTACTGCATCACCTGCGTGAGGCCCGAGCAGACGAGGGTGATCACGCAGAAGAGCGCCAACACCGCGAGGCCGACGATGCGGCCGATCCCGCCGCCCGCGAAGCGGCCCACGAGGCCGCCGATGGCGCCGCCGCCGGCCGCCGCGCCGCCCGCCGCCGCGGCCGGGATGTAGCGGCTCTGGTCGATGAGGTTCTGGTAGAGGTTCGGGACCGGCGCGAGGAGCACGGTGCCCGTGCCGCTGAAGACGTTGAGCAGGCCCTCGCCCGAGGTGAACGAGCCGACGAGCGACTTGCTCGCGCGCCGCACGGCGTAGTCGAGGCCCGCGCTCCGCGCGATCGCGAAGCTGCCGTCCACGCTCAGGGTGTGCCCCTGGAGGTGATAGGTCTGCACCTTGCCCGGCGCGATGAGCACGACCGTGCCCGTCCCCTTCACCTTCGTCTGGAAGAGGCCCTCGCCGCCCATGAGGCCGGTCAGGGCCTTGTTGCGGAAGACGTCGACCTCGATGCCGATGTCGCTGCAGACGTACGCGCCCTGGTCGAGGATCCACTCCTCTCCGTTGAGCTGGAGGATGAAGTACTCACCGAAGATCGGGGGGCCGAAGTAGACCTCGCCCGAGCCGGTGTAGGTGGGCTTGAAGACGTTCTCGCCGCTCACCATCGACTTGAGGAAGCCGCCCGCGCTCGGCGCCTTCGAGGCCATCTCGATCTGGCCGAACATGTAGTGCAGCGCGCCGGACTCCGCGCGAATGGTCTCGTTCTGGATGGTCGCCTTGACCATCTTCTGACCCTCGAACTCGATGATTTCGAAATGCGCCATCGCGCCCCTCCAAGCTTTGGACGCGAGACCCTAACGCGAGAACGAGGCGCTGGATAGCGCGCTCGTCGGCGGGAAGATCAGGGGCGAGGACCCGCGGCGACCGCGGCCGGGGGATCGAAGCGTGGCGCCGCGTCGAAGCCCTCCAGCATCGCGCCGTGCAGGACCTCGCCGAGGCGGAGGTAGCCGCGGCCGGTGTAGTGCACGTGGTCGCGCTGGGCGAAGGGCGGATCCGCCTCGGCCCAGTGCGGCATCGAGAGCGGGCCGCCGCCGAAGGCGACGAGGTCGAAGAAGGCGCAGCCCATGTCGCGGGAGACGCGCCGCTGCACCTCGACCACCTGGTGGGTGCGGGGGCGGTCCACCAGCTCGCCCTCTTCGCCGCGCATGGGGCGGTCGCTGGGGCCGATGAGCATGCAGGCGGCGCCGGGCACCGCGCCGCGGACGCGGCCGACGACCGCGCGCAGCTCCTCCTCGTACGTCTCGATGGGGTGTCCGTCGTCGCCGCTCTCGTTCGTGCCGTACGCGAGCACCACGAGGTCGGGCGAGAGGCGGCGGAGGTACTCGGTGTGGAGGGCGGCGTCCCAGTAGAGGTGCGAGACGGCGCGCGCGCCGTTGATGCCGAGGTTGTCGATGATCACGCCCGGCTGCTCGCGCTCGACCGAGACGCCGAAGAGCCGCACCGGGCCGTCGCCGCGCGGCCGGATCTCGAGGACGTGCCGCGCCTCGGCCGCGGTGATCAGCCGCCAGCCGGCCCCGATCTCCTCGGCCGCCGTCGCGATCCGCGCGACGCGCCGACCGTCGAGGCGCACGTCGAAGGAGCCGCCCCCGGGCTGCTCCAGGTACATGATCGCGAACTGGCTCGCGACCTGGTCGCCCGTGTCGATGCGCCCGAAGGCGCGGCGATCGTCGGACTCGACCGCGAGGCCCGCGACCCCGAGGTGATCGACGTCGCGCGTGGAGGCGCGCACGCGGAGCGCGTCCCAGGGGCGGTTGCTCTCGACGCTGAGCCCGCCGAGGTGGCGGTAGCGGCGCCACGGGCGCGCGGGCATCAGGAAGCCGTGCCCCGCGTCGCCGAAGCGGCTCTGAAGGCGCTCGCGCAGGACGTTCGTGAAGAAGTCGGCCGCCACGTGCGAGGCGCCGTAGACGAGCACGCGCGCCTTGCGCGGGTCCTCCTCGGACTGGGTGGCGCGCAGGGCGTCGTGGAAGGGACGCAGGGCGTGCCCGCTCGGGTCGTAGAAGTCGATCTCCCGGCCGAACGGCTCGTCTTCGGGGATCGCCTCGGGCTCGACCGCGGGGCGCTCCGGCATCTGCAGCGCGGCCTGCGCGCCCGGGTCGCGCTCCACGGAGGGCTGCGCGGCCGCGTCCAGCGACCCGCTCCCGGCGAGGCCGAGCGCGAGGGCGACGATGAGCGCGGTGCGGACGAGCCGGGGCATCCCCCTCACCATGAGCAGGGGGCCGCGGGCGGTCAAATTGTTCGAATCCTGCACGGTCGGCGTCACGGCAGCCCCCGCTCGCACGCGAGGAAGCGCTGATAGCGCAGCCAGTGTGGGCCCCCTTCGGCCCGGAGCCGGCCGGCCAGCGCGAGGGTCTCCTCCGCGCGGGCCAGGTTCTCGAGCGGCGCCAGCGACGCGAGCAGGTCGTCGTGCCGCGCCGCGAGCGGGGTCAGCTCGTCGCGCAGCTCCCGGAGCCGGTTCGCGTCGCCGGACGCCTCGAGGAAGCGCTCGATGGCCTCGCCCTCCTCGGCCAGCGTGGGCGCGAAGTCGCGCCGCCACGGATCCTCGAGGCTGGGCCAGCGATGAAGCAGCGCGCCGACGAGGTCCTCGCGCACCGCGTCGTGCTCGCGCTCCACCTCGTCGAGGCGCTCCGCGACCTCCTCGAGCTCGTGCTGCAGCGCGGTCATGCGCGCCCCGGCCGCGTCGGACGAGTCCAGCCCGAGGCGCTCGCGCAGGCCCTCGATGACGGCGCGCTCCTCCGGCATCGGGGGCGGCGCGTCCCCCGCGTCGGCCTGCGCCTCCGGATCCACCGCCGCGCGGAGGAAGATCTCGCTCGTGGTGACGGGCACGTCGAACGAGCCCGAGCGCATCCGCGCGTAGCTGTGCGCCTCCAGCAGCGAGACGCGGCCGTCGCCGTCGAGGTCCTCGCCCGCGCCGCCGAGCGCGTCGAGGAAGAGCAGCCCGTAGCCGCGCTGGGCCGCGCGGTCGGGGTTCGGGTCGCAGCCCGAGGCCACGCGATCCCAGGTCGTCGCGAAGAACCCGCAGCGGTCGCTCTCGGTCGCGCCTTGCTCGACGTCGGCGGCGGTGAACGCGAAGTCGGCGAAGCCGCCCGCGTAGCACGCGGTCACCACGAGCCGGACGGGGCGGTGGTGCGGCGTCGCGTCGAGCACCTCGGCCAGGTCCTCGACCCACAGATCGCCCGCGCCCCAGGTGAGCAGTCGGCTGTCCCGCGGCTCCTCGCCGCCCACGCCGTGCCCCGCCAGGTAGACGAGCAGGGGCGCCTCGTCGTCCCCGAGGGCGCCCTCGAGCGCGCTGGTGATCGCCTCCGCGGACGCGGCGCCAGCGGGGGTGAGGGTGCTGGGCCGGTAGCGCGTGTCGCGCCCGCCGCGTGGGTCCAGCAGCGCCGCGAGCCGCGCGCGCAGGTCGTCCGTCGGCGCGTCGGGGTCCAGGACCTGCACGGCCCGAGAGCCCGCGCCCCCGGCGAAGAGCAGCAGGCCGGGGCCGGTCTCCTCGAGCAGCCGCGCCGCGTGCGCGACGTCCTGCTCGATCTGCACCTGCGACAGCTCGGGGCTCGCGCCGCCGCCCGCGACGATCCACCGGACCGGGCCGCGCGGGGTGGGGGCGCGCGCGGGCGCTGGAGCCGATGCTTCGCCGGGGGACGAGGGCGCGCGCGAGAGCGCCCAGCTGCCCGCCAGGCAGAGGCCCAGCAGGAGCGGCAGAGACCAGACGGCGCGCCGATCGATCAAGGGCGCGCAGCGTATCAGTCGTCCGCCTCGGCGGCCTGCGCTTCGGCGAACTGGATCCGGACGCGGACCCGCCCGCTCGCCTGCGCGCGCTGCTGCATGCGGCGCAGCACGCGCGAGACGCAGCCGCGGGCCCGGTCGCTGGCCACCGTGCTCCGCCCGACGCGGCCGCTCGGCACGCGACCGTCCCGGACGAGCAGCGTCGCCGACACCTCGCCCTCCGGGGACTGGCCGCGTCGGCTCGCGCGGCGGCGGCAGTCCATCAGCCCGGGCAGCACCGAGAGCAGCGAGCGGTGCGCGGACTGGACGACGGGCGCGGACTCCCGGCCGTCTCCGATGACCGTGAAGCGCACCCCGCGGTCGTCGCTGCCTCCGGTCGAGGTCGCGTTCCCGTCCGCGTCGATCTGGATGGTCACCTGCGCCGCCTCCTGCGCGCGCGCCGCCGCCCGCTCGGCCCCCGCTGCGGCCGAGTTGCCCATCACCAGCTGCACCACCGCGCGGGTGGGGCGCCGCAGGCCGTCGTGGTCGACCGACTGCAGCGCGCCCGTGATGCAGCGGACGAGGCCGGCGTCGTTCACCCCGTCACGGTCCACCTCGACGTTGGGCCGTCCGCGCCCCTCGAGCAGCACCCGGAGACGCAGCGTGCCTTCCACTGAGGGGTTTTCCCCGACGACCTCTTCGTAGCAGCCGCGGATCTGCGCCATGCGCTGGCCGACGCGCTGGCCGAGCGCGCTCACCGCCGCGCCGCTCGTCCCGGGCATGCTCTCCATGGAGAGCCGAACGTCGGATCGTGAGGAAATTCGGGCCTCTCCCTGACCCATCCCCGATCGCGCGACCCCACCGTGACCTTGCGCGAGGGCGCCGCCGGGACACGCGACGAGGAGGAGCACAGCCAAGAAGAAGCGGATGTTCATCACGAGATCATGCCTCAGTTGGAGGGGAGGGTGGAAGGCGGACGAGCCCTGGCCGAAGCGCATTCAACTCATTGGGGTTCGGTCTTTGCTCGGCGTATTCTCCCGACGTGGGTGGGTCCGGTTCGTTGCATTCCAGCTCCGATCCCGAGGAGCGCTTTCGGCGCCTCAGCGAGGCGGCCACGGAGGGCGTGGCGTTGCACGAGGACGGCCTGATCCTCGACGCGAACGTCGCGCTCGCGCGCATGGTCGGGTACACGGTGGACGAGCTGGTCGGGCAATCCGCCCTGATGATCGCCGCCCCCGACTCGCGCCAGCGCGTCATCGACGCCATCCGCAGCGGAGCCGAGACCCCCTACGAGGTCGAGGGGCTCCGCAAGGACGGCTCGGTCTTCCCGGCCGAGGTGCGCGCGCGCGTCATCCACTCGGGTGGCGAGCGACTTCGGGTGACGGTGATCCGTGACATCAGCGAGCAGAAGGCGGCGGAGCGGGCGCTGGCCCGGAGCGAGGAGCGCCTGCGCAACCTGATCGAGCAGGCCGCCGATGGGATCGTCGTCAGCGACGCCGAGGGGCGCATCGAGGAGGTGAACCAGGCCTTCTGCGCGTTCCTGGAGCGAGACCGCGCCGACATCGTCGGGCGCAGCATCGGCGAGCTGATGGATCCGGACGAGCTGGCGCGCGAGCCGCTGGAGCTGGAGCGGCTCGCCGCCGGGGAGCGGCTGACGCGCGAGCGCACCTTCCTGACGAAGGCGGGCGCGACCGTGCCCACCGAGATCAGCGCGACGGCCCTGAGTGACGGGCGCCTGCAGGGCATCGTGCGGGACATCCGGCAGCGCCGCGAGCGCGAGCAGCTCGAGCGAAAGTTCTTCCAGGCGCAGAAGATGGAGTCGGTCGGTCGGCTCGCCGGCGGCATCGCGCACGACTTCAACAACCTCCTGATGATCATCCTCGGGAGCGCGGAGCTGATCCGCGCCGACAAGGGCAACACCGACAAGCTCGCCACCGACATCGTCCAGGCCGCCGATCAGGGCGCCCGACTGACCCGCCAGCTGCTCGCGTTCAGTCGGCAGCAAGTGTTGCAGGTGAAGAGGGTCGATCTCGGGGCGATCGTGCAGCGCGGCGTGCGCGTGTTGCGGCGGCTCATCGGGGAGGACGTGGCGCTCGAGGTGACGGTCGCTTCCGATCCGCTCTGGATCCGCGCGGACCCGGCGCAGATCGAGCAGCTGCTGATGAACCTGGCCGTCAACGCGCGCGACGCGATGCCGCGCGGGGGCGCGCTGACGCTGGAGGTCGCGCGCGAGGCGGAGCGCGCCGTGATGCGGGTGATCGACAGCGGCGTGGGTATGGACGACGAGACGCTCAGCCGGGCCATCGAGCCCTTCTTCACCACGAAGGAGGTGGGCCGCGGGACCGGGCTCGGCCTCTCGACGGTGTTCGGCGTGGTGCGGCAGAGCGGCGGCGAGATGCAGATCCAGAGCGCGCCGGGCGAGGGCACGGCGGTGCAGATCAGCTTCCCGATCGCCGACCAGCCGGAGTCGCCGCCCCCGGTGGCCCAGGCGACGCCCGAGGGCGGCGTGGCCGACGCGTTGACCGTGCTGCTGGTCGAGGACGATCCGGACGTGCGGAGCACCATCGCGCTCCTCCTCGAGCGGGAGGGGCACCACGTGCTCCAGGCCTCGGGGCCCGCGCAGGCGCGGGCGCAGCTGGCCGAGCACGGCGACGCGATCGGCGTGATGATCACCGACGTCGTCATGCCGGGCGAGTCGGGGCGCGCGCTCGCGGACGAGATGGCGACGGCGCGACCGGACCTGAAGATCCTGTTCGCCTCCGGCTACACCGACGACGAGATCGAGCGCGTGCTCGGCACCGACCGCCCGGTCCGTCTCCTCCGCAAGCCGTTCACGCGGGCGGAGCTCCGCGCGGCGCTGGCGTCGCTCTACTGAGGGGGCTCGGGAGGCTGGGGCGGAGGCTCGGGGGCGGGCGTCTCCGCGCGCGGGGCGAGCGCCTCCTCGACCCGCTCGAGGAGCTGCCCCTCGAAGTCGGGGCCGAAGCGCGCGTCGAGCAGCCGCACCGTCACGGTCCAGCGCCTCGGCTGGCTCGCGTCGCGCGCGATGGCGAGGAGCGGGTGCGACGGCACGTAGGGCGAGCAGAGGACGGCGTCCCGGATGGCGGCGCGCACCTCGGTGGCCGGCGCGTCCGGCACCTCCAGCGCGACCTTGGTCTCGGCGAAGCGCTGCGCGCTCGTGTGCACCGTGCGCGAGACCAGCTGCCGGTTCGGGATGGTGAAGAGCGAGCCGTCGGCGGCCCGGAGCGTGGTCACGCGCGGGCCGACGCGCTCGATCTGCCCGGCGAAGCCGTCCCCGATGAGCCACAGCCCGGCTCGCACGCGTCGCTCGGCCAGCAGCAGCACGCCCCCGACGACGTCGGGCAGCCAGGGCCAGACGGCGCCGATGCCGATCGCGAGCGCGGCCGCGATGACGCCGATGAGCAGGAACGGCGCGAGCCAGCCCGGCAAGAGGCGGGAGGCGACGTTGAGCACCATCACGACCGCCGCGAGCCGGAGCGCGAGGTGGGCGGCGCCGAGGACGCGCGGGAGCAGGCCCAGCTCCGGGAGCGGTCGGCGCACCCGGTCGATCACCGCGAGGCCGAGCAGGGTGACGAAGAGCAGGAGGATCAGGCCGAGCGTGGAGAGCTGACGCTCGGGCAAGCTCAGGCCGATCGACTCCGCGGCGGGACCACAGCCCACAACGCGCACGTCGATCGGAGCCGGCGCGGCCTCCTGCTGGGGGCCGGTCTGCCCGGCGCCGTCGGGGCGCTCGCGCCGGGCCAGCTCGTCCCGCGCGCGCGCGGCCTCCATCTCCGCCCGCTCGGCGCGCTCGAAGAGGAGCGCCTCGACGACGCCGAGGAGCGAGTCGTCGTCGTCCTCCTCGCGGCTGACGGTGGCCTCGGTCTGACCCGCGTCCTCGCCGGGCGAGCCGGCGTCCGGCGCGCCCGCGT
>SHBB01000174.1 GCA_004213565.1 Sandaracinaceae bacterium
GGCGTGGCCGCGCCCGTGAGGTCCGAGTCGGGCAGCTCGATCTCCACGCTGATCTCGGTCCAGTCGGACAGCTCGGTCGCGTTGGGATCTGGGCGCTCGTCCGCGCGCTCGTCGGCCGTCCGCACGAGCGCCGCCAGCTCGGCCGGACCGCAGCCGAGCGCGAGCTCGCGGGCCGCCGAGCGGAGATCCCGGGCCAGCTCCCCGGCGGTCTGGTAGCGGCGGCGGGGATCGCGCTCGAGCGTCCGGTCGACGATCGGTTGCAGGGCCTCGTCCAGCTCCCCGCCCAGCCCGAGCGCCGGGATCGGTTCGATCAGGACCGCGGAGAAGACCTCGGCTTCCGTCCGGCGTTTGAACAGCCGGCGCCCCGTCAGGAGCTCCCAGAGGACGACCCCCAAGCTGAAGATGTCGCTCCGATTGCTCGTCTCGCCGCGGAACTGCTCCGGGGCCATGTAGGCGAGCTTTCCTTTGAGCACGCCGGTGCTCGTGCGATGCTCTTGCGTCGTGCTCCTGGCGACCCCGAAGTCGATGAGCTTCACCCCGCCCGAGCGCGGCACCAGGATGTTCTGTGGGGTCACGTCCCGATGGACCACCTGCAGCGGGCGCCCTTCCTCATCCGTCGCCTCGTGGGCGTAGAAGATAGCCTCTGCGACGCGGACGACGATGGCGATGGCCTCGCCCTTGCCGATCATCCCGAGGCGGCTCATCAGCTCGTTCAGCGGGGGGCCGTCGATGTACTCGACCGCGATGTAGGGAACGTCGTCCAGCTCGCCGGCGTCGACGATCCGCGCGATCGAGGGATGATCGAGGAGCGCCCCGATGCGCGCCTCGTGGAGGAACATGGAGCGGAACTCGTCGTCCTCCGCCACCTGGTCGCGCAGGAGCTTCAGAACGACTCGCTCATCCCCGTGTCGCGCCAGATACAACTGCCCCATCCCTCCCTTCGCCAGCAGGCGTTCGATCTGATACGGCCCGATCGAGGCGTTGGGGCGAAGCTGGGCGAGATGCATGTCGATCCACTGGAGGATATAGGATCTTGGCGCCGCCGGCAGTCATCGCGCGACAGACGGGCCACCGCCGGGCGCCGCGGAGCGCTGGACAGGCGGCCGCGGCGCCGGCCCGATGGCTCGAACGGCCCTCAGCGCGACGTCGCGCGCTTGGCCGCGGCGATCGCCTCGCGCGCGGCGGCCGGGACGCGTCCTTCGGGCAACGCGGTGTGCGTTCCGAGGAGCGCCCTGGCGGTCGCGGCGACGCTGCTCTCGAGGCCGACGAGGTCGTAGCCGCCCTCGAGCAGACAGAGGACGCGGCCGTGTCCGAGAGCCTCGGCGGTCTCGACGAGGGCGGACGCCATCGCGCCGTAGGCGTCGCTCGACAGCTCCATGGAGGCGAGCGGGTCGCGCTGGTGCGCGTCGTAGCCGGCGGAGACCAGGATGAGGTCCGGCGCGTGCCGGCGCAGGAGCGGCAACACGACCTCGCGAAACGCCTCTCCGTAGACCTCGTCGCCGCTGCCGGCGGGGAGGGCGAGGTTCGCGGTCGCGCCTTCGCCGGCGCCCACGCCGATCTCGTTCGCCGCGCCGGTGCCCGGATAGAGCGGCCACTGGTGAAGAGAGACGAACAGGACGTCGGGGTCCGACTCGAAGATGTGCTGGGTGCCGTTGCCGTGGTGCACGTCCCAGTCGACGATGGCGACGCGCCGAGCGCCCGCGGCCTGCGCGGCGCGTGCGGCCAGCGCGACGTTGTTGAGCATGCAGAAGCCCATCGCCCGGTCGGCCTCCGCGTGATGGCCGGGCGGGCGCAGCAGCGCCACGCCGCGTGTCAGCTCTCCCTCCATGGTGCGGCGCGCCAGCTCGGCCGCGCCGCCCGCCGCGTGCCAGGCCGCCTCCTCGCTGCCCGGAGAGTGGAACGTGTCGGCGTCGAGGCTCCCCCAGCCCCTCGCGAGCGCGACGTGGAGGGTGTCGAGGTACGCGGATTGGTGCACGGACGCGAGCTCCTCCGCGCTGACCGGGCGGGTCGCGATGGGCTTCAGCAGAGACGCGTCGACCGCGCCGCGGAGCCCGGACCGGGCGGCGGCGAGGCGCTCGGGGCGCTCGGGGTGGACGCCGCGCGCGGTGTGCGCGTCGAAGCGCGCGTCGTCGACGAGCCCGATCACCACGGCCGCATCCCGCTATCGTCGATCACCGATCACCAGGAGACGAGCGGGACCTGCGCGGGGGCCCAGGTCCCCTCGGGGAGCTGCTCCCCGGAGTCCTGCGTGAGCACGATGGCGAGCACCGTCGCGGCGGCGCCGAGCGCGAGCGCGACGCCGATGCTGATGCCGACGATGAGCCCGACGTCGGGGCCGCTGGGCTGCGTCGTGCCGCCGCCACCGCCCTCGGCCAGCTCCTCGGGCGACGGCCCGACGTACTCCTCCACCGACAGCTCGACCTGGGCGCTCTCGCCTTCGCCGACCGTGAAGCTCCGCGACTCGAGCTCCTCGCCGCGTCGCACCACCCGCACCTCGTGCTGGCCCGGGTTGATCGGGATCTCGGTGCCGAGGATCGCGCCCTGCATCGCCTCACCGTCGAGCGTCAGCCGGTCGAAGGCGCTCTCGAAGTTGTTGACCCGGAGCGTCAGCCGCCCGATGCGTGGCGCGACGGTGGTCAGGAGCTGCTGCGCGTCCGCGCGGAGCTCGGGCATCTGCTCGCTCTGGCATCGCCGGAGGAAGCGGCGGTAGTTCTCGGCGGCCTGCACCAGCCGGTCCGTCTGGGCCTGCGCGGTGGCGAGGTTGTAGACGATCTGCGCGAACGGGGCGACGTCGAACGCGCGCTGGAAGGCCTCGCGGGCCTCCATCCATCGCTCCTGCGCCGCCGCCTCGACGCCCTCCGTGTAGCTCTGACGCGCGACCGCGCGCAGGTGGTCCGGGGGCTCGGGCTCGGGTTCGCACTGGGCCGCCGCGGTCAGGGGAGCGAGCGCGGCCAGCGCCAGGGCGAGGACGACGAGGGAGGTGATGCGCACGCTCCCTTGGTGCCCAAAGCCGGGGCTCACGTCAACCCGCTTCCTCCGCGGTCGGCTCCCCGCGGCCCACGCCCCGGCTCGAGAGCGTCCCGAGCCCCACCCAGAGGAAGCTCCCGCCGAGCATCGCGAAGAAGGCGGCCTCCGTGTACAGGCCCTCGAGCAGCGCCTCCGCGGTGAAGTAGAGGTGCCCGCTCCCGAGCACCACCTCGGCCAGCGCGAGCAGCGGCTTGCGGCTCCGATAACGAGGGCCGTCCGACTCCGCCCGCGAGCCCGCCTTGGGCGTCCGGATGAAGGGGCCGCCCAGCCGCACGAGCCCCTCGAACCACGCGAGCGTGTAGGCGAGCGAGAGGCCGATGGCGAGCGGGATGATGAGCGGGATGAGGAGCACGTTCGAGAGGGGGGCGCCGACGTAGCGAAGCGCCGCGCCGTAGAAGAAGAAGCAGCCCACGCCCACCAGGCCGAACAGCGCCGTGTTCACCGGCACCGTGTAGTCGACCAGGAACGGCAGCCCGTAGAGGGTCGTGAACGGAGAGGTCAGGGACGCCATGAGGATGAGCGGATCGATGGCGTGCCGGCCCATGTGCATGAACATCATCAGCTTCGAGCGCGCCGGCAGGTCGCTCCGGAGGATCCGCCACCCGAGCGAGCGCAGGAGCTGCGCGCTGCCGAGCGACCAGCGGTGCTGCTGCGTGCGGAAGGACGCCATGTCCTCGGGGAGCTCCGTCGGCACCGCGTACTGGCGGAGATGGACGAGCCGCCAGCCGGAGAGGTGGGCGCGGAAGGAGAGGTCGGCGTCCTCGGCCAGGATCTCGCCTCGCCAGCCCCCGGAGGCCCGGATGGTCTCGGTGCGCCAGAGCCCGTTCGTGCCGTTGAACTGCATGGGCAGCCGGCTGGCCGCGCGGGCGAACTGATCGATCGCGAACAGGCCGTCGAGGACCATCGCCTGGACGCGCGTCAGGAGAGAGCGCTGGCGGTTGAGGAAGCTCCACCGGACCTGGACGCAGCCGACGCGCGCGTCGCGGAAGAACGGGACGGTGCGAAGCAGGAAATCTTCGGCCGGCATGCAGTCGGCGTCGAAGATCGCGATGATGTCGGCGTCGGTCTCGCCGAGCCCTGCCTGCAGCGCGCCGGCCTTGTAGCCCGTGGGGCGCTCGCGGTGGAGGTGGGTGATCTCGACGCCCTGCGCGCGCAGCTCCTCCACCACCCGCGCGACGCGCGCCGTCGTTCGGTCGTCGCTGTCGTCGAGGACCTGGATCGAGAGGCGCCCCCCGGGGTAGCGCAGCTGCGCGGCGTGGCGGATCACCCGCTCGGCGACGTAGTACTCGTTCTTGAGAGGCAGCTGGACGCAGACGCTCGGCCACGGGTCGGGCGCCTCGGGGAGCTTCGGGTCCTCTTCGCGCAGTCCGGTCCACGCTGCCCTCAGGAAGTGGTAGCTGAGCACCACGAGCAGCGCCCGCAGGAGGACGCGGGCGATCTCGAAGAGGGCGAGAAGGAAGACCATCCGATGAGTACGACTGCCGCGATGTCGGGCGACGGACGCGACGCACGGCTATAGCAGATCGCTCGGCGAGATGCGTCACTCCAGGCGCAGCTGCCAGGCCCGCGCGGGGGGGGAGTCCGGGCTCCGCGCCAGCTCGCGCGCGACCGCGGCGCGAAGGGTGTCGCGACGCCCGAGCCGCTCGAGTTGCCGCGCGTAGACGTCGAACGCCCGGTCGTGCAGCGGCCGCTCCCCGGCGAGCGTGGGAGCCTCGATCGCCGACTCGAGCGCGCGCAGCCCCGCGCCCCGATCCCCACGACGCAGGTGCGCGATGCCGAGGTTCAGGTGCGTGGACTTGCGCGCCGGATCCAGCTCGAGAGCCCGTTCGAGGGCCAGGATCGCGCGCTCGGTGTCGCGGGCGGAGAGGTGCGCGGCGCCGAGGTTCTGCCAGGCGCGCGCGGACCGCGGGGCGTTGCGCGCGGCGTCGTCGAAGAGCGTGACGTCGTCTCGCCAGACGCTGGCGCGCTCGATCGCCCGCGCTCCGAAGAACGCGAGCAGACCGAGCAGGAGCAGGCGCGGCCAGCGCGGATCCCGGGGCGCGGCCAGCGCGATACCCAGCCCCGCGCACACGCCCACCGCGGGCAGGTAGAGGTAGCGGTCGGCGACGGGGTTGAGGAGCCAGGGCGAGGCGAGCGTGGGCACGCTGGCCACGAGGAGCCACCACGCCGCGACGGCGAGCCCGCGGTGCTCTCGCCAGAGGAGCAGCCCGGCCGCCACCAGCGCGAGCAGGACGGCGCCTCCGATCACCAGCCCGCCCGGGCTGAGCACGAAGTCGAGGTCGTGCTCGGCGGAGAGCGGCCAGCCGATGGCGAGCCGGCCGACCCGATGGGCCAGCACGGGCGCGGCGTGTTGCCAGCCCAGGTCGTGGAGGCGCGTCGCGCTCGCGAGGGGGCTCCACCCGAGCCCGATCGAGAGCGGCGTCAGCGGCCCGGCGCCGGCGCCGATGGAGAGCGAAGGGACGCCGAGCGCGACCTGAAACGCCGCCCACGTGGTCATGGCCGCGGCGCCCACCCCGGCGAGCGCCGCCGCGCGAGCGCGGGAGGGGCGAACGGCGGGGACGGCGGCCGCGAGCAGGACGAACAGCGCGGGCGCGACGACCGCGACCTCCTTCGCGCCGAGCGCGAGCGCGAACGCGACGAACACGAGCACGAGCCAGGCCCAGCTCCCGCGGGCCAGCCGTGAGGCCGCCCAGAGCGCGACGAGCACGAAGAACGCGGCGAGCGGATCCTCGCGGTTGCTCACGCCGGCCACCGCCTCGACGCACGCGGGGTGGAGGGCGAAGAGCGCCGCGCCTCCGGCGGCCACGGCGGGCGGGGCGCCGAGTCGCCAGGCGAGCCAGAGCACCATCAGGCTCACGAGGACGTGCCAGAGCGCGCTCTGAGCGTGAGCCCCCGCGAACGAGTCGCCGAAGAGGGCGCGGTCGGCCAGGAGGCTCGCGAGGAGCACGGGGCGGCCCTGGTCGGGGATCTCGAGGGAGAGATACTCGGCCGAGAAGAGGAGGGCGACGTTGGAGGCGTCGTGGAGGAACGCGTTGTCGACGACGTGGTGGTGATCGTCGTAGGTCGGGCCGAACTCGAGCGTCTGGAGGTAGGGGACGAGCGCGAGCGCCGCGACGGCGGCGGCCGAGGCGAGTCGCGCGCTCACAGCACGCCAGCCGCGCGATACTCGTCGATCGTCTCGCCCACCCCCTCTTCGAACCGGACCGGCCACCGGAAGCCCAGCCTTGCGAGGGCGCCGACGTCCAGCGCGCAGTCGCTCGTCAGCGTGTGCAGGCGGGCCCGGGACAGGGGCGGCGATCGGAGCAGGCGCTCGCAGGCGCGCGCGGCGAGCCGCGCCACGGGCAACGGGAAGGGCACCGGGATGGGCCGCCGGCCCGCAGCATGCGCGATGGTGTCGACGGCCTCGCGGAGCGTGACCGGGTGCGCGTCCGCGACGTGCAAGACGCCGCGCGCGCCCGGCGCTCGGAGCGCGAACACCGCGGCGTCGACGAGGTTGTCGAGGTGACAGAAGCTCATGCGATTATCTCCCCGGCCCGGGACGGGGAAGAGCCCGGTCGCGGCCGGGCGGGCGAGCGCGAGGAAGTTCCGGCGCTCCCCCGGACCGTACACGGTCGGCGGGCGCAGGATCACCACGCGCATCGGACCCGCGGCGTCGAGGAGCGCGCGCTCGGCGTCCCGCTTCGAGCGCCCATAGGCCGTGCTCGGCGCGCAGAGGGCGTCCTCGCGCACGAGCCCGGCGTCGGCGGACCAGCCGAGCGCCGCCTGGCTGCTCAGGAAGACGAAGGAGGCGCAGCCGGCCGCGCGCGCGGCCTCCGCGAGGTGGGCCGTGCCGAGGTGGTTGACCGCGTCCGCCTCCTCCTCCGAGTCGACCGGGTCGAGCAGCGCGGCGCAGTGCACGACCGCCGTCACCCCGCGGACCGCGCCCTGGAGGCTCCCGGCGTAGCGCAGGTCTCCGCGCACGGGCGACGCGCACGCGGGGACGGCCGAGCGGTGCGTCAGCGCGCGCACGCGGAACCCGGCGTCGACGAGCGCGCGGACGAGGCGGCCGCCGATCCATCCCCCGCCGCCGGTGACCAGGACCTCGTCGCTCACCAGAGGGCGTGCCACGCGACGGCCGCGAGCTGCGGCGGGTCGAGGAGAGCGTTCGGGTAGCTGACGTTCGAGGTCTCGCAGGTGCAGCGCTCCGCGCGGACGCGCGCGCGGGCGCGCTCGGCCTGGGGGCTCGCCCAGAGGGCGCCGAAGTCCAGCTCGAAGTCGCGCACGTTGCCCATCGCGTCGCCGCGCTGTGTGCTGGACCAGACGTCTCCCTTGGGCATGACGGCGCAGGTCGCGAAGCCGCTGAAGCAGCGGTGGGAGACCGGGCCGTCGAGGCGCCTGCGCGTCTGGGCGTAGTAGTGACGGCGAAACGCCTTGACCAGGGCGGGCACGCCGCGGCGCGGCTCCGCCTCGAGGCGGCGGGTCGCGTGGTCGAGCGCGCGTCTGACCGCCCGCGCGCCCGCGTCGAGCGCCACGTCGTCGTTGTAGTACTCGGGGCGCACCTGGGCGGTCTCGAGCACGTAGGAGTCGGGCCGGAGCTCGTCGAGCACGAAGTCGATCGTCTCCGGGACGTGCTCGGCGTTGAAGGCGGAGACCACCGTGTTGCAGCCGAAGGTCAGGCGGGGGTCGTCGATCTCCCGCAGGGCCTCGGCCAGCTGGAGCACGCGCTCGAAGTTGCCCGGGAATCCGCGCACCAGGTCGTGGCGCGCGCCGACGCCGTCGAGGCTGACGTTGATCACCAGCCGCGTGTCGCCGAAGTCCTCGAGCATGCGCGCGACGCCGACGCGGACGGCGTGCACGAAGGTCCCGTTCGTCGGCACGTTCACCACGCGCGGGCGGGTGGCGGCCACCAGGGAGCGCGCGAGCTCCGGGAAGTCCTTGCGCATGAAGGGCTCGCCGCCGCTGAGCGTGACCCACTCGAGCCGGCCGATGCTCGCGAAGAGGCGCCGGTACTCGTCTAGCGTCAGCTCGCCCTCGGCGACGCTCGGGTCGTCGAGGTAGCGGGCGCCGATCTGACAGGTCTCGCAGCGAGAGTTGCACTTGTCGGTGACGACGAAGCTCATCGTCAGCGGGCGGATGCGCGGCCAGCCCAGCTCCCGGAAGGCGTTGTAGAGCGGGATGCGCGCCAGGACCGACGCGTCGCGCAGTCCGTGGGCCTGCATCACGCGCTCCGTTGCCTCGACTCCCGCGCCGGGGTGACCTGCGGGTCCGGGTGGAGGTACAGGCTGGCGTAGGGCGTGTAGAGCAGCGTGTAGCCGGCCTCGTCGAGTCGGTCGGCGAGGGCGTCGACCGCGGCCTTGAGGTCGACCCCGGCCCCGAGACCGCCCGCCTCCAGGTAGCGCTCCCGCGACATGAGGGCGCACTGGAAGGGGAGCTGGGACACCTCGTGTACGTGCTCGCGCGCGGTCCGCCGCGGCCAGGCGAGGCGCCCGGACGGCTCGAGGAGCTTGGGCGCGGCGGCGCCCGCTCCATCTCGGCCGGCCTGGCGGACCAGCTCGTCCAGCCACCCCGCGCGCACGACCTCGGCCTCCGGGAGCACCCACGCCACGAAGGTCGACTTGCGCTCTCGCAGCACCGCGTCGATCTGCGCGCCGATCGACATGCGACGCGGCAAGCGCGCCACGAGCCAGTCGCCGCGCGGCAGGGGCGGCGCGTCCGGGTCGACGGCCACGACGAGCTCCACCGCGTCGTGCTCGGTGCGGGCCTCGATCGCGCGCAAGCACCGCGCGAGCCGCTCGGCCGGGCCCACCGCGGGGATCACGAGCGTCACGTCGGTGGCCGGCGGCAGCCGGTGTCGGACCCGGAAGGTCCCCGCCGTTCGACCCGGCTCCACCGTGGCGTCCAGGCGGCGGCGCCAGATCGCGTCGTTCAGCGCGAGCGCGCAGAGCTCACCCACGCGCCGCTCCGCCTCGATGCGACCGGCGGAGCCTCCCCTGAGCGGGCGATATCGCTGGCAGAGGACGCGGTCGAGGTGGCTGGTCGTCGCCCCCTCCGTCGCCGAGAGCGCGAGGTGATAGGAGAGCGGCGCCGCGGGCCAGGCGCGCGCGCGCTCGTGCGCGATGTCGACGCCGGCGCGCCGATAGATGGCGCAGCCGCCGAGGAACGGGCGAGAGAGCAGCAGCTCGGGGGACCAGTCGGGCTTGCGGTCCACCGGCCGCGGCGCGTTCGTCTCGTCGACGTCCTGCTCGTCGGCGTACACGACGTCCGCCCCGCGATCGCGCGCGTGCGTGACCATCTCCGCCAGCGCGTCCGGGCGGAGCAGATCGCCCACGCCCAGCAGCGCGACGAAGTCGGCGCGGTTGACCGCGTGGTGCTCGAACGGGTTGTTCGTCGCGCAGTCCACCACCTCCATCGGCGCGCGGTCTGCGAGGCGCGCCTGGATGGCGTCGAGGCGCGCGTGCAGCGCCGGGGTGCTCGACTGCACGCCGATCACCAGGTCCCACGCGTCGTAGTACTGGCGCGCGACCTGCTCCACGGTCCAGTCCAGCACGTCGGGGTTGTCGTGCGCGTCCACGAGCAACACGACCGCCACCGCGGGCACGTCGTCGAGGCGGGAGAGGCGCTCGCGCCACTGCAGCGCGCCGAGCCGGGGGGCCTCCGCGGGCGCCGCCTGCGGCGTGGTCAGCTCGATGACCTCGACGCCGCCGGGCAGGCCCGCCTTGTCGAGGACTCGCTGCACGCGGTGCTTCGCGCGCCGCGCGGCGAAGCGACCGACGTCGCCGAGGCTCCCCCGGACGCCCACCTCCTTGGTGCGCGCCGCGAGCATGCGGGCGAGCGACTTGACCTCGTTCGACGCGTCGTCGTGACGCGGCATCTCCACGCGACGCTCGCCGTCCGGCGCGCGCCGAGGCGCCGCCGCCCACTCCCGCAGGGCGTCCAGCTGACGCGCCGCCCGCAGCCGCTCGCTCGCGTGCCTGCGGCCGCGCGCGCCCATCTCGACGGCCAGCGCGGGCTGCCGGACGAGGCGCAGGATGTTCTGGGTCATCGCGTCGATGTTCTCGCACTCCGAGCAGAGCGCGGCGCCCACGCTCTCCAGATCGACGCTGATCTCGCTGAGGCGGGTGGTGACGATGGGCAGCCCCGCCGCGAGCCAGTCGAGCATGCGGGTGCGCGCGCCGAGGAGGCCCTCGTAGCCGAAGCGGTCGGTCAACACCGCCGCGTGCGCGTCGCCGTAGTAGGCGGGCAGCTCCGCCGTCTGGACCCAGCCCGCGAAGTGGTAGCGCTCCTTGTGGCCGCTCCGCGCCACGCGCTCCCGGAACCGGTCGTAGCCTTCGGTGTAGTGCCCGCCGATCGCGCCGCCCGTGGAGACGAAGCGCAGCTGCGGCGCCTCCGTCATCGCGCGGTCCACCGCCTCGTAGAGGAGGTCGGGATCGCACCAGGTGTTGTACCCGCCGCTCCACAGCAGGACGAACGGGTCCGAGGGGCGGCGCGGGGGGCGATCCAGGGTCGACAGCAGCCGGAGCTCCTCGTCGTCGATCGAGTTGGGGACCGCGTGGACCATCTCGTAGCCCGCGTTCGGCCCGGTGAGCCGGCCGGTCATCGAGAGCTGCCCGATCAGCGCGTGCCGCTGGGGCGTCGAGCAGGTCGAGAAGACGTCACCGCGCATCAGGGCGGTGGTGAAGCGTCGGTGGAACTCGCCCGTCCAGATGTCGGTGCCGACGGCCTCCGCCTTGGCCTGCGCCTCCGCCATCGGGTCGCCGTTGATGTCGGCCCAGAAGGGGAGCTCGCCCGCGAAGTTCACCGCCACCGCGGCGGGGTCCTTGTTCACCCCGACGATGCAGTCCGGTCCGAACTCCGCGATGCGCGCCTGCACCCAGTCCGGCCGCTCGTGCAGGAGGTGCTCGCTCAGCGAGTAGATGGTGACGCCGTCCCGCTCGACCTTGGTGACCTTCTCAGGCGGCCAGCCCTCGAACGCCGCCGTGCGCATGGAGAACAGCAACACTTCGTGCCGATCTCGCGCCAGCGTGGCCGCGAAGTGCCACGTCCGGAGCGGGAGCGCGAAGAGGCGCGTGCTCTGCTCCCAGCGCATGGGCCCGAGCCCGAAGACGACGACGCGTGACATCAGCCCTCCGAGCCCACGAGGAGCGCGCGCGGTCCGGGCGCCGGCGGCCGGGAGGAGGGCGGCCTGGAAGAGGGCGGGCGCTGGGCTCCCCTCACGGTGAGCTCCCGCGGCGTGCCCGTCGGGGCGGGCGCCGGCAGCGGTGGACGCTCGGCGGAGACGTCGCCAGGGGCCGGCGTGCCTCGGTCCTCGCGCCACGCGTCCACGAGCGCGCGCCCGTACGCCTTCGCGCAGATCCAGCGCTCCTTGCGATCCATGTGGGACAGCCAGGCCATCTCGGCCGGGAGGAAGTCGGTCAACATGCGCAGCGGGGCGGTGTTGCGATAGACGAAGCGCATGCGGCCGTGGTGGTAGCGCCGGAGGTAGACCTCGCTGAGCGCTCCCCCCGAGGCGACCGACTCGTGATGCTCGGCCCGCGCGTGCGGGGTGTAGAGCACCTTCCAGCCGGCGCGGCGGACCCGCACGCAGAGCTCGGTCTCCTCGTAGTAGGCGGGGAAATAGGCGCCCGAGAGGAAGCCGACCTCGTCGACGGTGCTCCTGCGCGCGCCGAGGGCCGCGCCGCAGACGTAGTCCACCTCGCGCGGCTCGTCGTACTGTCCGTGGTCCGCCTCGTCGCGTCCGAGGTGCTCGCTGCGTCCGTTGGCGAAGAGCTGCCCCCCCGCGTGTTGCAGCACGCGGGTGCCCGGGTGGACCAGCTTGCACCCCACGACGCCGGCTCTCGGCTCCGCGTCGAAGACGGCGAGCATCTGCCCGAGCCAGTCGGGGGCGACGACGCAGTCGGGGTTGACCATGAGGAGCACCTCGCCGCGGGCCCGGCTGGCGCCCAGCTGGCAGCCGCCCGCGAAGCCGAGGTTCCGGCGCGAGGAGATGAAGTGGACCGACGGGAAGGCCTCGTGGAGGTGGTCGATGGGCGTCGGCGAGTCGTTGTCGACCACGATGATCTCGAAGGCGTCGCGCGGGAGCTCGGACGCCTCGAGCGCCTCGAGGCAACGCGGGAGATAGTCGGCGGTGCGCCATTCGACGACGATGACGCTGGCGCGAGGGGGGCGGCTCACTCTTCGTTGCTCCTGGGTCACTGCGGTCGGCGTCCCCGCTGCCCACCACCGGGCCGCAGGTCGCGGCGGTCGGCTCCGCGGCTGCACTTCCCCCCTTGCATGTCGAGCGCCTCGAGATTCACTGCGCGGCGTCGTTCTGATGGTCGAGGCCCAGCTCGATGTGCCGCGTCGGGCGGTTCTGCGCGCTGGGCATGATCTCGGCGAGCTTCTCGGAGAGGTTGTCGTTGTCGAAGCGCAGCGACTTCCCCTCCCAGGGCGTGAGGCAGAACGACAGCTCGATGCCGATGTCGTTCGCGATCTGGTAGGCCTCGAGCATCTCCTCGTCGGTGTCGTTCCACTCGAAGAGGATGTACTTCCACTCGATGTGGACCCGATCCTGGAGCCCGAGGCGGGTCCGGCACTCGGCCGCGTCGGCCATGAACTTGTGGACCTTGGCGAACTTCCCGCCCCGTCGATAGGTCTGGTAGCTCTCCTCGCGCGCGCCGTCGGCGCTGATGCGCAGGTGCGTCAGCCCCCCCTCGAAGAGGTCGTCCTTGAAGGGGAAGTTGCCGTTCGTCGTCGCCTGGATGATCGCGTCCGGATAGCTCATGTGGAACACCTTGCAGAGGTGCCCGAGGTGCGGGTGCATCAGCGGATCGCCGCGGCCCTCGAAGTGGAGCATGCGAACCCGCTTGACGCCGTGGAGCTTCAGGTTGTGGACCAGCGCCACCCAGAGCGAGGGCTCGACGTGGAAGGGCGGGTCCTTGAGGGACTTCCGCTCCTTCTTCGGGATGCACAGGGGGCAGTCGAGGTTGCACAGCCAGCTCGACTCGACGTGCAGGGTGTCGATCCCGTCCCGGTAGAGGCTCCGATCCCGCTCCGCGTCGGGGTAGACCATCGCGCAGCGGCGACAGGTGCTCGGGAACGGGTAGCGGTCCTCGCGGTGGAAGGCGTCGCGGATCACCTGGATCTTCGGGTGGTTGAAGGCGTCGAAGCTCGGGTCCATGAGCTTCTCGACCGTCAGCGTCTCGAGGATCAGCTGCTCGCCCGAGTCACACCAGCAGGGCATCTCGCCGTTGGCCTTCACGTAGAGGCTATCGGCCATGATGCAGCTGACCGCGCGATCGGGCTCGGGCTTTCGGTCTCGCCAGGGGTCGGCGATCCCGAGGACCGGGCCCTCGTGCTCCGACTGCTCGTTGCGCACGTCGGTGCGGACGCCCAGGTCGTCGGTGGTCCGACCCTCCTCGGCGGGCTGGCCGGGGCTGGGCTGGCCCGATTTGGGCTGGCCCGAGATGGGCAGGTGGACGCGTTCGGCCATGGTTTCCTGACTGCGTTCGGGGGGGCCCCTCATGGTCACCTCGGGGCGGGTCGCGTGCAAGCGCCGCGTGGTAGGCTGCCACGACCGAGCATGAGCGACGACTCCCGCGACGACGCGACGATGCAGGACATGCCGGCCCTCGATGGGTCGTGGGGTGATCCGCTCAAGACGATCGAGGAGCGGGTCTCTCCGTTCCACGCCGCCTCGCGGGGCGCCTCGGGCAGCACGGTGCCGGGCATGGGCGCCGCCGCGGCGCCCGAAGCTGCCGGGCCGGACACGTGGGACGGACCGACCCGCGCCGAGCCCGCCGGGCCTCCCACGAGCGGCAGCTGGGACGTCCCCACCGACCCCGACGGGACCCCGAGCGGCATGGAGCCGCTGACCCCGACGCCGCGCCCCGTCCCGGTCGTCGATCCGAACGAGCCGAAGATCCAGGTGTCGCCGAGCCTCGAATTGGACGCGCTCCGCGAGGAGGACCTCGCCCGCATCCGGGAGAAGATGGACGCGGCGAAGATCCGGCGGAAGACCGCGCAGGCCCCGACCGAGGTCGCGCTCCCCGCGCTGAAGCGGACGAAGAAGAAGGACCGCTCCGACCTCTATCTCACCATCGGCATCGCGGTCCTGGCGCTCCTCATCGTCGGCGTCCTCGGCGCGGTGGCGTGGGGCATCCTCACCCAGATGTAGCGCCGCCCGTCAGGGCGTGTCGCAGTAGCCCGAGATGCACTCCGAGGCGCTCGTCCCGTCCACCGGCTCGCAGCTCACGGCGCCGCTGCAGCGCACGGTGCAGCGCATCTCCCCGCCCAGGTTGCGGCAGAGCGCTCCCTCGACCGGGACGAACGCGCCCATGGAGTTCTGGCAGGCGCCGTCGCCCGTGCAGAGTCGGTCGTCGATCAGCGCCCGCACCGCCTCACAGGTCTGCAGGTCCTCGAAGATGCTGCACACCTCGACGCGGGTGGTCGGGTCGTTGAGGCTGCTCGCGTCCCGCTCGTTCTGGAACGGGCGGGGGCAGACGCCGGCGTCGGCGGTGGTCTGCAGGCAGTAGCCGCCGACCCCGCGAGGCAAGCCCTCGTAGGTCATGGTCACGCAGAGGTGGCCGCCGGGGCACTGGTCGTCGTTGGTGCAGGTCTCGCAGGTGCGGCGGGTCTCCTGCGGGACGCACGTGAAGTCGATGAGGTCGCAGCTCTCGCTCGCGCCGCACTGGCTCGCGTCGTCGGCGTCACACTCCACGCACGTCCCGCCGCCTTCGTCGCAGGCGGGGGTCGCCTCGAAGCGCGCACACGTCGCGTTGCTGGTGCAGCCGGCGACGCACTCGCCGACATCGTCGCACACGGGGTTGGTCGGCGCGTCGCAGTCGGCGTCCGCGAGGCAGTCCACGCAGCGCCCGTCGGAGTCGCAGAGCTCGTCGGCGAGGCAGCGGCCCTCGCAGGGATCGGTGTCGGCGTCGCCCGCGTCTTCGCCCGCGTCTTCGCCCGCGTCCAGCGTGGCGGCGTCGAGATCGGTGTCGGGGACGCAGACTCCGTCGGGGCTGCGGATCTCGCCGGCGGCGCAGGTCGCGGATTCCTCTGCGCAGCCCGCGACGAGCAGCAAGGCGAGGCAAGCGAAGTGAGCGTGACGCATGGTTCTCTCCCGGAAGCGAAGATGCCCAAAGGCAGTGCGCTCAGAATGTACCGCGAACGCGCAGCTCCGCCGAATCGGGCGTGACGACCGTCGTCATCTGGATGGGCTGCGCGATGAAGAAGACGACGCCGCCGATGAGGGCCGCCACGCCCACCCCGGTGAGCACGCCGCTCGCGGCGCCGAATCGGATCTCCGTGCGGCAGAAGCCCGGGCGAGGCGACTCCGTGCACTCCCCCTCGCGCGCGGCGGTGTGGAGGGGCGAGATCAACGCCACGATCCCGCCCGCGATCAGCCCGCCACCGACGAGCCAGTTGGCCCAATGAGGCTCGGTGTACGTGCCTCCGGCCGGGGTCGACACCTCGGCCGGGGCCAGCGTGACGTCGACCTCGTGGACCTGGCCCGTCACCACCTCGAGGGTTCGCTCCTCCGGGGCGTGCCCCTCGAGCTCCAGGCGGACGACGTGCTGGCCCGCCGGGGTCTCGTGCGAGAGCGGCGTCTCACCCACGGGGCGCGCGTCCACCGAGACGGCCGCGCCCGATGGCTCGCTGCGGACCTCGAGCCGGCCCATGCGCGCCGAACGCCAGCGCTGCCACGCCGCCTGGAGCGCCTCGCGGGCCGCGCCCGCCAGGTCTCCCGCCACCACCGGCGCGTCGCCGGCGGTCGCGTCGTCCGCGCCGATGAGCGTCACGACGACGCTCGTCGGCGTCCCCCGCGGCGCCCAGACGGTCACGAGCACCGCGAAGTCGACGCCGAGCGTGCCGACCACCTGGCCCCCGCAGTCCAGCGCGTTGCAGGCGGCGAGGGGCTGACCCTCGAGCT
>SHBB01000175.1 GCA_004213565.1 Sandaracinaceae bacterium
CTCGGCGCCGGCGCGTCGACCATGCGCGCGGCGCGCTCGACCAGCGCCCCGGCCCCGCGGCTGCGCTCGCGCTCGCCGAGGGTCTGCGCCAGCTGCTCGACCGCGGCGCGCGTGGCCGCGGCGGAGGGGCGCTCTTCCGGGCGCTTCGAGAGCATCTGCATCACGAGCGCCTCGAGCGAGCGCGGCACGAAGACGTCGGCGTTGCGGCGGCTCGGCGGGACCGGCTCCCCGAAGGCGTGCTTCGAGAGCAGGAGCATCGGCGCGCCGTCGAAGGGCGGCTCGCCCGCGATCATCTCGTAGAGGATGCAGCCCAGCGAGTACACGTCGGACCACGGCCCGAGGTTCTTCATGTGGATCTGCTCGGGCGAGATGTAGGACGGCGTGCCCATGATCACGTCCGCGGAGGTCAGCCGATCGGCGTCCTCTCGCTCCGCGATGAAGCCGAGCCCGAAGTCCACCACGACCGCGCGGTCGTGCCCCCGGTCGTCGCGCTCGATGAAGAGGTTCTCGGGCTTGAGATCGCGGTGGATCAGCGGCAGCGCGTGCGCGGCCACGAGCGCGTCTGCCACCTGTCGCACGATCTCGAGCGTGCGCGCGAGGGGCAGCAGGCCGGCGCGCATCACGTGCGACAGCGGCGCCCCCTCGAGGCGCTCCATGACGAGGAAGAGCCGGCCCGCGTCCTCGCCGAAGTCGTAGATCTCGACCGTGTGCGGGTGTCGCAGGGCGGCGGTCACCCGGGCCTCGCGCTCGAAGCGGGCGCGGGCCTCTTGCTGCGCGCCGATCTCCGGGTGCAGCAGCTTGATCGCGACGGGGCGGTTGAGCTGGGTCTGGAACGCCTCGTAGACGGCCCCCATGCCGCCCTCGCCGAGCAGCGCGCCGACGCGGTAGCGGCCGCCGATGACCTCCCCGGGCTGCGCGAGCGCCTCGCTCACCACTGCACCTCGTACAGGCGGATGGGCTGCTCGCGCCCGGCCAGCGAGTGCTCCGCCGCGTCCGCGTAGTCGAAGTCGGGGGCCGCGCGGCGCACGTCCTCGGTGACGAGGATCTGGTTCGGCCGCGCCATCGCCTCGAGCCGCGCCGCGACGTTCACCATGTCGCCGATGGCCGTGTACTCCATGCGCTTCTCGGAGCCGATGTTGCCGACGACCGCGACGCCGGTGTGCACGCCGATCGCGAGCTGCACCGTCACGCCGTATTGCTGCTCCCAGCGCTCGTTGCCGGTCTCGAGCCAGCTCAGCATGTCCTCGGCCGCGTCCAGCGCGCGGCGCGCGTGGTCGGGGTGCTCGCGCGGCGCGCCCCACATCGCCATGACGCAGTCGCCGATGAACTTGTCCACCGTCCCGCCGTGCCGGAAGATGATGTCCGTCTGGATGGTGAACAGCTCGTTGAGGATCGTGACGACGTGCTCGGGGTCGAGCTGCTCGGTCAGCGGGGTGAAGCCCACGACGTCGGCGAACATCACGGTCACCGGGCGGCGTCGGCCGCCGAGGTCCATGTCCGCCTTGCGCTGCACGATCTGATCGACGAGCTCCGGAGAGAGGTAGCGGCCCAGGTCTCCCCGGATCGCCGCCTCCTTCGCCAGCTGCTCCTCGCTGGCCTGCAGATCCTCCGCCGCGCGGTTCATCGAGTGCGCGAGCACCGCCAGCTCGTCCGAGGTCGAGACGTCGACCCGCGCGTCGAAGCGCCGCTCCGCCAGCTGCGTGGCGTAGTGCGTGAGCCGACCGAGCGGGGCGCTGATCCGTCGCGCCATCAGGAGGCCGAGCAGGAGCGCGAGCACGATCGCGATGGCCACCACCAAGAAGACGATGCGCGTCATGCGGGTGATCGACGCGTAGGCGATCGACTGCGGGACCTGCGCGATGGCCGTCCAGGGCTGGGTGGTCAGACCGACCGCGGAGCCGAGCATCTCCTCGCCGTCCGCGCCGTCGAACTCCCCCGACTGGCTGAAGCGCGGCCCGAGCAGCGCGGGGTCGACGTCGCGCAGGATCCCCTCGTCCTCCGCGCTCGCGAGGCTCACCGCGCGCTCGCGGTCGGGGTGGGCCACGGTGCGGAGGTCCCGGTCGACCAGCAGGAGCGCGTTCTCGATGCCGTTGAAGTGCCCGTCGGCCAGGCGCTCCACCCGCTGCTGCACGTCCTCGAGATCCACGAGGCTGAGCACGTAGCCGGTCGTGCGATCGTCCACCCGGATGCGCACCGCGAGCGGCACCCGCGGCTCGCCGCCGTAGCGCTCGACCGGCCCGGTGGCCGCGTGGAGCTGCTCGATCTGCGCGCGCATCGCCTCGGGCAGGGTCTCGGGCGGCTCGATGTGCTCGAGGCCCTCCTCGGCGATGACCGCGACGCGGTTCCCCTCCACGTCGTAGAGCGCGACGTGATCGACCGACTCCTGCCCCGTGACCATCGCGCGGAGCACGGTCATGCGCGTCGCGTCGTCGAGGCTCGGATCGGCGAAGAGGGAGCCCATCATGTCGAGCGCGTCCTGCGCCTCGACGATCTCCTGATCGACGGTCCGGGTGATGTCCTCGAGCGCGAGGAGCTGCACCTCGCGGCTCAGGCTCTCGACCGCGTCGGCGTTGACGTCGATCAGCACGAAGCCGACCACGGAGAGCGGCGCCACCGCGAGCAGGGTGGCGAGCAGCCCGAGCTTCAGGCCGATCGGGAACCGGGCGCGCGGCGGCGCAGCGTTGCTCGGATCAGCCGTCATGCGCGCCGTTCGTATCAGAACCGCGGCCGAATGACAGCCGAATGGCGTGAACGGTGTTCGGCGGACGGGGCGCTCAGCGCTCGCGCTCGGCGAGCAAGGCGTCGAAGCGCGCCTCGTAGTGCGCCGTGAGGTCGCGGGCGACGTCCCTCGAGGTCTTGCCAGCCGTCTCGATCACCGGGAGCTGCTCGAACGTGTAGAGCGGGGTCGAGTCCGGCACGTGCCAGAACGGGACGCCCTTCATCAGGTACGGGTGGCTCACGCCGATGAACATCGGGAGGATGGGCACCTGCGCGCGGACCGCGGCCTCGATCGCGCCGCGGCGGAAGCGCCGGAGCCGGTCCGCGAGCGAGCGCGAGCCCTCCGGGAACACCAGCACGGGCACCCCGGCGCGGAGCTTCTCCTCGATCCGCCGCACGACGGGCAGATCGTCGTCCGCCTCCTCGTCGCCTTCGTAGCCCGGCCCCGGGATCAGCTCGGTGCGGCGGAGCAACGGGCCCATGAGGAAGGAGCCGTACCACTCGGCCTTCGCCACGCAGGTGAGCTGCGGGAAGCTCGACAGCGTGAGCACGACGTCGATCAGGCTCGGGTGGTTCGAGACGAGGAGGAACGGGCGCCCCTCCAGCTCCGGAGGGAGCAGCGGCGGCCAGTAGTCGATGAGCCCGGAGTCCCGGATGAAGCCGCTGAAGAGCCGCAGGCTCGCGTTCAGCCGATGCGTGAAGCGCCAGCGGTGCTCGGGGCGGTTCCGCATGAGCATGATGATGGGCACCGCGAACATGCCGAGGATCAGCGTGGCGCCGAAGAACATGGCGAACGCCCAACCCGACATGGGAATGCGGAGCCAGCGCGGCATGCGCGCGAGCCGAGAGGCGCGCCGCGGGCGCGGGCTCATGAGCCGGAACTGGGGCGTGACGGGGAGCTCTCCCGAGCCGTGCGCGTCCTCGTACCCTTCGCGCTCAGGGGCCGCGCTCACTCCTCCGGCCTCCGGAAGATCAGCGACGTGTTGACGCCGCCGAAGGCGAAGTTGTTGCTCATGACCGTGCGCGGAGAGGCTTTGGTGACCTCTCGCACGTAGCCGAGCGGCGCGCAGCGCGGGTCCACCTCCTCGAGGTGCAGCGTCGGGGCCAGGAACCCGTCCTGCATCATGCGCACGCACGCGATCGCGTCGATCGCCCCGCACGCGCCGAGCGTGTGCCCCATGTGTCCCTTGAGCGAGGAGACCGCGATGGGTCGCTCGAAGACGTCGAACGTCGCGTGGCTCTCCTCGATGTCGCCCACGTCGGTCGCGGTGGCGTGCGCGTTGACGTAGTCGACGTCACCCGGGGTCAGGCCCGCGTCCTCGAGGGCGAGCCGGATCGCGCCGGCCATGCCCTTGCGGGAGTTCGCCGTCATGTGCGCGCCGTCGCAGTTGGTGCCGAAGCCGACCAGCTCCGCGAGGATGGTCGCGCCGCGCGCCTTCGCGTGCTCCTCGGCCTCGATCACCACCGTGGCCGCGCCCTCCGCCACGACCAGCCCGTCTCGACGCGCGTCGAACGGGCGGGGGCTCTCTTCGGGGCGGTCGTTGAAGCGGACGCTCGTCGCCATCAAGAGATCGAACGTCACGGCGGTGGCGTAGTGCTGCTCCTCGGCGCCCCCGCAGAGCATGACGTCTTGCTTGCCCGTGGAGATGGCCTCGTAGCCGTACCCGATGGCCTGCGCCGCGCTCGTGCACGCGCTGTTGGTCGGGATCACGCGGCCCTGCACGCCGAAGAACTGCGTGAGGTTCGCCGCCGCGGTGTGGGTCATGAACTTCAGGTAGGCGGTCGAGTCCAGCCCGCGCATCGTGCGGTGATTGAACAAGGGCCCGCAGAAGTCCTCCATCGCCTGGTTGCTCGGCGAGGTCGTGCCGTAGGCGACGCCGAGGCGCCCGCCGGTCAGCGTCTCCTCGGTGAGCCCGGCCTGCTCGACCGCCTGCTCGGAGGCGTAGGTGGCCAGCAGCGCGACCCGCCCCATCGTGCGGCGCTTCTTGCGGGGGTAGCGCTTCTTCAGGTCGAGCCCCTCGACGTTGCCGCCGAGCCGCCCCTTGAGCTCGGCGATCTGCTCCCACTCGGGCATGTAGCGGATGCCGCTCTTGCCCTCGCGCAGGGCGCCGATCAGCGCGTCGACGGAGTGGCCGATGGGGCAGACGACCCCCATGCCGGTGACCACGACCTTTCGCCTGGTGAGGGGGCGCGTCATGAGGGGGCGCCCTCCGGCGTGCCGGCCATGACGTTGATCGAGCCCTCGGCCACCACCTCACCCGCCCGGGTCATCACGCACTCGATCTGCGCCGTCACGCCCATCGCCATCTTCTCCTCGCAGCGCACCTCGAGCACGTCGCCCACCTTCAGCGGGCCGGCGTGGAGCGAGAGGTGGCGGCTGCCCAGGATCGCGCCGCTGGTCAGCGGGGCGCCGCCCCGGCTCGCGAGCAGCGACACGAGCGACGCGGCGCTCTGCGCGAACAGCTCGAGCGCGAGCAACATCGGGACCTCGCCCTCCTTCACGAAGGGCATGTCCTCGCGAATCGTGGTGCGGCAAACCACCGTCAGTCCTTCATGAGAGACCACCTCGTCGACGAGGAGCATCGGCGGGCGGTGGGGGATGAGGGAGGTGATCGGCGGGAGCGCGTTCATGGCCCGGGGCTCAGCTGTCCCCGCCGGTCGGGCCACCGCCGCCGAACAGCTCGCGCGGGTCGGGGGGAGGGCTGCCGTCGTCTTCTTCCGGGCCCTTGGCGATCTCGGCCTCCACGAAGACCACGAGCTCGTCGACGGTGCGGATCTGCCGGGCCTCCTGCGGGTCGGGGCGACGACCGGTGATCTCGCGCAGCTGCACGAAGATGTCGATCGCGTCGATGCTGTCGAGGTCCAGGTCCTCGTACAGGGTCGACTCGGGCTGGATCTCGTCTGGCTCGAGCTCGAACGACTCGGCCAGGATGTCCACGATTCGCGCGCTGATCTCGTCTCGGGTCATGGAATTAGCTCGGCGTGCTGCCACGGATTGGGGGAATCGTCCAGCGTCACGCAATCAGCGAGTCGGCGAACTGGTAGAGCCGCCAGGGCTCGGTGGATGTGACGTCTTCCCCGTGCAGGAGCTTCAACGCCTCGGTTCGGCCGTAGTTGAAGACCTCCTCGGTGCGCCGGTTGATGTCGCGCTTCTTGCGCTGGGTCCCCACCTCCGCGATCCAGCTGCGGAGGCAGGCGACGCCGTCGTCCCAGTGCCCGAGGTTCTTCTCGTGGTAGGCGCCCCGGTCCCGCAGCGCCGCGTCGGCCTGCTGGAAGAGGGCGGAGAAGTTCCGCAGCGCGGTCAGGTTGTCGGGGGCCCGGCGGAGCTCGTTCATGACCGCGCGCGGGTCGAGGTGCTGGTCCTTGGCCACCGGGTCCAGCCACACGTTGTAGTAGCAGCCGAGGTCGAAGTTCAGCTTCACCCGCATCAGATCGTAGCTGCCGAAGCACCGGTAGAGATCCCGGTAGAGCAGCATGGTGGCCTGGAAGCGGTACTGCATGAACGCGTCCCAGGTGCGGGCCACGTCGGCCACTTCGGCCGCGTCCTCGCCGCGCTTGTCGCGTCGGATGAGATCGGTCGCGTAGTCGCACTCGAGCGCGATGAAGTCCGAGCCGGGGCTGTAGAAGGGGTCGGTGAACGCGGCCGCGTCCCCGAGGAGGAGCCAGCGATCGGCGCCGTCGAAGAAGCGCTTGGTGGCGTAGGCCAGCTGCGTGTAGCCCTCGAGGTCGAGCAGCTCCGAGCCCGCGAGGAGCTCGCCCGGCGCGCGGTGCTCGTCGACGAACGCGCGGAAGCCCGCCTCGGTCCGCATCCCGCGGCGGAAGACGCCCTTTTCGCCCACCACGCCCACGCTGGTCACGCCGCGGCCGAGCGGGATGAACCAGATCCAGTAGCCCGGGTAGCAGAAGTGATTGGTGCTGAGGGTGCGCACCGTGTACCGCACGCGCCGTCGGAAGGCGTCGTCGCCCGCCTGGTCGATGTCCTGCACGCCGGTGAAGCGGCCCCAGACCGCGCTCAGCGGGTGGTCCTCGACGTCGACCCGAAGGTCCTTCTGGCGGGCGATCATCGACGCGCGGCCCGTGCAGTCGACCACCCAGCGCGCCTCGACCGCCTCTTCGGACTCCGGTCCCCGGATGGTGAAGCGGTGCACGCCGCCGCCTTCGCCGAGGTCGAGCTCGCGCGCGGTCCAGCCGACCCGGACGTCGACGCCCGCGGCCGCGTTCATCTCCCGCAGATCCGCCTCGAAGCGGGCGCGGTCGAGCTGGAAGCTCGGCGTGGGCGGGGGCCGATCGGTGCCGACCTCGCTCATCCGGGTCAGCGGCGCGTCCTTCTCCGGGGTGTCGAAGAAGAAGCGCAGCCCGTTCTTCGGGAGGTGCCGGTCGTAGAGGTAGGTGCCGAGCCCCTGCCGGCGGAGCAGGTAGTGCGCGGCGATCTCCACCGTGGACTCCCCGACCTTCCAGCGCGGCTCGCCGGTCTTCTCGACCAGGAGCACGCGGGCGTCCGGGACCTCGCGGGAGAGCTGCCGGGCGAGGAGGTTGCCGGCCAGGCCACCGCCGATGATGGCGACGTCGTAGGGGCGGGTCATGAAGCGCTGAAAGCTACCAACGCCCGAGTGCGCACGCCATGTCCCCGAGATATGTTGCGCACCGGTGAGCGAACGGACCGACATCGCGATCTGCGGCGGAGGCCTCGCCGGCCTGACGCTGGCCCTTCAGGTGAAGAGGCGGCTGCCCGAGCGGCGCGTCACCGTCTTCGAGCCGACGCGCCGACCCTTGCCGGAGGCTTGCCACAAGGTGGGCGAGTCGAGCGTGGAGGTCGGCGCCCACTACTTCGGCGCGGTGCTCGGGCTGCACGACTACATGATGGAGCGCCACCTGCCGAAGAACGGCTTGCGGTTCTTCAGCGGCGTGCCCGGCGCCCCGATCGAGGCGCGGGCCGAGATGGGCCCCCGCGAGGCGCCCCGCGTGCCCGCCTACCAGATCGACCGCGGCCGCTTCGAGAACGATCTGCGCGCCTGGTGCGTCGACGCGGGCGTGGACCTGCGCGAGGGCTGGGGCGTGCGGGACGTGACGCTCGGCGAGGGCGTCCACACGGTCAGCGCGGTGCCCGTCCGAGGGTCGCGCGAAGGAGAGGGCGCGGCCGCGCAGCTCGAGGCGCGCTGGGTCGTCGACGCGAGCGGGCGCCGCCGCCTCCTCGCCAAGAAGCTCGGCCTGCAGGCGGACTTGCCCGCGCAGTCGAGCAGCGCGTGGTTCCGCGTCTCCGAGCGCGTGAAGGTGCGGGAGCTGGCCGGGGCGGCAGAGGGCGCGTGGCACGAGCGCGACGTCGACGACAACCGCTGGCTGTCGACCAACCACCTCTGCGGCACGGGCTACTGGGTCTGGCTCATCCCGCTCGGCTCCGGCTACACCAGCGTCGGCATCGTCGCGGAAGAGAGCGTGCATCCCTACAAGGGCTTCTCGACCGAGGCGGCGGCCCGCGAATGGCTCGCGTCGCACGAGCCGGCGCTCGCGGAGCGGCTCTCGGGGCTCGACTTCGCCGACTTCATCGCGATGAAGGGCTACCGGCACGGCGCCACGCAGGTCTTCGGCGAGCGCTGGGCCCTCGTCGGCGAGGCGGGCATCTTCGTCGACCCGCTCTACTCGCCGGGCAGCGACATGATCGGGCTCGGCAACTCGCTCACCACCGAGCTGATCGCGGCCGACCTCGCGGGCGAGGACCTCGAGCCGCGCCGCGCGCACTACGACGCCTTCTTCCGCGACTGGGCCGCGCTCCTCGCGCGCACGCTCTGCGAGGGCTCGCGCGCGATGGGCCGCCCGGAGGTGCTCGGCGCCAAGCTCTACTGGGACTACTTCTACTACTGGGCCTGCATGTGCCCGTACTTCCTCCGGGGGCACTACCGGGAGCCGCTCGCCTCTCACGCGCGCTTCCACGACGCGCTGAGGGCCTTCGCCGCGCTTAATGACCAGGCGCAACGCGTCTTCCAGGCGTGGATCGACGTCGCGCCGGCCGAGCCGGGGACCGCCTTCGTGGGGCTGCCCGCCATCGCGACCACGCTCAGCGACCTCCACCTCGCGCTGCTCGAGGAGCGGGACGCGGACGAGACGCACGCCGAGATGCAGCGCTCGCTCGCGCAGGGCCGAGAGCTGGTCGACGAGCTCTGGCTGCGCGCGGTGCGGAGAGCCGGCCCGACGCGCGCGGCGGCGCTGGTCGAGCGCATCGGCTGGCGGCCGTCCCCGTCGGACGCGCGCCTCGCCGCGGACGAGGCCGAGCCGAAGAGGCGCCGCAAGCTGCTGAGCAAGCCCGTGCGCGACATGGAGCGCAGCATCGGCAAGAACGCGCGCGCGCCGGGCGCGCCCAGCCTGCGTGAGCTCTGCGCGAGCGCGCCTCGGGTCGAGGCCGTCGCTCAGTCGAGGTGACCGCGCAGCACGAGGCGCAGCCGCGCCTCGATCGCCGACAGGTGCGCGCGGGCGCGGGCGGCGGTCGGCCCGGGCCCCGGGAGCGTCGTCGCCGCGTCCACCGGGGGCAGGTCGTACGACACGGCCTCGAGCGCGTCGGCCACCACGGCGCCCGCCTGTGCGATCCACCCCAGCTGGGCCTGCGCCTGCCCCTCGGCGTCCAGCGCCGGGACCCTCGCGCGCAGCGCGTCCCGCGCCTCGGTCCGCGCGGCGAGCCCGTGGCGGTACCCGATCATCAGCGCCGCGTGGTTGGTCGCGTCGCGCAGATCCACGTGGATCTCGTGCAGCCGACGGCGCAGCTCCCTCTGCTCGGCCCGCGGCGCGCGCTCGATCGCGTGGGCGGAGCCGACGGCAAGCTCCGCGATGCGGCGCCCCTTGCCCGCCGCGGCGCGCAAGGCCTCCACGAGCATCGCCTTGGTGGGCTCGCTGGGCGACTCCATGCACGAAAGCATCGTGCGTTCCCGCGGCGCTGCAAGCGGAACGACGGCCTCACGCCGCGTCGGCGACGCGGAAGGGCTCGTAGACGGGGGGCGCCCCGAGGCCGTAGCGGAGCCGGACCTCGTCGAGCGGGCGCGTCAGGAGCGCCTCCCACGGCGCGGCGGGCAGCCAGCCAGCCCGCTTGCCGCGCTGCCAGGCCGCGCGGATCTGGGCCCGCGCGGTGCGGCCCGCGCGGGCCCGGAAGCCGAAGGAGCGCACGAAGCCGCCGGCCACGAGGAGCGCGGTCCCCGGGCTCTCCGTCTGGGCGGCGGTGAACGCGAGCACGCTCGCCTCTCCGATGAGATCGGTCTGGTAGCCCGTGACGACGTGCCAGAGGTCGTGGCTGTCGCGCATGCGGTCGGCGAGGAAGCCGAAGTCCGGATCGGAGAGGATGCGGTCGCCGGTCGCGCTCACCTCCACGAGGCCGTCCGCGCTGATCCCCTCGCGCTCCACGAACGCGAGGTAGGCGCGGCCGAGGCTGCCCTCGGGCAAGGCCCTCAGCGCCTCCCGGTCCAGCAAGCGGGCCAGGAGCGACGGGCGCTCCCGGAGCATGCGCGCGCCGTCCGGGCTCGCGCGGAAGCGCCCGAGGAAGCGCGCCGCCTGACGGCCGTCGAGCGCGCGCACGACGCGAAACGCCTGGTGTGTGTCCTCCGGGTCCCGCAGCAGACGGCGCAGGGCGACGAGCGCCTCGACGGGACGAATGGGCTGGCTGACGGTCATCTCGAACCCCCTCACACGTTGCTTACTTACTCGTAGGTAAGTGCCTACTTCCCAGTAAGTAAGCTCATGGGGAGCGCCCGTCAAGACGCGATATGCTCCCGCGATGTCGAGACGGAGGTTGAGCGGCGAGGAGGCGCGGGCGCGGATCCTGGATGCGGCGGGAGAGCAGCTCCGGATCACCGGCCCCTCCGGCCTCCGCCTCGATCCGATCGCGGAGGAGCTGGGCGTCTCCCGCCAGGCGCTGCTCCATCACTTCGGCACCCGCGACGGCCTCATCGCGGCGGTGGTCCAGCGCGGGCTCGATGACCTCCAGACGGAGCTCGCGACGGCCCTTTCCGGCCTGACGGATCTCGGCGAGAACCCCGGCCGCGTGCTGGAGCGCGCCTTCGAGGTGATCGTCGACGGCGGCTACGGGCGGCTGCTCGGCTGGCTCTCGCTCGAGCACGGTGACCACTCCCGCCTCTTGCTCGAGGAGGGGCAGCACCCGCTGGCGGTCCTCACCCAGCTCGCGCACGCGGCCCGGGAGCGGGAGCGAGGACCCAGCGACGCGCGGGACACGATGTTCACCGTGCTCCTGAGCGTCTACGCGATGCTCGGCGCGGCCGTGTTCGAGCCGGGGGTCCTGCGCGCGGCGGATCTCACCGACGACCCGGACGTGCGCACGGAGTTCCGCGGCTGGCTCGCCCGGCTGCTCGTCGGCCACCTCGAGCGCGAGTGAGTCAGTCTCGGTCGATCCGGCTCGCGGTGACCGTCGCCGAGCCGCCGTGGGTGGCGTATCGGCCCGTCCACGGCACGTCGCACGGCGTCTCGCCGAAGATCAGCTGCACGTAGCCGTCGGTGTCGAGGTAGACGCGGAAGCTCCCGCCCTCGCGCATGCATCTGCGCTCCATGTCGTCCAGCGTGCAGAGGAGCTCGCCGTCGCACTCCTCGACGCTCAGGCGATAGGAGAGGGTGAAGCCGTCTCCCTCTCCCTCGACGGTGTAGTCGCCGGTTCGACAGGAGCAGGAGGGTCCGGCGTCGATCGGCGCGGGCGGCAGCGGCGGCGGATCGGCGGGGCTCGCGTCGCGCTCGGCGGGCGCCCCGGCGTCGTCGCCTCGATCGTGGTGGTCGGCGCAGCCAGCCAGGGCGACCGCCGCGCAGAAGAAGAAGAGCAAGCGCATGGCGTCACCATGCGCGCTCCTCCCCATCGTGTGTAGTCACCGATGGAGGAAGCGCGCGATCGGCGCGAACACGCGCCTCGGGGCCTCGCGTCCCACGAAGAGATCCGCGTGCGAATACCACTGCGACGCGTCCCCCACCTCGAGCGCCTCGACCGGCCCGCCCCAGGCGCTGAGCGCGCTCCGCGACGCGGCGCCCGGCACGATGCCGTCGCGGTTGGCGGTCACGACCATGAGCGGCTCGGTGCGGCGCCGGAGCTGATCGGTCACGTTGACGCCCCGGAGCACCATGTCGCCGGCCCGCATCCACTTCGCGATGTCGGCGTTCACGCGCGGGTGCGGGTCCTCCACCGTCTGCTCGATCATCGCCGCCGCGTGCTCGAGGTCGATGTTCTTCGCGTTGAGGTAGAGCGAGACCACGAACGGCGCGCGCTTGGCGATGGGCATGGCCAGCCCGGCCAGCCGCCGCGTGCCGCGCACCGGCATCAGCCGCGCGAGCCGGCGCGAGCGGAAGGGCAGCCGCAACAGCAGCGGCACGTCCTCCCAGCGGAGCGGCGAGGCCATGGCCACGAAGCGCCCGATCGGCAGCTCGGGCTCGAGCGCCATCAGCGCGTACGTGATCGAGCCCCCGAGGCTGCAGCCCAGCACGTCGAGGCGGCCCTGCACCGACTCGGTCCGGTCGAGCACGGTCGTGATCGCGGCCCGCAGGTCTTGCTCCGCGTAGCTCCGGAGCGAAGGCGGCGGCGCCTCCCCGTTGACCGGCGCGGTCGCCCCCTGCCCGCGGAGGTTGAGCGTCCACACCTCGAGCCCCTGCGCCGCGAGGTACGAGACCATCGCGGTCCCGCCCGGATGCGAGACGAAGATCGACCCGTTCATCCCGTAGCCGGGCACGATGAGCACGGGCCTGCGCGAGCGATCCAGCCGCGACGGCTCGAGGCTCCGCGTCATCTGGATGCGCCACCCGTCGGCGGTGAGCGCGTAGAGCTCGGTGGCGGAGACCTCGGAGGAAAGCGGCTGCTCCAACATCGGGACGGAGCATGCACGCTCGCGTCCCCCGGCGCACGAACCGGGACGCCGACGGAACGAAGACCGGTCGGACCGCGCGCGCGATCCGACCGGTCGTGGAGCCTCCGAGGCTGGCTCAGTGCGTCTGGAGCACGAACGGGTAGTTCACGCCCACCGTGCCGCCGCCCTCGGGCTGCGGGAAGGTCCAGCGCCGGACCGCCTGCTCCACGCAGCCCTCGACGCGGCCATTGCTCAGCGAGCTGTTGACGACGTTCGCGCTCTGCACCGCGCCGGTGGGCGAGACGATCCAGCTCACCGTGACGCGACCCTCGAGGCTCGGGTTGCCGACCAGGCCCTGCTCGTAGCAGTGGCGCACTTCGGGGAGGTGGCGGCGCACGACGCGGCGGATGGCCTCCGCGCTCAGCGCCCCGACCACGCGAGTGTCGACGGTGTGGATCTGCGGCACGCGAGGCGTGTGCTCGCGACCGGGCAGGCCGACTCCGTCGCCGTAGCCGTTGCCCGGGCCCGTTCCGTCGCCGTGCCCCATGGTGCCGAGCCGGCCGAGCCCGATCGTGCCGAGGCCGTTGCCGCCGCCGCCGCGCCCGGTGCCGCCCATGCCGAGGCCGCCGAAGCCGAAGTCGTTGCCGGCCTGGGCGCCCATCAGCGAGCCCATCGCGTTGAAGGCGTCGAGGCCGTGCGCGCGGTCGGCGCCGTAGGGAGAGGTCGGCGCGTCCCAGCTGCCGACGAGCGCGGCCACGGTGCCGATCGCGGTCATCTCGGCCATGTGCTCGCGCACGTTCTCGCGCGCCATCTCCGGGTTCGGGTCGTCGGGGCGCCCCTCGACCGCGTAGCGGTTGTTGGTGTTCGGCGAGTCCTCGCGGCCCATCGCGCCCTCGTCCTCCGCGGCCCGCTCGCCCTCGCCGCCCGCCTGCTCGTTGCTCGGCTCCTCGGGCTGCAGGAAGTCCGGCGTCTCCTCGATGACCTCGCGGCCCGGGTCCATGTACTCGACCATGCGGCCGAGCGCGTCGGCGTTGTCGAAGCTGAGCGCCTGGGTGCTGGGCGGCATGAAGTAGAACATCGTCAGCACGAAGGCGTGAACGCCGAGCGACGCGGCGATCCAGCCGTAGCGCTTCCAGGGGATCGCGCCGCCGGACGCGAGCAACTTGCCGGCCTGGGTCGGGCGGACGAGGAAGGTGAAGCCCTCGTGCGTCACGCGGGCGGCGGCGCCGTCGGGCATCACGAAGAGGCGGGCGCCGGGGATCGCGTCGTACGGGGTGAGCTTGCCTTCGGCCGCCAGGGTGTCGAAGGAGCGGGTCGCCTCGCCGACGGTGACCGTGCCCTCCGCGCCCTCGGGGAGCACGCAGCACAGCGTGCCGGCCCGCTCGACCACGATGGGCAGCCGCCCGAGCGTGTCGTCCGCGAGGGAGAGATCGCCGAGGGTGACGTCGCGGGGCGGGCTGACGTGCTCGACGTGCAGCACATCGGAGTCGCCCCACATCACGACGACCTCGACCGCGCTCTCGGTCGACTCGACCTCGCTCGGGTCGACGGGCGGCGCGCTCGCCTCGATCCCCCAGCGCAACTGCGCTTCGGGTTCATGCGCTTCCGGTACATGCGTTTCCGGTACATGCGCTTCCGGGATGGGGGTCTGCACGGGGACGGCGAATGGGTTGGGCAGCTGCTGGCTCATGACGACGGACTCCTCCCTGGCGGCCGAAGCCGCGACGTTGCGTGGTCGAAGCAGGCGCGCGCTCTCCGCTCGGGGCGTTGGCGCTTCGCGCTGCTCGGTACGCACCCACTGACAGCGCCTGCCGGGAGGGGTTCCGAGAAAAAATCTGCTGGCGGTCTCTTGGCCCGGCCCGCGTCTCGTCGGGTATCGTGCTGGCCATGCGCGTGCTGTGCCCGAGCCTCCTCGTGTTTGCGCTCGCCTGCGGGGGCGGGGGAGACGCCGACGCCGGGGTCGCGCGCGACGCCGACGTCTCGATGGACGCGAGGAGCGTCCGGGACTCCGGGCCCAGCGCCGCGCGCGACGGCGCGGTGGACGGCGCAGTGGACGGCTCGAGCGACGGCGGCGCGGTGGGAGGCGACAGCGGCGTCGGCGCGATGGACGCCGCTCCCGCTCCCGACGCCGGACACGATCCTCGCCTCCCGCTCGGGCGCCCCCATTTCGTCGTCGCGCTGGGCAGCTTCTCGACCTCGGCTCGCCGCAACGGAGTGCGACTCGGCACCTACGCGTTCGAGCCGAGCGGCGCGGTGACGGCCCGCATGTACCTCTGGAGCCAGACCGCCCCCGCGGCCCGCGTCGGCACGGGCACGACCCCGGCCGGCGACTGCGTGGGCGGATCCGCGGACGTGCAGCGCTGCGAGGTCCTGACGGTCGACGGCTTCGCCGGCGCGCCCGCAGACGTGCGCGTCGGGACGTTCGAGATGGACACGATCGGCGGGACCCCGGTGGTCATCCTGCGGTGGGGCGACACGACGCCGCCGTACTGGGAGTCGTGGGATCTCGAGGAGCGCGCGGACGGTCTCCTCGTCGAGGGCGCGCTGCGGGGCTCGCGCGAGGCGACGCATGGGTTCATGGCCGGGAGCGACGCCGCGCTCGACACGCGCCGCGCGATGTCCTCGGTGCAAGCGCACCCGGGTCCGCTCGCCTTCGACACCGTGCAGTGGGTGCGCGACGAGATCACCACGACCTCGGCGCTGCCGTGGCGGAACTCCATCTACGACCGATGCGACGGCTCGGGCGCGACGACCTACGTCATGACGTACTTCCAGCCGTCGTCACCGCGCTCCTGTCGCGCCGGGTGCGTCGCGCCCTACGACGGCGACACGTCCATCCAGTACTACATCCAGCAGATGAGCTCGTTCGATCGACGGGACACCTTCTGGCACTGGTGCACCTGCCTCGCCCAGGGCGCCGAGTGCTACCCACCGGACGGCAACTCCCACGTGAAGCCGATGCTGCAGATCCTGGACGACCGCGGGCAGTGGCGTGGCTGGGTGGGGGTGGAGGCGAGCTTCTACGCCCGCCGCCACGCGGAGCCTCGCGCCCAGGACATGCTTCAGGTGTTCCGCGTCTTCGAGCCCTAGCAGTCCGTTGAAGAACCTCGCTCCTCGTCTCTCGGGCGGGACGACCCGTCTCTCGGCCCGTGTCTCCTCGAAAATGCTGAAGCATTTCCTCGTCGCCCCGAACCGAGAACCGGGCCGTC
>SHBB01000176.1 GCA_004213565.1 Sandaracinaceae bacterium
CGGCGACAACGTGCAGATGAAGGTCGAGCTGATCACGCCGGTCGCGATGGAAGAGAAGCAGCGCTTCGCCATCCGCGAGGGCGGCCGCACGGTCGGCGCTGGCGTCATCACCAAGATCACCCAATAATCCGCACCCCATGGGCGATAGGCAGCGCGTCGCGCTCGTATGTGACGAGTGCGGCGCGCGCAACTACAAGACGACCAAGCCAAAGCGCCCCGTTCAGCCGGGCGAAGAGGGCCAGACACAGCGGCTGGCCTTCAAGAAATTCTGCCGGACGTGCAACCGGCACACGGTGCACCGAGAGTCTCGATAGGAGCCTCGCGCGAAGCTCGGAGCGCCGCGAAAGAGAGAATAGGTCAGTAGCTCAGTTGGTAGAGCAGCGGATTCCAAATCCGCAGGTCGGGGGTTCGAGCCCCTCCTGACCTGAGACAGGCGAGACGACGATGTCGGACGAAGAACTCGAATTCGAAGAAGCGAAGACGCTCGGGATGGAGCGGTGGGTGCAGTTCGCCTTCGTGGTGATCGCCATCCTCACCTTCTACCTGAGTGACAAGCTCATCAGCTTCGTCTGGGGATACTTCGCGGAGCCCGAGGGCACGCTCGTCTCCGGCGTCGCCGCCATCATCGGTATCCTCACGGGTTTCCTGCTGTACCGTCACCCGAAGGTCCGGCCCCTCGCCGACGAGGTGGCGGGAGAGCTGTCGAAGGTGACCTGGCCCACCCGTCAGGAGACCTGGCGGAACACCATCGTCGTGATCATCACGTCGATCATCGCCGCCGCGTATCTCGGCATCTTCGACTCCATCTGGTCCGCGTTCACGGACCTCATCTACTCGACGAGCTAGCGGCTGGCTCTTACTCATTCGCCGCGAGCCGGGGGGCTGGCTTCGCGCGCATCAGGACCTGTCATGGGAAAGAAGTGGTACGTAGTCCAGGCCTACTCCGGCTACGAGAGCAAAGTGAAGCTCTCGTTGGAGGAGAGGATCCGTCAGGCGGGGGCCGAAGAGTCCTTCGGTGAGATCCTGATCCCGAAGGAGAACGTGACGGAGAACCGGCCCACCGGCCGCCGCGTCACGAGCCGGACGTTCTACCCCGGCTACATCTTCGTCAACATGGACCTGACCGACGGCACCTGGCATCTCGTCAAGGACACCCCGAAGGTCAGCGGCTTCGTGGGCGGACGCCACCCGGCGCCGGTCCCGGAGTCGGAGATCAACGCCATCACCCAGCAGGTCGCGGAGGGCGCCGCGCGTCCCAAGCCGCGCGTGGTGTTCGAGGCGGGCGACCACGTCCGCGTCATCGACGGGGCGTTCGCGAACTTCACGGGGACGGTCGAAGAGGTCAACCCCGACAAGCAGAAGGTCAAGGTCCTCGTCAGCATCTTTGGTCGAGCCACCCCGGTGGAGCTCGACTACGGCCAGGTCGAGAAGACGGTCTGAGCCCAGAGAATCGTCACATCAGGGCGCCCACGCAGGGGCCCGGGATTGAAGTGCCATGAAGAAGGTCATCGGTCAGATCAAGCTCCAGCTCTCCGCCGGCAAGGCGAACCCGTCGCCGCCCGTCGGCCCGGCGCTGGGCCAGCACGGCGTGAACATCATGCAGTTCTGCAAGGAGTTCAACGCCCGCACCCAGAAGCAGGAGGGCCTGATCATCCCCGTGGTGATCACCGTCTTCGCGGACCGGTCCTTCACCTTCATCACGAAGACCCCGCCGGCGTCGGTCCTGATCAAGCGCGAGATCGGCCTCAAGATCGGCAAGAAGCCGGGCAGCGGCTCGCCCGTGCCGAACAAGGAGAAGGTCGGCACCATCACGCGTGGGCAGCTCGAGAAGCTCGCGGCCGAGAAGTTCAAGGACATGAACGCGGGCAGCATCGAGGCCGCCGCGCGCACCCTCGCCGGCACCTGCCGGTCGATGGGCGTCGACGTCACCGACTGAGCTCGGCCGCGCCGATCGGACCGCGGGGTGGCCCTCGCGCAGGATCGTTCTATACACGTTCACCGCTCACGCGCCGGGCTCGCCGGCGCATCACCACCCACGGGTGGGAGGCGGTTGGGGACTGGTCCCCGCCGTCGAATGGGAGAAGGAAATGCAGACAGGTAGAAGGCGAAAGGAGCCGGTCGGCAAAGTCGATCGCGCCCGCCTCTACGCGCTCGAGGAAGCCTGCGCGCTCGTGAAGGAGGCGTCATTCGCCAAATTCGACGAGAGCGTGGACCTCGCGGTTCGTCTGGGCGTCAATCCAAAGCACGCCGATCAGATGGTCCGCGGCGCGACGGTCCTGCCTCACGGCATCGGAAAGACCGTCCGCGTCCTCGTGTTCGCGAAGGGCGAGAAGGCCACCGAGGCGCAAGCCGCTGGTGCCGACTTCGTCGGAGCGGACGACATGGTCCAGAAGGTCCAGGATGGATGGCTCGACTTCGATACAGTCGTCGCCACGCCGGACATGATGGGTCAGGTCGGTCGTCTCGGACGCGTGCTCGGTCCCCGTGGCCTGATGCCCAACCCGAAGGTGGGCACCGTCACGTTCGACGTGACCAAGGCGATCAGCGACGTCAAGGCCGGTAAGGTCGAGTTCCGGGTGGAGCGTGCGGGCATCGTGCACGCGCCGGTCGGGAAGCGCTCCTTCGAGTCGGACAAGCTCCGCGAGAACGCCAAGGCGCTCCTCGACGCCCTCTTGCGTGCCAAGCCGGCATCTGCCAAGGGGACGTACCTCCGGAGCATCACGCTCAGCAGCACCATGGGGCCGGGGATCAAGATTGACCCCGCCACGGTCGAGGCCTGACATGGCAACGCGTACTGAAAAAGCCGCCGTCGTCGACGCGGTGAAGCAGAACTTCGAGAAGGCCACTGCGGTCGTGCTGGTGGACTACGCCGGCGTCGACGTCCCGCAGATCACGGAGCTGCGCAAGCGGTTCCGCGAGGCCGGTGTCGAGTACAAGGTGGTCAAGAACCGCCTCATCAAGCAGGCGCTCAAGGGCACCTCGCTCGAGACCGACGACACCATCAACGCGTCCCTGAAGGGGATGACCGGGGTGGCGTGGTCCTACGAGGACCCGTCCGCGGCCGCGAAGATCATCAGGAACTTCCGCAAGGAAGACGAGAAGAACGAGGTGCTCGAGGTCAAGTGCGGCGTCATGGACGAGAGCGTCCTCGATGCCAAGCAGGTCGAGACGCAGCTCGCATCCCTTCCCGGCAAGGATGAGCTCCGCGCCATGCTGCTCGCGCAGCTCCTGGCTCCCGCGCAGGGTCTGGCTCGCCAGCTCCACGCGGCCGGTCAGAACTTCGCGTACCTCCTGGACGCTCGCCGTCGCCAGCTCGAGGAGCAGGGCGGCTGAGCACCAACCGGGGACGCTCCGAGAGGGCGGTCCCGGACTTTTCGCACGAAATCAGATTGCGCTCACGGTCCGTGGGCTTCACAGGAACAAATTCGCGTCAGCACCTTCGGCGGAGGACGGCGCGGCTTGAATAGAAGGTAGAGACAATGGCGAACATGAATCTGGAGCAGATGGTCGAGGAGCTCAGCTCTTGGTCCGTCATGGATGTGGCTGGCCTGGTCAAGGCGCTCGAAGAGAAGTGGGGCGTCTCCGCGGCGCCCGTCGCGGTCTCCGGTGGCCCGGCGGCCCCGGTCGAGGCGGCCGAAGAGCAGACCGAGTTCACGGTCGAGCTGACCGACGTCGGCGCCAAGAAGATCAACGTGATCAAGGCGGTCCGTGAGGTCACGAGCCTCGGCCTGGCCGACGCGAAGAACCTCGTCGAGGCCGCTCCCAAGGCCGTCAAGGAGAACGTCTCCAAGGAAGAGGCCGAGGAGATCAAGAAGAAGCTCGAGGAGGCTGGCGCGAAGGTCACCCTCAAGTAGTGACTTCCGGCCGCCCTCATCGTTGTTTCTTCGTCGATGACGTCGCGTCCCTTCGCCAGCCCGGGCGTTGGGATGCGTCGTCGTCTGTGACGAGCCTGATCGTTGCCGAAACGGTCGCGTCGCGGAGCGCCATCGCCCCGTCGACGCGGCCGTGCGTTTGATTCTCTGATCCTCCGGGCATGTAGCTCAGCACTCGCTTGGCTTGAACGGGCATTGCCCACTTGACGGGCATTTTCGGGCGTTCGACGCGCCCGCTGCGAAGACCGGCGCAGCCCCCTCCAACCGGTCGAATGGGAGCTCCGCGAAACCATGGCGTCGATGGTCCAGACCAACTTCCGCATTCGCCACAGCTTCGGGAAGATCACTCAGATCATTCAAATCCCGAACCTCATCGACATTCAGAAGAAGTCGTATGAGAAGTTCTTGCAGGCGAACGTGCCGCCGCACGAGCGTGTCGACATCGGGCTGCAGAACGTTTTCAAGAGCGTCTTCCCGATCCGTGACTTCAACGGCACGAGCGAGCTGATGTTCGTCGGCTACACGCTCGAGCGTCCGAAGTACGACGTCGACGAGTGCATCCAGCGCGGCATGACGTACGCCGCGCCGATCAAGGTGACGATCCAGCTCATCATCTACGACACGGGTGGTGACAGCTCGGAGAAGACCGTCCGCGACATCAAGGAGCAGGAGGTCTACTTCGGCGAGATCCCCCTGATGACGGAGAACGGCACCTTCATCATCAACGGCACCGAGCGCGTCGTCGTCAGCCAGCTGCACCGCAGCCCGGGCGTCTTCTTCGACCACGACAAGGGCAAGACCCACTCCTCGGGCAAGCTGCTCTACCAGGCGCGGGTCATCCCGTACCGCGGCTCGTGGCTCGACTTCGAGTTCGACCCGAAGGACCTGCTCTACGTCCGGATCGACCGCCGCCGGAAGATGCACGCCACCGTGCTCCTCAAGGCGCTCGGCTACACGACCGGTGAGCTGCTCAAGTTCTACTACGACACCGAGACGATCTTCGTCGACAGCCCGAGCAAGTTCTCGAAGTCGATCGAGTTCGACCTGCTCCCGGGTCAGCGCGCGACGCGCGACATCAAGGTCGACGGCGACATCATCGTCCGGAAGAACCGCAAGTTCACCCGCGCCGCCATCCGCAAGCTCAAGAACGCGGGCATGGACCGGCTGCCGATGGACCCGACCGAGGTCATCGGCAAGGTCAGCGCCGAGGACGTCATCGACGACGAGACCGGTGAGGTCCTCCTCGGCGTCAACGAGGAGATCACCGAGGAGAAGCTCGAGCAGATCCAGGGCGCCGGCGTCGACACCTTCAAGGTGCTCTTCATCGACGGCCTGAACGTCGGCAGCTACCTCCGCGACACGCTGATCGCCGACAAGGTGGTCACGCAGGACGAGGCGATCCTCGAGATCTACCGTCGGCTGCGCCCGGGCGATCCGCCCACGCTCGAGACGGCGAAGACCCTCTTCCACAACCTCTTCTTCAACCCCGAGCGCTACGACCTGTCGCGCGTCGGTCGGCTGAAGCTGAACTACAAGTTCTACCGCGACGAGGAAGAGGAGAAGCCGGATCTCGACACCACCGTCCTGACCCCGCTCGACATCCTCCACACCGTTCGTCACCTCATCGAGCTGAAGAACGGCCGCGGCACGACCGACGACATCGACCACCTCGGCAACCGCCGGGTGCGCGCCGTCGGCGAGCTCATGGAGAACCAGTACCGCATCGGCCTGGTTCGCATGGAGCGCGCGATCAAGGAGCGCATGAGCATGTCTCAGGAGATCGAGACGCTCATGCCGCACGACCTCATCAACGCGAAGCCCGTCTCCGCGGTGGTGAAGGAGTACTTCGGGAGCAGCCAGCTCTCGCAGTTCATGGACCAGACCAACCCGCTCTCCGAGGTCACGCACAAGCGTCGTCTCTCGGCGCTCGGGCCGGGCGGCCTGACGCGTGAGCGCGCGGGCTTCGAGGTCCGCGACGTGCACACCACCCACTACGGCCGCATCTGCCCCATCGAGACGCCGGAGGGTCCGAACATCGGCCTCATCGCGTCGCTCTCGACCTACGCGCGGGTGAACGAGTACGGCTTCGTCGAGACGCCGTACCGCAAGGTCGAAGAGGGCCAGGTCTCCACCGATGTGCGCTGGTACTCGGCGCTCGAGGAGGAGGGCTACTACATCGCGCAGGCGAACGCCGAGGTCGACGACGACAACAAGCTCGTCAGCAACCTCGTCAGCGCCCGCTACAACGGCGACACGGTCATGGTCACCAACGACCAGATCAACCTGATGGACGTGAGCCCGAACCAGCTCGTGTCGGTCGCGGCGTCGCTCATCCCGTTCCTCGAGCACGACGACGCGAACCGCGCGCTCATGGGCTCGAACATGCAGCGGCAGGCGGTGCCGCTCGTGCGGACGCACGCGCCGATCGTCGGCACCGGCCTCGAGGCCAAGGTGGCGCGCGACTCCGGCGTCTGCATCCTCGCGAAGCGGGACGGCGTGGTCGACTCGGTCGACGCGACGCGCATCGTGGTCAAGGCGGAGGGCGAGGCCGGGGCGTTCCCCGACATCTACCGCCTGAACAAGTTCCAGCGCAGCAACCAGAGCACCAGCTACACCCAGAAGCCGGTCGTCCGGCAGGGTGAGAAGGTCAAGGCGGGAGACGTCATCGCCGACGGCCCGAGCTGCGACATGGGCGAGCTCGCGCTCGGCCGGAACTGCGTCGTCGCCTTCATGCCCTGGGGCGGGTACAACTTCGAGGACTCCATCCTGCTCTCGGAGCGCATCGCGAAGGAGGACATCTACACCTCCGTGCACATCGAGGAGTTCGAGTGCGTCGCGCGCGACACCAAGCTCGGCAAGGAGGAGATCACCCGCGACATCCCGAACGTGGGTGAGGAGGCGCTCAAGGACCTCGACGACAGCGGCATCGTCCGCATCGGCGCCGAGGTGAAGAGCGGCGACATCCTGGTCGGCAAGATCACGCCGAAGGGCGAGACCCAGCTGTCCCCCGAGGAGAAGCTCCTTCGCGCCATCTTCGGCGAGAAGGCGGGCGACGTGCGCGACACCTCGCTCCGGGTCCCCCCGGGCGTCGGCGGCGTCGTGATCAACGCCCGCGTCTTCAGCCGCAAGGGCACCGAGAAGGACGAGCGCGCCAAGGAGATCGAAGACCAGGAGCGCGCGAAGCTCGAAAAGGACATGGCGGACGAGATCAAGATCATCCGCGAGTCCGCGTATGAGCGTGTCCGCAAGCTCCTCCTCGGTCGCACCACCAACGCCAAGCTGGTGGACGACAAGGGCAAGGTGCTCCTCGCCAAGGGCGCGAAGATCGTCGCCAACGAGCTCGACCCGATCCCGAAGAAGTACTGGAAGGACATCGAGGTCGACAAGGGTCAGGAGACCATCGCCAACATCCTGGAGCAGCTCGAGGAGCAGACCCAGGCCATCGAGACGCTCTTCCAGGAGAAGATCGCCAAGCTCAGCAAGGGCGACGAGCTTCCCCCGGGCGTCATCAAGATGGTGAAGGTCTACATCGCCATCAAGCGCAAGCTCCAGGTCGGCGACAAGATGGCCGGTCGCCACGGCAACAAGGGCGTCGTCTCGCGGATCCTCCCCGAGGTCGACATGCCCTACCTGCCCGACGGCACCCCGGTCGACATCTGCCTCAACCCGCTCGGCGTCCCCAGCCGGATGAACGTGGGGCAGATCCTCGAGACCCACCTCGGTTGGGCCGGATACCTGCTCGGCCGCCAGCTCAACGAGCTGATGGAAGAGAAGGGCTTCGCCGGTGAGCCGCTCCGCAAGCTCCTCCTCGAGATCTACAGCACGGGCGACACCCGGAAGATCATCGAAGAGATGCCGGTGGACGAGCTCCCCGCCTTCGTCCGCAAGATCCACCACGGTCTGCAGCTCGCGACGCCCGTCTTCGACGGCGCGCACGAGAGCGAGATCAAGAAGCTCCTCTCCCTCGTCGGCGACACCGCCCGCGAGCAGGAGATGAGCAGCCCGCTCTACCACCTGTCGTCCCAGACCACCGGTCAGACGGTGCTCTTCGACGGTCGGACCGGCGAGCGGTTCCACAAGGACGTCACCGTCGGCATCATGTACATGCTGAAGCTCCACCACCTCGTGGACGACAAGATCCACGCGCGGAGCATCGGCCCGTACTCGCTCGTCACCCAGCAGCCCCTCGGCGGCAAGGCCCAGTTCGGTGGCCAGCGCCTGGGCGAGATGGAGGTCTGGGCGATGGAGGCCTACGGTGCGGCCCACGCACTGCAGGAATTCTTGACGGTGAAGTCCGACGACGTACAAGGGCGGACCCGGATGTACGAGGCCATCGTGAAGGGCGAGTACACGCTCGACGCGGGGCTTCCGGAGAGCTTCAACGTGTTGATGAAAGAGCTCCAGGCGCTGTGCCTGAACGTCGAGCTCATCGAGAGCCCGCGGAGCCTAGACGCGCTCGCGGCGGAGGACTGATTATGCGTGGAAGGGCAGCCGCCACGACGGTTCTTGGGACCGCAGTCCTCGTCACGGGGTGCTCGACATGGCGCCCGGCCCTGCTCCGCAGGGCATCATTCGATATGCAGTGCGCGGAAGAGCAGATTGCGATCCAAGAACTGGGAACCATGCAGTTCGGCGTCGAGGGCTGCGGCTGCAGAGCCACCTACGTGAGCATGGGGAACAACCGGTTCGTGTTGAACAACCACAGCGGCAGCTGTGAGATGCAGCATCAGGGCGTGGAAGAGGGAGCCAACCGATGAAAGATATTTTCAGCTTTTTCGAGAAGCCGAAGGATCCGCTCTCCTTCTCTGCGATCCGGATCTCGCTGGCGTCGCCCGAGAAGATCCGCGAGTGGTCGCACGGTGAGGTCAAGAAGCCGGAGACGATCAACTACCGGACCTTCAAGCCGGAGCGGGATGGCCTGTTCTGCGCGAAGATCTTCGGGCCGGTGAAGGACTACGAGTGCATCTGCGGCAAGTACAAGCGCATGAAGCACCGTGGGATCGTCTGCGAGAAGTGCGGCGTCGAGGTGATCCAGTCGAAGGTGCGTCGTGAGCGCCTCGGCCACATCACCCTGGCGACGCCCGTCGCGCACATCTGGTTCATGAAGAGCCTCCCGTCGCGCATCGGCGCGGTGCTCGACATCTCGCTCAAGGACCTCGAGCGCATCCTCTACTGTGAGAGCTACGTCGTCCTCGACCCGATGGACACGCCGCTCGAGCGCGCCGAGGTGCTCAGCGAGGAGCGCTACCAGGAGCTCTCGGACGAGTTCGGCTGGGACGCGTTCAAGGCCGGCATGGGCGGCGAGGCGATCCTCGAGATGCTCCGTGACGTCGACGTGCACGGTCTCGCCGAGACCCTGCGCACCGACATGAAGGAGGCGACGAGCGAGGCGAAGCGCAAGAAGTACGCGAAGCGCCTCAAGGTCGTCGAGGCCTTCAAGGAGAGCGGCAACCGCCCCGAGTGGATGATGCTGACGGTGATCCCGGTGCTCCCGCCGGATCTGCGTCCCCTCGTCCCCCTCGACGGTGGCCGGTTCGCGACGAGCGATCTCAACGATCTCTACCGCCGCGTCATCAACCGCAACAACCGCCTCAAGCGGCTCATCGAGCTGAACGCGCCGGAGATCATCATCCGGAACGAGCGGCGCATGCTGCAGGAGGCGGTCGACGCCCTCTTCGACAACGGCCGCCGTGGCAAGACGATCACCGGCCCGAACAAGCGCCCCCTGAAGTCGCTCAGCGACATGCTCAAGGGCAAGCAGGGCCGCTTCCGCCAGAACCTCCTCGGCAAGCGCGTCGACTACTCGGGCCGCTCGGTCATCGTGGTCGGGCCGTCGCTCAAGCTGCACCAGTGCGGCCTGCCGAAGAAGATGGCGCTCGAGCTCTTCAAGCCGTTCATCTACAACAAGCTCGAAGAGCGCGGCTACGTCACGACGATCAAGAGCGCGAAGAAGCTCGTCGAGAAGGAGAAGCCCGAGGTCTGGGACATCCTGGAAGAGGTCATCACCGAGCACCCGGTGATGCTCAACCGGGCGCCGACGCTCCACCGCCTCGGCATCCAGGCCTTCGAGCCGGTGCTCATCGAGGGGAAGGCCATCCGGCTTCACCCGCTCGTTTGCACCGCCTTCAACGCCGACTTCGACGGTGACCAGATGGCGGTCCACGTGCCGCTCTCGGTCGAGGCGCAGATGGAGGCGCGCGTGCTCATGATGAGCACGAACAACATCCTCTCGCCCGCGCACGGTCGCCCGATCATCAACCCGACGCAGGACATCGTCCTCGGGCTCTACTACATGACGCGTCAGCGCCCCTTCGCGAAGGGGGAGATGCCGGCCGACGTGCCCGCGACGGCCGACGAAGCGAAGTGGAGCAAGCTCAAGGACGCTGACAAGCAGGCCCTCCGCGAGAAGATGCTCAAGAGCGTCTTCTCCAGCCCCGAGGAGGTCCGCGCGGCCTACGACGCGGGTGAGGTCCACTTGCACGCGAAGATCAAGGTGCGCGCGGACAAGGACGCGCCCATCGGCCCGGACGGCAAGCGCCCGACGGGGATCTTCGAGACCACGGTCGGCCGGGTGCTCGTCAGCGAGATCACCCCGGAAGAGGTGCCCTTCGAGCTGAGCAACAAGGTGCTCGACAAGAAGGCGCTCAGCCGGCTGATCGACGACTGCTACCGGCGCAGCCGGAACAAGGCGACGGTCCTGCTGGCCGACCGGCTGCGGAACCTCGGCTTCGAGATGTCGACCCAGGCGGGTGTCTCCATCTGCATGGACGACATGACCATCCCGGACAGCAAGAAGACGATCCTCGCGCAGTCGCAGACCGACGTGGAGACCGTGGTCGAGCAGTACCAGGAAGGTCTGATCACCGACGGCGAGCGCTACAACAAGATCGTCGACATCTGGGCGGCGGCGTCCGACCAGGTCGCGAAGGAGCTGCTCGACGGCATCGGTGTCGAGGACATCGAGGATCCGGAGACGGGCAAGACCCAGGAGACCACCTCCTTCAACCCGATCTTCATGATGGCCGACTCCGGCGCTCGTGGCTCGAACCAGCAGATCCGTCAGCTGGCCGGGATGCGGGGCCTGATGGCCAAGCCGAGCGGTGAGATCATCGAGACGCCCATCACGGCGAACTTCCGTGAGGGTCTGACGGTCTTGCAGTACTTCATCTCCACGCACGGCGCGCGGAAGGGTCTGGCCGACACCGCCCTCAAGACGGCGAACTCGGGTTACCTGACCCGTCGTCTCGTGGACGTCGCGCAGGACGCGGTCGTCACCGAGTACGACTGCGGCACGCTCGACGGCATCGAGGTCACGAAGCTCGAGGAGGGCGGCGAGGTCGTCCAGGCGCTCGGTGAGCGCATCCTCGGTCGGACGGCCCTCGAGGACATCTACGACCCGCGCGACGACGAGACCGTTCTCGTGGCCGCCGGTGAGGAGATCGACGAGGCGAAGATGGACGTGGTCGAAGAGGCCGGCATCGAGCGGGTCCTCATCCGCTCCGTGCTGACCTGCCAGACCCGTCGCGGCATCTGCGCCCTCTGCTACGGCCGTGACCTCGCGCGTGGCTACCAGGTGAACATGGGTGAGGCGGTCGGCGTGATCGCGGCCCAGTCCATCGGCGAGCCCGGCACGCAGCTGACGATGCGGACCTTCCACATCGGTGGCGCGGCCGCGCGCGGCAAGATCGAGCAGTCCAGCCTGGAGAACCGCTTCGAAGGCGCGGTGAAGCTCGAGAACGCCAAGACGGTCACCAAGAAGGACGGCACCACCGTCATCATGAACCGCCACGGCCTCCTCAAGATCGTCGACGACAGCGGTCGCGAGAAGGAGATGTACAACCTCGTCTACGGCGCCTTCCTCAAGGTGAAGGACGGAGACAAGGTCGAGCGGGGCACGCTCCTGGCGGAGTGGGACCCTTACGCCATCCCGATCCTCACCGAGGTCCCCGGCGTCGTGAGCTACGGCGACATCGTCGACGGCGTCACGATGGAGGAGAAGCTCGACGAGGTGACCGGCCTGTCGCGTCGCGTGGTCATCGAGTCGCGTGACGCCGGGGCCCGCCCGCGGATCAGCATCCAGGACCCGAAGACGGGCGAGACCAAGAAGACGGGCGTGGGCGAGAACCTCGCGCGCTACTTCCTCCCGGTCGGCTCGAACATCATCCCGGCCGACGGCCAGGAGGTGGACGCGGGCGAGATCCTCGGGAAGATCCCGCGCGAGACCACGAAGACCAAGGACATCACCGGCGGTCTGCCGCGTGTCGCCGAGCTCTTCGAGGCCCGCAAGCCCAAGGACCACGCCATCGTCGCCGAGATCGACGGCACGGTCTCCTTCGGCAAGGACACCAAGGGCAAGCGCAAGGTCATCATCACGCCGGAGATCGGTGAGGCGCGCGAGTTCCTCATCGCCAAGGGCAAGCACCTCACGGTCAAGGAGGGCGACTACCTCCGCGCCGGCGAGGCGCTGATGGACGGCCCCGCGAACCCGCACGACATCCTGAAGATCAAGGGTGAGAAGGCGCTCGCGTTCTGGCTCGTGAACGAGATCCAGCAGGTCTACCGACTGCAGGGCGTCTCGATCAACGACAAGCACATCGAGACCATCGTCCGCATGATGCTCCGGCGCGTGCGGGTGAAGGACCCGGGCGACACGAACTTCCTCAGCGACGAGCAGGTCGAGAAGGCCATCTTCGAGCGGGAGAACGAGAAGGTGATCGGCAAGGGCGGTCAGCCCGCCATCGCGGAGCCGCTGCTCCTCGGGATCACCAAGGCGTCGCTCTCCACGGAGTCCTTCCTCAGCGGCTCGGCCTTCCAGGAGACGACCAAGGTCCTCACCGAGGCGTCGATCAACGGGAAGGTGGACGAGCTCCGCGGCCTCAAGGAGAACGTCATCATGGGTCGGCTCCTGCCGGCGGGTACCGGGCTCGGCGCCTACGACCGTCTCGAGATGGTGGTCGAAGACGCGGCGGAGGCGTCGTCGTCCTCCCGCGCGGCCGAGGCCATGGCGGCGGCCAGCGAAGAGTGATTCGCTAGCTCTGCCTACACGGCGAGGCCGTCGTTCCTTCGGGAGCGGCGGCCTTCGTCGTTTCAGACCCGCTCGCCGCGGAGCGCCTCTCGCGCGTGACGAATGGCCTGCGCCGTCGCAAAGGCTGCGCGGCGTTGTGCCACCTGGCATCCGTCGGAGTCGCCACGGAACGCGGCGGCGAGCTGCTCCTGGATGGCGCACATGGCGTCGGCCACACAGTGCTGGGCGAGGTTGATGGGGCGCGAGTCGAGCATGGGGTCTGTCCTCCTGCGCAAACGATTGTGCAAAGGAGGGACCAGGCCCGCGATCCTCCGAGAATGCGAGGCGGCCGTGCGGCGCCTGCGTCTCAGCCGAGGCATTCGGCCACGGCCACTGCGCCCTCGCGCCCCGCGTGGCGCGCTGGCACGGGGACTGCTCCTACACTGTGGTAAGCGACGACCGAGTCGGGGCGTCGACCCAAAGGAGATGAAGACAATAAGAATGGCTACCCGTTTTCCCAGTCACGTGAACCTGAACGACGATGTGCGCGCGGCGCTGATCGAGCATCTGAACGACACGCTCGCCACGAGCATCGACCTGACCTACCAGGTCAAGCAGGCGCACTGGAACATCAAGGGCCCCTGGTTCTTCGCGCGGCACGAGCTCTTCGACAAGCTCGCTGGCAACCTTCGCGAGTGGACCGATGACATCGCCGAGCGCGCGAGCACGCTCGGGGGCTACGCGAAGGGCACCGTCCGCATGGCTGCGAGCGGCTCGGAGCTCGGCGAGTACGACGAGAGCGTCATCGACGGCAAGCAGCACATCCGCGCCCTCGTCGACCGCTACACGATCTTCACGCGCCAGCTGCGTGACGGCATCAGCGCCGCGCAGGATAAGGAAGACGTCGTGACGGAGGATCTCCTGACGGAGGTCGCGCGCGGCGCGGAGCTCGACATGTGGTTCCTGGAGAGCCACATCGGCGTCTGAGCCAGCGCGCTCTCGTCACGCGCGGAGCGGCCCCGAGCCTCGTCCCCCCGGACGGCTCGGGGCTTTTTCGCGTCCGGCATGTGCGCCATCCTGCGAGGCATGAGCGCCTTCTTCTTCGAGAACGACGAGCATCGCGCGCTGCGCGAGCAGGTGCGCCGGTGGTCTGCGGCCGAGATCGCCCCACACGCCCACGACTGGGAAGAGGCGGAGGAGTTCCCGCGGGAGCTCTACGCGAAGGCGGGTGCGGCCGACATGCTCGGCATCGGCTACCCGGAGTCATGCGGCGGGAGCGGCGGGGACATCACGCACATCATCGTCGCGGCCGAGGAGATGATCCTGGCTGGCAAGTCGGTGGGGACCTGCGTCGGGCTCGGGAGCCACGGGATCGCGCTCCCGCCCATCGTGCATCACGGCACCGACGCGCAGCGCGAGCGCTTCGTCGCGCCCGTCCTGCGCGGGCAGAAGGTCTCCGCGCTCGCCATCACCGAGCCGGGCGGCGGCTCGGACGTCGCGAGCCTGCGGACCCGCGCCGACAAGGACGGCGACTGCTACGTGGTCAACGGGAGCAAGACCTTCATCACGTCGGGCACGCGCGCCGACTTCGTCACCGCGGCCGTCCGCACGGGCGGCGCGCAGCACGGGGGGATCAGCCTGATCATCATCGAGGCCGACACGCCCGGCTACTCGGTGAGCAAGAAGCTGAAGAAGACCGGGTGGTGGGCGAGCGACACGGCCGAGCTGAGCTTCGAAGACTGCCGCGTGCCGGCCGAGAACCTCATCGGCCCGGAGAACGCGGGCTTCGTCGCCATCATGACCAACTTCACGCAAGAGCGCTTGCTCCTCGCGGCGCAGTGCGTCGCCATCGCGGAGCTCGCGCTGCGCGAGGCGCACGCCTACAGCAAGGAGCGTCAGGCCTTCGGCCGCCCCATCGCGGGCTTCCAGGTGATCCGCCACAAGCTCGCGGACATGTCGACGCGCCTCGCGGCCGCCCGCGCGCTGACGGGAGAGCTGGCCATGCGCTACGCGCGCGGCGAGCAGGACCCCGCGCTCGCGGCGCAGACGAAGAACGCCGCGACCGACATGCTCACCTTCGTCGCCGACCAGGCGGTGCAGATCCACGGCGGCTTCGGCTACATGCGCGAGTACGTCGTCGAGCGCCTCTACCGCGACGCGCGTCTCTACCCGATCGGCGGCGGCACGCGCGAGATCATGAACGAGATCATCTGCAAGACCCGCGGCTACTGATGGGTGTGCCCCAGGGCCGACCGCTTGGTGTGCCCCAGGGACGCTGATCGTCTTATCGTCATTCGGGAAAGCTCAATCAATCCAGTGGCTTCGAGCTATGACGATATGACGAAGAGCGTCCCCGTTCCCAGCTGGACGCTGGACGTCCCCGTTCTCAGCTCCCGTTCGGAGCACGCCGATGAAGCGCAGTTGCTCGGCCGGACGGACCGTCGTGGCGCGCTCCGGGTCCGGCGCGATCAGGCTGCGGCTGCGGGAGCGGCAGCCGAAGCGGACTCGGATGCGGACGCGGACTCGAATGCGGTCGCGGACACGGATGCGGTCGCGGACTCGGATGCGGTCGCGGACGCGGTCGCGGATGCGGACGCGGTCGCGGATGCGGACTCGGATGCGGTCGCGGATGCGGACTCGGATGCGGGAGCGGATGCGGCCGCGGGCTCGGATGCGGGAGCGGCGGCCGACGCGTCGACTTGCTCGCGCGAAGCGACCGACCGATCGCGGTCCGGATTGTCGTACTCGGCGCGGCCCTCCTACTGGTCGCATACAGCCGCAGCCACTCCCGCTCC
>SHBB01000177.1 GCA_004213565.1 Sandaracinaceae bacterium
GGCCGAGCATACGCGCTGCGCGACTTCGCCGTCTCGCGATGACATGCTCCGGCGTGTCCTTCAGTGAGCTGCCCGATCTCTTCGACGACGACGTGGTCGTGCTGAGCGCGCCCGTCGACGAGGTTCACATCGCGGAGCTGACCGCGGCCGAGCGAGCGGCGGTGGCCAGGGCGTCCATCAAGCGCCAGCGCGAGTTCGCCACCGCCCGGGTGCTCGCGCGCGCCGGGCTGGCCCGCCTGGGCATCGAGGGCTTCGAGCTGCTCAACCGCGAGGACCGCGCGCCGATCTGGCCAGACGGAATCGCGGGCAGCATCTCGCACTGCGACACCCGGGCCTTCGTGGCCGTGGCGGACCGGGCGATGGTGGGCACCGTCGGCGTGGACGTCGAGCACCGCGACGAGCTGGCCCGGCGGCTCTGGCGGCACACGATGCTGCCGGAGGAGATCGCCTGGCTCGACACGCGCGCGGAGGTGGAGCGAGGCCGGCTCGCGCTCGCGCTCTTCAGCGCGAAAGAGGCGCTCTACAAGGCGCAGTATCCGTGGTCGGAGACGTTCATGGGGTTCCACGCCCTGCGGGTCTCCCTGCACCCCGAGGACCGGCGCATCGACTGCATTTTTCAGCGCGAGGTGGGCCCGTTCCCCGAGGGGACCGTGGTGCACGGCCGCTTCACCGAGACGGCCACCGGGGAGCTGGTGGCCGGCGTTCACATCGGATCGGGCGTGGCGCGACCGGACCAGCTGTCGGCCCGAGCCGACGACCCGTAGGAGAAAGCCTGCCATCCGGTGGGGGTCCTCGCCTCGCGATGGCGATCCCCCGCCTGGCACGTTTGGTGAGGTGGCCGGGCGCATGGGCACGGTGACGGAGACACGGGACGAGACCTTCGCGTTCTATCGCTGCCACGTGTGCGGGCTCCCCCACGAGCACGTCGACGGCGTGAAGCGGCAGTGCAGCTTCGGCTCCGACGCGGCCGAGCTGTCCGACGCGGCTCCCCCCGGCCGACGCGTGCTGGGCGAGCGCTACCGGGTCGAGCGCACGGTGGGCGAGGGCGCGGCCGGGATCGTCTACGAATGCACCGACCTCCGGCTCGACCGCCTCGTCGCGGTGAAGCTCGGCCCGCCGCTCGAGGCCAGCGTCCCCCAGCATCAGCGCTTCCTGCGCGAGGCGCGCACCATGGCCGAGGTGAGCGATCCCGGGACGATCGTCGTGTACGACTTCGGCGTGCTGAGCGACACCGGCCAGGCCTTCATCGCGATGGAGCTGCTGCACGGCGAGACCCTCTGGGAGCGCATGACCCGCCCGATGCCGCTCGCGCTCGTGCGTGACATCGTCGCGGAGATCCTCCTCGTGCTCGGCGCGTTCCACGCGCGCGGCGTCGTGCACCGCGACATCAAACCCGACAACGTCTTCCTCAGCGACGCCAACCCCGGCGAGATCACGGTGAAGATCCTCGACTTCGGCCTCGCGCGCCACGCGGACGAGCGCGACAAGGTCAGCGCTGGCAACGAGGTCCTGGGCACCCCGGTCTACATGGCCCCCGAGCAGGTGTGGGGCGGCAGCGAGATCGACAGGCGCACGGATCTCTTCGCGGTGGGGAGCGTGCTCTTCGAGATGCTGACGGGCCAGGAGCCCCTCGAGGTCCGCGCGGCCGAGCCGCTGCTCACCTTCCTCCGACGCGCGGGGACGCAGCCGCGCCGGAGCCTCGCGTCCCTTCGCCCCGACCTGCCGGAGGAGCTCGCCGGGGTCGTCGCCACCGCGATGAGCCTCGACCCGAAGGACCGCTTCCCCGACGCGCGCGTCTTCCTCCGTGCGTTCATCGACGCGCTCGGTGGCGACGAGAGCCTCACGGACTCCTCGAGCTGGCGCATCAGCTGATCAATCGATCACCCGGTCGACCTCGAGGCCGCTCGGCACCGACGCAGGCTCCCCCGCGCCCGGGAAGATGCGGAGCTCGGTCTCGGAGGTCAGCTGCTGGAGGAAGGCGACGAGCTGCGCGATCTCCGCGTCGACGAGCGGGCGCAGCGGCGCCGCGTCGGCATCGAGGGTCTGCGCGATCTCCGCGGACACCGCGGGGTCGACCTCCACGTGCACGCCGTCCGGACCCAGCGCGGGGCCCGCCAGCGCGCTCCGCGGATCGAGGTGAACGCGGATGGCCGCCTCCAGCCCCACCACGCTGCCGTTGTGCATGTACGGCGCGGTCATCGCGACGTTGCGGAGCGGGGGCGTGCGGAACGCGAAGCGATCCAGCGGGTCGCGCGTGACCAGGAACCGACCCTCGTCGAGGCCGCGCTCCTTGCCCGGGCCCACGTGAGGCACGCCGATGTTGTGGAAGGCGTCGTCGCTGAGCAGCGGCCCGGAGTGGCAGCGGTCGCAGCCCGCGTCTCCGAAGAAGAGGTCGGCGCCCGCGAGCGCGTCTCCCTGCAGGGCCTCCTCGATGGGCTCGCGATGCTCCGATCCGAGATAGGCATCGAACGGCGTGTCGGTCAGCTCCCAGAGGTGCATCTCGAAGCGCGCGATGGCCTCGACGGCGTGAGAGATGTCGTGCTCGCCCTCGGGGGTGCCCGGGAACGCGTCGGCGAAGAACCGGCGGTAGTCGGGGATGGCCATGAGTCGGGCCATGATCGCGGCCCAGATCGCCTCGGGCGCGTCGTCGCCGAAGGCCGCCAGCTCGTTCTCCGCTCCGCGCACGTCTCGATCGCCCACCTCGCCCCGCATCTCCTCGCGGTCGAGCAAAGGCAACAGTGCTTGCGCTTCGAGCAGCGTGTCGACGCCCTCGGGCAGCGGGACGGGCGCCCGGATGGAGCCGTCCGGGAGGCGCTCCACGCGGCCGTCCCAGAGGAGGCTGTCGGCGAAGCTCCGGTTGAAGGGCGCGATGGTGTTGCGCGGGAGCCCGGGGCCGCCCGTGCGCGCGTGTCCCAGGCCCGAGGCGCCTTGCCCTCTCCCCAGGGAGAGCTCGTCCTGGGCGTGGTGGAAGGGCATGTGACAGGAGGCGCAGGCGGTGTTGCGATTGCCCGAGAGCTCCCGGTCGAAGAAGAGGAGCCGGCCGAGCTCGACCACCCGCTCGCGCCCTGCGTCCGTCCGGCTCGGCGAGTAGACCCCCGCCGCGTCCATTCGTTCGCGAAGATCCGAGCTCGTGCACGCCACGAGCGCCAGCGCCAAGAGCGCGATCGGTGTGTTGCGCATCGGCCTGCTCCTCCCCCAGCTCAGCCCGCCTCGGTGTACCGAAGACGGAGGCTCACCTGGTCACCACCAGGCAGCTGACCTTCGACCAGCGCGCGCCGCCCCTCGGCCGTCTCGACGATCTCCACGCTGAAGTCCTCGACCCGCTGACAGCGCTCGCCCGCGCAGACCGTCAGGCTCGCTCCGGGCACGCCAGGCAAGGTGGGCTCGAGCCCCCCGAGGCCGGCGTCGACCGGCACCGGTCGGCCCTCCGGCGGGCGGTGCGGATCGCCGCCCTCGCCGGTGTACGGGTTGTCGCTCGAGGTCTCCGCGCGGCTGACATCCAGGCTCAGCGACAGATCTGCCGCGTCGCGCACCTCGAAGTGCAGCGCGGAGTCGATTCGAACACCGCTCGCGAGCAGGCTGTCGATGCGCAGCGCGCGCCCCTCGACGCTTCCGTTCGCCGACTCGATCTCCACGCTCAGCGGCGCCGACGTGCTCGTGGGCGGCGGCTCGCCCTTCGAGGCTTCGGAGATGGCGAGGGGGATGAGCGCCTCGCATCCCGTGGCCGCCAGCGCGACCATCGCCATCAGGACCGTGACTGTTCTTGCGTTCATGCGTTTCACCACGAGCCACTCGGGCTCTCGACCTTTCGACAGGACAGTGCCGCCGCGCCGCGCGTTCGTTGCACCCCCACTCTTTCGAGCCGCGGGGAAATCGTGAGACGCTGCGCGCATGCGGAGGCCGAGGGCGACGCGGGCGAGGGCGCGGCGGGTGAGCGACATGCGCGTCGGCCGTTACGTGGAGCTCCGCGGCGTGCTGCGCGCCGACGCGCCGGTCGAGGGGCCCGTCAGCCGCGAGCCGATGGTGGGCTGGGAGCTGCTCTGCACCGTCTTCGTCGGCGACGACGTGCGTCGCCTCGACGCGCACCGGTGGGGCGGCGCCGTGCTCGAGGACGCGAGCGGAGTGGCGCGACTGGCCTTGAGCAGCTCGACCTTGAAGATGCCGGCGCACGCGGAGGAGACATTCACCGACCCGGCGCAGATCGCGAAGCTCGCGGCCCGCGCCGGCCTGACCTTCCCCGAGGGAACGACCGAGGTGCAGGCGCTCGAGCGCGGTGTCTCCGAGGGACGCGCGGTCGCCGTGTGCGGGTTCGTGAGCGAGCTCGCGGGCCCCGCGGACGCCTATCGCAGCTCCGCGCGACCACCGCGCGGCCTCAGCGGCGACCCGCGGCGACCGCTCGTGATCCACCCGCGCTGAGCGTGCGATACTCCCGCGCGATGACGCAATCCGTCGGACGCTATGCGCTCGAATCGCAGATCGCCAAAGGCGCCCTCGGGACGCTGTGGCGCGCTCGCGCGCGAGGCGACGGTGGCTTCAGCCGCCCCGTCGCCGTGCGCACCTTGCCGAGCGAGCTCGCCAACGACCGGCGCTTCGTGGGGACCTGGTCCGCCATCGCGTCGGAGCTGATCGAGCTGGGCTGTCCACACGTCGAGCAGGTGCTCGACCTGGTGATCGATGACGGCACGCACTTCGTGACGGAGTGGGTGGAGGGGCTCTCGGTCGCCGAGTGGATGGCGCGGCACGACGGTCCGGTGCCGTGGCAGCTCGCGGTGGAGATCGCGATCGAGGCGCTGCGCGGGCTCGCCATCGCGCACCACGCCCGCCTCACGCACGACGGCATCTCTCCCCACGCGATCCGCATCGCCCGCGACGGCTCCATCAAGCTCACCCGCTTCGGCGCGGCGGCCGCGCTCGCCGCGTCCGGCGCGGGCCGTCGCGCGATGGAGAGCCACGGGCTCCGGCACCCCGCGCCCGAGCTGGTCGAGGGGGAAGGGGCCACGCCGGCCACGGATCTCTTCGGGGTAGGCTGCCTCCTGTTCGAGGTCATCGCGGGCCGCCCCGCCCACGACGCGCCCGCCGGCCCCGAGCGCGACGCGCAGCTCGCGCGGCTCGCGCCCGACCTGTCCACGCTCCGGCCCGACGCGCCCCCGCTCCTCGTCGCCACGATCGAGCGCGCCATGCAAGTGGACCCGGGCGCGCGGCAGCTCTCGGCCGAGGCGCTGATCGACGCGCTCTCCGCGCTGGCGAGGACGGAGCCCGAGCTCGTGGGACCAGAGACGCTGGGACGCTCCGTGCGCGCGCTGCTCGAGCGTCCGGTGGACGATCCGCCACACGAGGTGCTGCACGACGCGGCGGGCGGACCGGCCGCCCTGGCCGCGTCCATCCGCGGCATGGTCTCCGAGTCCAAGCCCAAGAAGCCGCGCGGTCTGTCCGCACAGCGCACGATGCACGTGGACGCGGAGGAGCTGAGCGAGCTGATCGGCGACGCGGGCGACGGGCTCGAGGCGCAGCGGCTCGAGTCCAACCCGCCGCCCGCGCGCGAGGCTGACACGGCCGCTCCCGACGAGGAGGAGCCGGCGTCCGAGGAGCCCGGGGACGACGAGACGCCCAAGCGCTACACGTTCGAGCGCAAGGGGCGCAGCGCGACCGCCAAGGCGTCCGCGCAGCGCGGCCTGAAGCCCGTCACGAGCGAGGCGGAGCCGCTCCCGCTCACCCGCAAGTCACGGCCGCAGGGGCTCACTCCGGCGAAGACGGAGTTCCTCGACGAAGACCAGGTGGACGCGCTCACCATCGCGGGCGCGAAGAAGACGGCCGCGGAAAAGACGGCCGCGGAGAAGACGGCCGCGAAGGGACAGGCCGCCAAGCCGCGGGGTCTCTCTCCGGCCAAGACCGAGTTCCTCGACGAGGATCAGGTCGACTCGCTGAAGATCGACGACTGACTCACCGACTCGCTCACTGGCCGGGATCGGTCAGCTCGAGCACCAGCGTCTCCTCGAGCCCGGCCTCGATGTTCACCGTGACCGTCTCGCCCGGCTCGTGACCGAAAGGCAGGATGCGCAGCCGGTGACGGCCCTCGGGCAGCTCCGTGCGGACGGGGGTGCGCCCGAGGCGGCGACCGCCCACGAAGACGTCGGCCCAGCCGCCGCCGTGCGCGCTGATGGAGACGCCACCCGTGGCCGCCCGCGGCGTCGGCGGCGTCGCCGAGCCGCCGCCGGTGTCGGTCCCCGTCTGCGTCCCGTAGGTCGTCGTGCCGCCGCCCGAGACGACGGTGGTGGTGGAGCCGCCGCGCCGCCCGCTGCGGCCCGAGCGGCTCGCGCCACGACGCCCGTCCGACGCGCCGTCGTTCCCCGCGCCGCGGCCCGACGTGTCGGCTTCGGCCTGCGCTCGTGCGGCCTGCGCCTCTGCGGCCTGCGCCTCCGCGGCCTGCGCCTCCGCGGCCTGCGCCTCCGCGGCCTGCGCCTCTGCCGCCTGCGCTTGTGCGGCCTGCGCTTGTGCGGCCTGCGCTTGTGCGGTCTGCGCCTCTGCGGCCTGCGCGGCCTCCGCCTCCGCAGCCTGCGCTTCGTCCGCGGCCGCTTCGTCCGACTCGCCCCGCCCCTCGCTCGTCCCTTCGCTCCGCGGCGCCGCGTCGTCCGTCTCGACCCCGAGGACCTCGAGCACCCAGGGCGCGGGCTCGTAGTAGAGCTGCACCCAGTAGAGCCCACCCAGCAGCAGGACCGCGATCGTCGCCCAGAGCCAGAGCCGTGACCGCTTCTTCTTCGGCGGCGCCCCGCCTTCCGCGGACTCGATGCTCGCGCGGGCGCTGCGCGCGATCGGCCCAGAGGCCTCGACCACCCCGCCGAACGCCATGTCCTCGTCCGAGTCGTAGGGCTCGGCCTCGAGGGGCACGGGCGCCGCGTCGAGCAGCTCCACGTCCGACGCGGTCACCTCGTAGAGCGGCCCGCGCGAGACCTCGGACAGGTCCATCTCGCGCACGCGCTTCGCCATCGCGGCGCGCTCGTCGTGCTGCTCCTCGAAGAGGAAGTCCATCCACTCGGCGAGCTCCGCGGACTCGAGCGTGTAGCCGCTGTTGGCGATGAAGTGGCGGAGCGCCCGGCCGAGGTCGCGGGCCGAGTCGAACCGCTTCTCCTTGTCCCGCTCGAGGCAGCGCTCGACGATGTCGGCGATCTCCTTCGGCACCCAGTCGCGGCCGTCGTCGGCGCGCTCGATGTCGTCCTGCAGCACGCTCATCGCCGTGCTCACCGCCGTGTCGCGGGTGAACAGCGGGCTGAGGGTGAGGGTCTCCCAGAGGCACACGCCCAGCGCCCAGACGTCGGCCCGCGCGTCGACGGAGCGATCGCTCTTGAGCTGCTCGGGCGCCGCGTAGCCGACCTTGCCCTTCATCACCCCGGTCGACGTGTGCGCCACCCGCTCGGCCGCCTTGGCGCAGCCGAAGTCGACCACCTTCACCGAGCCGTCGTAGGTCATGAAGAGGTTCTGCGGCGACACGTCGCGGTGCACGATGTGGAGCCGCTCGCCGCCGGGGCCGCGCGAGGTGTGGGCCGCGTGCAGGCCCTCGCACGCGTCGGCGATGATGCGCGCCGCGAGGTAGGGCAGCACCTCCTGGATGTCGTCGAAGCGCTCGACGAGCCGGTTGATCACGTCGAAGAGCGGCTCGCCGAGGAGGTACTCCATCGCGAGGTAGTAGACGCCGTCGACCTCGCCGAAGTCGTGCGTGGAGCAGACGTTCGGGTGCGTGACGTGGGAGGCGATGCGCGCCTCGTCGAGGAACATGTCGACGAAGGGCGGCTCCTTGGCGAGGTGCGGGTGGATCGTCTTGAGCGCGACGAGCCGCTCGATGCCGGCCGCCAGCTCCATGCGCGCCAGGTAGACGGTGGCCATGCCGCCGGCGCCCAGCTCCTCACAGAGGGTGAAGCGGCCGAGCTTCAGCGGGAGCTTGGGCCCCAGTGGGGTCTCCCCCGAAGGGCCCTGTACCGACGGCTCACCCATGCCGCCGCTAGATTAGCCCGGATGCGGCCCGGCCGCGATCGCGGGGCGCACCCTCACCTCCGTGGGGTGGACCCGACGGCAGCGGCGCCTACGTGGCCGACCACCGACGGGGAACTGGGTCGGCACGCCGGTTGCGGAAGGTCCCGCCAATTCACCGCGGAGTCATCACGCGGCCAACGACGATGGAGAACGACAGATGAGTGAGACACTGAAGAAGGGTGCGAAGGGGGACGCGGTCGAAGCGCTCCAGGGCAAGCTCCAGCAGCTCGGCTTCGACGTGAAGCCGGACGGGATCTTCGGGCCGAACACCGCGCAGGCCGTCGAGGAGCTCCAGACGGCGTTCGGCTACGACGTCGACGGCATCGTCGGCGAGGGCACCCACTCGCTGATCGACGCGCAGGTGGGCTACGGCTGGAACGTGCAGAAGGGCGACGCCATCAAGGGCGCGCTCCAGGCCCAGGGCAAGCAGACCGACAAGGGCTCGCTCGCGGGGGCCGAGCTGAAGCGCAACCTGAAGCAGGGCGCGGACGGCGCGGACGTGAAGTACCTCCAGCGTCGCCTCCAGGTCCTCGGCTTCGACGTGAAGGCCGACGGCCAGTTCGGGGAGGGCACCGATCAGGCGGTGAAGAAGCTGCAGACCGCGTTCGGCTACACCATCGACGGCATCGTCGGGCCGGGCACGCACAAGCTCATCAACGCCCAGATCGGCCACGGATGGAGCGCGAAGGCCCCCGCGAAGGAGCAGCCCGCGGCCAAGGCGTGACGACCGCGATCCGGGAGGCGGTCGTTTCTCTTCCCGGATCGCGCGTGATCCCTTCGCATGACGCTCCGAGGGACCTATCCTCGAAGGTGTGAGGAGGTAGTCATGGCAAACGAGTGGGACGAGGCTCCGGAGCAAATGGATCAGGCTCTGGAGGACGCACCTCTGGACGAGGGCCTCGACGCGAGCTGGCTGGCCGGGATGAGCGAATACAGCGCGACCGGTGGCGGGCTCCAGCCGCTCCACGCGCCGCAGCTCCGCCGCTACGTCATGGACGAGGCCGACCGCCCGTCCGCGGGCGACTCGGTGGCCGAGATGTACCGCCAGTCCCTCGCGCAGATGACGCAGGACGGCGAGCACCTCGACGCGGTGGAGAGCTGGGACGAGGGCCCGCTCCACGTGGAGCTGCTCCGCGAGCAGCGCGGCTTCAAGAAGCGCTGAGCCCGACATCGGTGTACGCAGGCGCGCATGAGCGAGCGCGCGGCCGACGTACGTGAACGCTACCGCGAGCTGGTCTCGGACGGGCCCGCGTTCATGGAGAGCCTCCTCACCGCGCTGCCCTCCGTGATCTGGCCGCAGCCCGAGCGCCTCGACCGCGCGGGCCTCGCCGCCCTCTTCGAGGCGCGCAGCGAGCCGGTCGCGTGGACCTCCGACGCGCTGCGCCTCGAGGGCGTGGACCGCCCGGGCAAGCACTGGGGTCACTGGACCGGCCTCTACTACGTGCAGGAGGAGGCCTCGCTCTTGCCCGCGCGTATGCTGGACGCCAAGCCGGGCGAGCGCGTGCTCGACCTCTGCGCCGCGCCGGGGAGCAAGACGGCGCGCCTCGCGTTCGCGCTCGAGAACCGCGGGACGATCGTGGCGAACGACCGCAAGGCGACGCGACACGCCGCCACCAGCGCCAGCCTCGCGCGGCTCGGCCTCGCGAACGTCACCACGACCGTGGCGGACGGCTCGACCCTCCCCGACGCGATCGGCACCTGGGACTGCGTGCTCGTCGACGCGCCCTGCACGGCGGAGGGCAACCTCGGCCCGCGCACGCGGGAGTCGGGGGACTACCGCACGTTCATCGCGGGCGTGCAGGAGGCGCTGCTTCGCCGCGCGCTCGAGCTCTGCCGCCCGGGCGGCCGCGTCGTCTACTCGACGTGCACGTTCGCGCCGGAGGAGAACGAGGCCGTGCTCGACGCGGCGCTGAGGGCGTTCGAGGACGTCGACGTGGCCGAGGTGGAGATCGACGGCCTGCGGACCTCGCCGGGGATCGACGCGTGGCGGGGGCGGACCTTCGACCCGCGCGTGCGCCGCGCGCTCCGGCTCTGGCCGCACGAGAGCGGCACGGGGGGCTTCTTCGCCGCGCTCCTCCACAAGGCGGGGGACGGCGTGGCCGAGGGCGGCGTGCCCGTCATGACCCGCGCCGAGCCCGCGCTCGCGTCGGCGGCGGTGCAGGGGCTGGTCACGCGGTACGGCGTGCCCGAGGAGGCGTTCGCGGGGCTGCACCTGCTCGCGCGCGGTCGCTACGCCCGCCTCGTCCCGAGCGATCACCTCATGCCCGCGGCCGCCGAACACGTCGCGAGCGGCCTGGAGCTCGCCCGCAACCGGCCGCGCGGCAAGATCGCCACCGCGGCCGCGCTGCGCTTCGGTCGCGAGGCCACGCGCCAGATCATCGACCTCGACCTCGACCGCGCGCGCGCCTATCTCGCGCGTGAGCGGGTCTCGCTGCGCCCCTCCGACCGGGAGCGCAGCGCGGGTGGCTACGTCATCGTGCGCCACGGGCCGCACGCGCTCGGCATGGCCCTCGACCGCAGCGATCACCTCGAGAGCGAGTTCCCGTCCGCCTGGCGCTGAAGGCTCGCGCGAAGGCGCAAGGGCCTCACTTGGCGTCTTTGGTCTTTGCGCAAAGACTACCTGCTCCGGTCGCGAGGCCACGCGCCAGATCCTCGACCCTCGACTTGGCTCTGAAGGCTCGCGCAAAGACGCGAAGGCGCAAAGGGGCAAAGAGGGGTTCACTTTGCGTCTTGGCGCGAGAGCTACCCGCCTCGGACTCCGGGTAGACGGAGGCGCCACGCGAGATCGAAGAGCCGCGGGCGGCGGGCGGGAGGCGTCTCGGCCACGCGCGCACGCCAGAGGGTGCGGGCCTCGTCGGCGCGCGCCGCGAACGACTCCGCGTCTCGCTCGCCCGCGCGCGCGTCTCGCAGGAAGGCCTGCTCGAGCGCGTCGCGCTCCGCCGCGTACACGCCGAGGCGCGTCGCGTGGTCGCGCTGCACCGAGACCGCGAGGGGCTGGTGTCGCCACCACCAGCTGTCGTCGGGCTCCGCGCCGGGCGCGCGCCGCATCGGCTCGGGGAGCGCTCGGTCGAGCCACACGGGGACGAAGATGGACGTGCACGGCGTGGAGGTCCCCGTGACCCACGCGGTGATCTCCTCGCCCAGCCGCACCACCAGCGAGCCGGTCGTGTGGGCCACGCGGACGGGGCCCACGCCGGCGTGCATGCACACGTCCGCGCCGAGCCATCCGCGCGCCGGCTCGTAGGGCTCCTCTGCGTGGCTGCGCAGGAAGCCCATCAGCATCTCCTCCCGAAGCTCCCCCTCGCGCGCTCGCAGGTAGCCCATGCTCCGCGCGCAGCGCGCGCGACCCGCCGCGAAGGTCGTGTAGAGCCGGTCGGCGGCGTCGGAGGCGAAGTCGAGGGAGCCCGCACCCCAGCGTCGCCGCGCGTGCGCCTCCAGCCCGTCCGCCCGCCGCTCGCCCGCCCCGGCCACGGTCGGCGCGTTGGACAGGCTGCGCACGCCGCGCACGCGCTCCGCGACCCACCACCGCCCCGCGGTCTCGAGCACCCACGCGTCACGCCGGTCCGCGATCAAAAACGAGTTGTGATAGCGCAGCTCGCCGCGGTAGCCGCAGTCGCCGCCCTGGCCGTGCTTCTCGAGCAGCGCGACGATGACCTCGAGCGCCTCCTGCGCGCTCGAGGCTCGCTCGAGACCCAGGCGGACCAGATCCATGCCCGTCAGCGCGGGCCCCCGCGTGTGCGGCTCGCGGGTGAAGATCGCCTCGTTCCCGATCGCGACGCCGTCCTCGTTGACCCCCATCTCCGCGCCCCACATCCAGAACGGGCGCGAGAGCAGCGCCCGCCGTGTGCGCCGCGCCTGCGGGATGGTCAGGTAGGTGCATCGCACGGCGCTGCCCGGGGCGTGCTCGGCCGCGTCGACGATCTCCACCGCCTGCGCTTCGAGCGGGTGCCGGTCGCTGTTCTTCGCGAAGAGCGTCACGCCCTCCACCGTCGCGTCCGGCAACGCCACGAGCGTGTCGCACATGGGGCTACTCCGCCTCGGAGAGGAGCTCGCGCCGGAAGATGAAGTCGCGGTCGGGGACCAGGTCGTGGCACTCGCTGCACGCGCGCACCTGACCTGTGGGGTCGATGTACGCGGTCGCCTCGTCGCCCAGGCCGCGCCACGCGATCGAGAGCCGCTCGCGCGCGTCGAAGCGCAGGTCGAAGAACTCCCAGCCCACCGAGCCGTGCGCGTTGTAGCCGTCGCCGCGCTTCACCATCGCGTGGATCTCCCACTCCTCGGGCGGCCCGACCTCGATGGTCTTCACCACGATCGTGCCGGTTGGGAACGCCTCGGGGAGCTCCGGCGCCTCGCGGTCGATGTAGAGGTAGCGCTCCTCCGACGACAGGTGCCCCTCGGTGATGCTGTGCTCGGGCAGCGCCACGCGGCGCCAGCCCTGGAAGCCCTCGAAGTCGGCGGCGAGCGCGATGCGCGGCCCCACCGGCGGCTCGGTCTCGAGCGCGCAGCCGCTCACCATCAAGAGGCAGAGGAGGGCGCCGCGCACGCTCACTCCCCCAGCGGCTGGCCGACGTCGATGGTGTGACCGTCCGGATCCCTCACCACGAAGGTCCGCATGGCCCAGGGCGCGTCGCGCAGCGCCTCGACGATCTCGCCGCCCGCCGCGCGGGCCGCGTCGCAGACCGCCTCGGCGTCGCTGACGATCAGGTGCATCACGTTCTGCGAGCGCGGCGCCGGATCCGAGCAGCGTGAGAGGTGCACCTCGGCCGCGTCCTTCTTCAGCACTGCGTATCCGTCGCCGTTGGCGAAGGTCGTCGCGAGCCCGAACGCCTCCTCGTAGAAGCGTCGCGCGCGCGCCATGTCGCGGACGGGGATGGTGGGCGCGGCTCGCCCGAGGACCACGTCGGCCATGCCTCTGGATACCCCTCACCTCCGCTCGTGCCAAGCTCGGGGCATGACGCCGGTGGCCCAACGTGTGCGCTTCGCGCGCTTGGCGGAGCCTGCCCTCGATGCGCTGCACGAGCTCGCGCGCGATCCGCACGTGCGCCGCTACTTGCTGGACGGCGAGCAGGTCTCGCGGGCGTGGTGCGACGCCATCCTCGAGGCGAGCGACGCGCTGCATGACACGACCGGGCTCGCGCTCTACCTCGTGGAGCGCGACGGCGCGCCGATCGGCTTCGCCGGCTTCCACGTCTTCGACGACGTGAGCCCCGAGCCGCAGCTGCTCTACGCGCTCCTCGAAGCGCACACCGGGTGTGGGCTCGCCACCGAGATCGCCGAGGCGCTCGTCACGCACGCGTTCTCCCTCGGGCGGGGGCGCGTGGAGGCCGCGGTCGACGCGCCCAACGTCGCGTCCATCCGCGTGCTCGAGAAGGTCGGCTTCGCGCGCATGGAGCGGACCGTGCCCGGCGCGTTCGGCGACACGCTCCTGTTCGAGCTGCATTCGCGCAAGCGATGAAATTGGGCCCCCGCGGGCGCTCGCGCGAGGGTAGGGCATGTCCTGTCGCTGGCTCGCCGCGCTCGCCCTGCTCACCGCCTGCGACGGCGTGGAGACCCGGGACGCGTCCTTCGTCGACGCGTCGAGCTCGAGCGACGCCGCGCCGCCCGACTCGGGCGCCACGCCGCTCCCCGACGCGAGCCCTCCCCCGAGCGACGCGGGCGTGACCCCGGAGGGGTGGTGCGCGATGGGCGACACCGCGCTCGGCCGGGTCGCAAGCGCTCTCGGCGCGGGGGAGTGGGGAGAGCTCGACGTGCACGAGAGCTTGCCGGCCGCCATGTTGCACCACCACCTGACGAGCTGGGCCGACACCGGCGTCTGGAACCCGATCACGCGGCGGATGCAGTGGGTGGGCAGCCCGGGCTCCTGCTGCGCCGACCCGAGCGCGTACGAGCTGTTGCTCTACGACGTCGCGACCGACACCTGGGCCGTGGAGGAGACCCCCTGGCCCGACGACACCGGGCACGCCTACGACGGCAACGCGCTCGACCCGGACACCGGGATTCACTACTTCGCCCGCTCGTCGAGCATCCAGGGCTGGGACGGCGAGGGCTGGACGCCGGTGCCCGATCCCGGGCGTCACCCCATCGCGGTGGGGCTCACGTGGTTCGCCTCGACGTCCTCCTTGGTGCTCGTCGGGAGCGGGGTGTCGATCCTGGAGGACGGCGCGTGGCGCCGCGTCGAGGCGCCCGACGTCTCCTTCGGCAGCTACCACCAGTTCGCCGAGTACAACCCGGTGCACGACGTGGCCTGGCTCGGCGCGGGCAACGGCGCCGTGACCCGGAGCGCCGTTCTGCGGCCCGATGGCTCGCTCACCCAGCTCGCCGACGCGCCCACCACGCTCAACGGCGACGGGCGCTCGATGAAGACCTACGACCCGGTCACGGGCGCCTTCGTCGTGCAGAACGGGGAGGAGGATCGCTGGTGGACCTTCGACATCTCGAGCGACACCTGGACGGAGATCACCGAGACCGTCCGCGCTGCTCGCCCGGAGACCTGGAGCAGCTCGGCGCACGACTTCGTCGTCCCCATCGACGACTGCGGGGTGCTCTTCTACTTCCAGCGCACGCGCGACTTCGAGTACCGGCTCTTCGTCTACCGCCACGCGGTTTGATCACCGGCCCACGTAGCGAGCGCGCGGACGCAGCAGGACCTCGCTCTGGCGTTGCTCGAGCGCGTGCGCGATCCAGCCCGCGGTCCGACCGACGCCGAAGAGCGCGCTGGCGAGATCCGGGCCGCCGCCCATCGAACGGGCCAGCGCGTAGAGCGCCAGGTCCAGGTTGGGCAGGGCGCCCGTCTGCGCCGGGACGCGCTCGGCCAGCGACAACGCGACGTCCCGCTCCGGGCTCGCGTCGCCCTCCATGGCGCGGGCGAGCAGCGGCGCCGCGCGCGGATCCCCGTCGGGATAGAGAGGGTGGTGAAAGCCGGGGAGCGTGTCGCCGCGCGCGAGCCGGTCCGCGATCGCCGCGTCGACGCCGACCGTCATGCACTCCCGCACGAAGGCGTCGAGCCGCGAGGACGCCGCGCCGTGCTTGGGTCCGCTGAACGCGTAGAGCGCGGCGCCGACGCACGCGTAGAGATCGGCGCCGCTCGACGCGGCGACGCGCGCGGCGAAGGTCGAGACGTTCAGCTCGTGATCGGCGCAGGCCACCAGCGCCGCGCTCACGCGCTCCGTGTGCGATTCATCGGCGAGCCCGTGCGCCACCGACGCGGCGATGGAGCCGCTCACCGAGGCGCCGCTCGCCGCGGCCGCGAGCGAAGAGACGAGCCGACGCGCGCGCTGGTGCTCCACCTCGGCCGTGCCCCCGTGCCGCGGCGTGTCCGCGAGGGCGAGCCCGGGCAGGGCGCCGATCATGCGCCACAGTGGCGGCCCCGGAGGCGCGACCGGTCCCTCGAGCTCCGGCCACTCCCCGGGCGAGGCCTCCCAGAGGAGCTCGGCCGTCTGCTCGAAGGGCACCCCGTCGGCCAGGAGCGCGCGGACCTCCTGGCCGCGGTATCGCAAGCCGTCTTCGACCGAGGTGATGGCCGAGTCGAGCACCGGGTCCCCCCACCGCAGGGCGCCGACCGCGACCGCCGCGTGGCCTCTCCGCGCGGCGCTCTTCGCGG
>SHBB01000178.1 GCA_004213565.1 Sandaracinaceae bacterium
GATGGCGAACGCGCGCGAGTCCCCCACCCGCTCGTAGAGCGCGGTCGAGCCGACGAGATCGCTGAACAGGAGCGCCAGGTGCCCGACCCGGAGATCCACCCCCGACGCAGGCGCCTCGGTGGCGAAGAGATCGACGAACTCGGGGAAGCTCGCGACCACCGTGCCCAGCACCGCGTCCGCGGCCCAGCCCGCGCGCTCGAGCAGCACCGTCGTCTCCACGTCGCGCGCGTTCTCCACCACCCAGCGCGTCACGCCGTCCGCCTCGCCCTCGGGGGTGATCGTCAGCCCGTCGCCCAGGGTCACGCGGAGCACCGCCGGCGGCGCGGCCAGCTCCACGTCCGCCCCGCCCTGGACCCCGAGCGTGCGCGCGTGCAGCGGCCCGGCCGGCAGCTCCACCTCGCGCTCCGCCGTCTCGCCCGGCTTCATGCGCAGCTGCGCCATCACGTGGGGCAGGAACGCGGGGCTCGACGCGCAGTAGAGCGCCGTCTCCACCGGCCTGACCGCCGGGTTGGACGGGAACACCGCCTCGACGTGCTGCGCGAAGTCGGTGTCGAAGTGGATCTGGCACGCGTCGCAGTGCGTCTCCTCGCCGAGGCTGTCGAGGCTCTCGACCACGCTCGCCCCCACCCGGCAGACCGGGCAGTTGATCTGCCAGCGCAGGTCCGTCAGCCCGCTGACCGTCGCGTGCAGGAAGCCGCGCAGGACATCGCGTCGGTCGAGCCCCCAGTGCCGGGCGAGCTCGAAGGGGCGCATCTGCTGCACCTCCTCGTCGGGCCGCTCCGCGAGGTGCTTCACCAGCCGCTCGACCACCTCCTTGGGCACGGGCGCGTTTCGCAGGCGCGCGGCGCGGCCCGCGAGCTGCTCCGCATCCGGGAGCGTGCGCGCGCCGGTGGCGGTGACGCTGTGCGAGTCGCCGAGCAGGCGCTTGACCCGGATCGCGGCCGGCTCGTTCGGGTCCTCGACGCCCTTGTCGCGCCAGCCGTCGAGCACCTCCACGAGGGCGTCGAGGTAGCGCGTGAGGCCCTTCTTGAACTTGCGACGCTGCACCGGGCCGAGCACCAGCGCGAAGGCCCCCTCGGCGACCACCCACGCGCGCGCGGTGATCTTCGTCTGGTCCCCGTCCGCGTCCTCCAGCACGGCCTCGAAGCCGCCCTCGAGCGCGGGCCCGACCCGGAAGTCGCGCTGGCCGCGGATGTAGCGCCCCTCGATCCACTCGTAGGGCGGCTCGACCCACTCGAGCGCCACGCCCAGCTCCTTCGCCTTCGCGACGCGCACGAGCTTGCCGGCCTCGTCGGTCTCCCAGCGGTAGCTCGCGGCGGCGAGGCCGAGCGCGCGGTCGGAGCGGTTCGTGTCCGAGACGATGCCCCAGACCAGATCCCGCGGCGCGTCGAGCACCCTCGACACCTCGCTTTGGAAGCGTTTTCCCGCCATGATGACCGCGCCCCGAGGGTAGCACGCGACCTTGAACGGTCCGCGGCGGCCCGCTATGCGGGAGACCTCGATGAAGAACACGGCACGATGGGGGATCTGGATCGTGACCGCCGCGGCCCTGCTCGTGCCCCTCGCGAGCTGCGCGCGCGGAGGCTCCGACCGGATGGCGATGGACTCGGGCGTGATCCCGCCCGGGCTCGACGGCGGCACCGCGCAGGACACCGGCATGACCGGCCCGACCGACACCGGCGTGGGTCCGCGTGACACGGGCGTCGTGACGGACACCGGCGTCGGCGGCAGCTGCAGCGAGACCCCGTGTCGCCTGCTCCCGCCCCAGTGCGGATGCCCGGCCGGCCAGGGCTGTTACCTGACCGGCGGCACCGAGCGCACCTGCGCCACCCAGGGCCCCGAGCGCGAGGGCCAGGCGTGCAGCGGCGTGACCGCCTGCCAGGCGGGCCTGCTCTGCGCGGGGAGCGCGGGCGCCGCCTTCTGCTCCCGCTTCTGCAACAGCGACGCGGACTGCACGGGCGGCCCGGGCTCGATCTGCATCATCGAGCTGAGCGACGGCATGGGCGGCAGCATCCCGGGCGTGCGCCTCTGCAGCGCCCAGTGCGTGCCCCCCACCGCCAACGGCTGCCCGACGGGCATGGCCTGCTCCATCTTCGGCGAGTCCGACGGCGCCATGCGCACCTTCACCGGCTGCACGCCCGCCGGCACCGCGCCAACCGGCGCCTCCTGCGTCGACTCCGAGGACTGCTCCCCCGGCCACTTCTGCGGCGACCCCGGCACCGGCAACGAGTGCATCCGCCTCTGCACGGTGTCGACCGGCGGCCCCGAGTGCGGCGCGTTCGAGGACTGCAACAGCTTCAGCGACCCCGCGATCGTCGGCGGCACCGAATACGGCTTCTGCTTCTGAGTTCAGAACAGCGTCAATGGGTTGACCGCCTCGCCTGCCAGATCGGGGCGCTGCAATCCCAGCGGTCCAGCATGGCGGCGTAGGCCGCGAGCGGGTTGAAGCTCGCAGAGCTCTCGCGGGAGGACGATATGGAGCCCCCGGCGGGCGACAGAAGGTCTCCACGTCCGCGCCAGATGGAACTGAGCGAGCGCGCTGCATCACCGTTCGCGTCGGGGAGACCACGGTCCGAGCGCCGTTTCGCAACGTGCGCGAGGTGGGTGGACGGACCGCCCGCCCTCCGCGCGAAGGCTCACGACCTGTCTCCACGTGCCACCGCTCCGCTCAGGGGCGAGGCCACGGTGGGTCTGACCTCCTGAGTGGTTGGAAGAGCAAGACACACGACCACGCGCACGAACGACCACAACCTCATCTCACTCCCCGTCGCCGTAGGGTGGCGGCCGCCAGCACCAGCAGCGCTGAGAAGATGGCCGCGCCCCGCGGAAGGCGCGCCGAGACGACATGGCAAGAACAGCCGGAGGTCCCGCCAGGACGCGTACCCCCGTCCCCGCTCGAGGCGTCCGAGTCGAGCCCCGCGTCGCGAGCGGCGCCCGCGTCGCACTCCCGATGGCCCAGAGAGCGGCACACCGCCGTGAGGCCGTCGCAGGCGCCCGCGGCGCTGCCGCAGACCGGCGGCGCGTCACACTCCGCTCCCTCGTCGCGCAGCGCGTCTTCGGGGCAGACCGGGCTCTCGCCGTCGCAGCGCTCGGGCGCATCGCAGGCGCCCTCCGCCTCGCGGCACACGCGCTCGTCGGACCAGACTTCGTCCGCGGGACACTCGGTCGAGGCTCCATCGCAGACCTCGGCCAGGTCGCAAAGCCCAGCCGTCGGACGGCAGATGAGGTTGCGGTCCGCCGCCACCGGGCCGCAGGTCCCGTCCTCACTCGCGCCAGCCGCGCGGCTGCAAGCCATGCAGTCGGCTGCGCCGCCGCCGCAGGCCTCGGCACAGCACACCCCGTCCACGCAGTAGCCGGTCACGCACTCCGCGCCCGCCAAGCAAGGCTCGCCATCGGTCAACCCGAAGACGTAGTGATACAATTCACCTGCGACTCGCACGCCGCCAACCCACGCGGAATGATCGGAGACGAGGAGGTCTTCGCCCTCCATGTGGGTCGTCCAGCCGAACCGGACGGGTTCCAGTCCGGGCTCCAGAGTGGTTTGAAGGGTGACGGTGCCGTCAGCTTCGATTCGGTAGAGGAACACCGCTCCCTCGCGGTCGTCAGCCCAGCGGTAGCCTGGCGCGCTGATGGCAACGCGCCCCGCCGCGGCGGAGATCTCGCGGCCGAAGACCGTGTCCCTGTCGGTCGGGGGCGCGATGCTGCCCCGGTATGTCCACACGCCGCCGACCCGCTCGTAGTAGTAGACAGGAAGATTCGTATCCGCAGGTGCGAAGACACGAGTCCGTGACGTCCCCACGAAGAGGAACCCATCGGAATAGGCGAGCGTCTCCCCAAACGCGGTGGCGCCGGTGCGTGGGGGCAGCCGCTGGGTCTCCACGAAGCCGCCCGCCCCGCGCTCGAAGATGAACACGCTGCCCACTCCCCCCGGCTGGTTGACCTGTGCCGGGGCGCCGTACACCAGGGCGCCGTCGACCCACAGCAAATAGTCGACCGACGCCGAACACATCCGATCGCCTGCCGCGCTCGCACGCACCGTCTCCACGTGCGCCCATCCGGCAGGGGTTCGCTCGTAGATCGCGACCGCCCCCGGGTCCTCGGTATCGGCCAGGTCACAGTAGCCAATGGCGAGCATGCTCGAGTCCAGCGCCATGCTGCGACCGAACAATTGGTCCGGCCCGGCGCCCTCCGCGCCGAGGCTTGCAACGTGGGCCCACACGCCTCCCGTGCGCTCGAAGAGGTGAACGCTTCCCGCGTCGACCCCCTCGCTCGTGTCGTCGACCGGGGACGCGACCGCGACGGTCTCCCCGGCAACTTCGATCCGTGAGCCGAAAGACGCGTCGGGGTCGACTCCGGCGGGCGGGGCGAGCGTTGCGTCGAACACCCACTGACCGTCGACCCTTCGATACATGTGCACCTCACCGACGTCCGCGGGCTCTCCGACCGCCAGCCAGTCCCCGTCTCGATCGAAGTGCCAGGCGAAGCGCCGGGAGTCGGCGCCGCCTCGAAGCGTACGCCGCACGCCCCAGATCAGCGGGTCGACCTCGATGGGATAGGCGGCCCCTTCGTCCCTGACACGAATGACGATGGTGTCGGGAGCGACCACGTCGATGGTGCACTCCAGCTCGCGCCCGGCCGCGTCCAGCGCGAAGACCTCGTCGTAGCCGAGCCAGGTGCCGGCCTCGTCTCCGAGCAGCGCCCCGGCGCCCGCCTGGCGTGCGCTCAGACCGTCCACATGAACGACGATCTCCAGAGGGCCGCGACCGGGGGGCGCCTGCGCGAGGGTCCAGCCGTGCTCGACGCCTCTCGGGCCCGCGACGAACCACTCGGTCAGCCCGTCGTGCGCGTATCGGACCCAGTCTCCGTCGATGCGCGCGTCCAGCGCCGGCAACCCACGCCGGGTCCCACCGCTGCGCCGCAGCTCGACGGTGCGAAAGGTCGCCTGCCGTCCTCTCGCTTCGACCTGGAGGCCACCCCCCGTCGGGTCGACGCGAAGCTCGGACGGCTGGTTCACGCCCTGCGAGACGCCCACCCCCTGCGCGAGCGCGAGCCCAGGCAGCGTCATGACGATCGAGCAACCGAGCGCGACGTCGCGCCACCTCTTTCGGCCAGGTCTCATGCCTCTATCCTCACCGTCCCGCGCACCGCGTCCAGCGCCCGTTGGATATCGTCGGCGTGGGTCGCGGCGTCCTTGACCTCCAGCCAGACGAGCTGCTCACGGGCTCGAAAGACGAGGCGGGCGCGATGCACCCTCCCGCGCGGAGACGCCGACCACCCGCTGACACAGGTCCCTCCCTCGCCAGCTACCTCGCACGCCTGAACTCGCGGATCCTCACCGATCACGGTAGATCCACGGCCCGGACCACGCCGCGCTCGAGATCCAGGTCTCGCAGGTGGCTGGCGTCGACCTCGTCCGAGCTCATGCGGAGCGATGCTATCCGCGAACGGCGAGCAGGACCATCACGGAGCGCTCTCGTCTCGAAAGCTCCGGCGTCTAGCGTTCCTCGCCGTCCGCGGGTCGCTCGGACTCGCGGATCGCGCGCTGGAGCGCCTTGGCGTCCAGGGACTGCATGGAGCGGACGAGGTCGTCGACGATCTCCTCGCGGCTGCGCTTCTTGCGGATCTCCACCCGCACGTCGAGCATCGGGAAGAGCGTGTCGCGGGTGTGCTCGGGGAGCACGTTCTCGAGGTACTCGAGCGCGGTGCCGCGGAGGTTGGTGTCGTCGGTGGCGAGCGCGACGAGGGAGAGGCGCAGCGGCTCGGGGTCGTAGGCGAGGCTGAGCAGGGTGAAGACGTGCTCGACGCTGCGGTGCACACGATCGCGCCGCGCCTTGTCGAGGAGCGGGGCGTCCTCGTCGGTGTCGTCGTCGAGGAGGCGGCGCTGCTCCCAGACCTTGCGGCCGATGTTCAGCTCCTTGGCCACGGCCTCGAGCACGGGCTCGCGGGGAGGTCGACGCTCGGGCAGGCGCGTCGCGATGCGGGCCAGCGCGAGGGCGCAGCGATAGCGGACCTCGAAGAGGCTGTCGTCGAGCCCGCGCGCGAGCCCCTCGGCCGCCTCGGGCGCGTCGCAGACCTCGAGCACGCGCGGCAGCCGCCGCCGGATGGCGAAGGGCTGGTCGGGGTCGGAGACGGCCTCGGCGAGCGCGGGCGCGATCTCGTCGGCGATGCCCCGGAGGGCGCGGATGGCGTCCTGGTGCACGTCTCGGCGCGCGAGGAGCGCGATGGCGAAGGGCGCGAGCCGCGGGTCGAGCACCTCGTCCTTCAGCGCGCTGCGGATCTCGTCCGGCGATCCGGCGCGCAGGGTGTGGGCGCGCGCGTGGACCGGATCGGAGGCGGGCGCGTCGATGCCGTCGGGCGGAGGCGCGGAGCGCTCCTCCGCGGGGGGGTGGGTCTGTCGGTCGCTCCAGGACTGATGGGCGGCGAGCTGCTCGAAGAGCGCCTCGCGGTCGAGGCCGAGGGTGGACAGGGTCTGCAGGGTCGCCGCCTCGAGCACCGCCCTCTCCGCGGCGAAGGGCGTGCCGCTCCGGAGGCTCTCTTCGAGCTGGCCGACGTAGCCGCGGTGAAGTCGTCGCGCGATGTAGAGGCTGAACGCCGCGACGGCGGCCGCGAGGCCGAGCACGAGCTTCAGCGAGATGGCCGGCGCCACCGCCAGGATGACGATGACCATGCCGCTGCCGAGCGCGTCGCCGACGCGGTTGCCCGCCACGTCGATGAGCGCCTTGGTGGGGCGCTTCTTGTCCGGCGAGACCGGCGTGTAGAGCAGCTCGTAGCCGCTCCGGAAGATGCTGTTCGCGAGCACGAGCTCCGTCGCGCGCGCCACGACCACCGTGCCGATCCGGGTCAGGCCCGCCGCCACCGCCGCCGTCATCAGGACCACGGTGGGCAGGGTCGCCACGCTCCCGGCCACGCCCAGCCGCTCGAGCGCGGGCTTGGCCGCGCCCGTCTGCAAGACGAGCGAGAGCACGGCCGCGCCGACGTGGAAGATGGCGAAGAAGCTCAGCATGTCCTGCGAGCCCTGCTCGAACTGCCGCGCCGCCTCGGCCTTGAAGGCGTAGTCGAGCAGCCCCGCGCTGATCGCGGTCAGCACCACGATCGCCGCGAGCGAGCGCAGATACGGCGCCTTGAGCAGGACGCGGAGCCCCGAGGTGCTGGCCGAGACGGGGTCCTCGTGCTCACCCTCCCCGCCCCCGATGCGCGCCACGCCGAAGGCCGCGAGGACGTTGAGGCCCGCGAGCACGATCAGCATCGCGTTCGCGTCGAAGGCCTCCCCGACGCGCCACGCGACCAGGCCCCCGACCACGCCGCCGACCGTGGCCCCGGTGCCGATGCGGCTGACCATGCCCTTGGCCGAGTGGGGGTCGAAGCGCTCGTTCACCACCGACCAGAAGCCGCTGATCACCAGCGCGCCGAAGACCGCGGTGTGGAGATACAGGACGACGGCGACGGGGCGCGGCGCGCCTTGCACGAGCAGCCACTCCGCGAGGTAGAGCAGGCCGCTGATCCCGAAGGAGAAGGGCACCACGCGGGCGGGGCCGAAGCGGGCGAAGGCGCGCGAGGCGGCGAAGACCGCGACCATCGACGCGGCGGCGGACGCGATCACGACCCGCGGGAGGTCCTCCGCGTCGAAGCTCGAGAGGAACAGCGCGTCCCGGGTGGCCTTGCTGCCGACCTGCTGGGCGATCATCACGCCAGCCGAGATCAGCGCGGCGAGGGCGGCCCGCCGATCCTTGTCCTGCGCCACGGCGCGAGGATAGCCCGGAGAGGCGCCGTCGGCTCAATAGGCCGCGCTATCCTCCGCGCGTGATCCGCCTCGAAGGCCAGACGCTCGTCATCGCGAGCCACAACGCCGGCAAGGCGCGCGAGGTGGCCGCGCTCTTCTCGCCTCACGTGGGCGCGCTGCGGTTCGCGGCGGATCTCGGCCTCGCGGAGCCCGAAGAGGACGGCGCGAGCTTCGAGGCGAACGCGGCCATCAAGGCGCGCGCGGCGGCCCGAGCCACGGGAGAGCTCGCCGTGGCCGACGACTCGGGGCTGGTGGTCTTCGCGCTCGACGGCGCGCCCGGCGTGCACGCCAAGCGCTGGGGCGGCGGCGACTTCGAGCGCGCGATGCGGCGGGTGCACGACGCGCTGGGGGACGCCGACCGCGCGGCGGAGATGGTCTGCGCGCTCGCGCTGGCCACGCCGGACGGCGACCTGGAGACCTTCGAGGGCCGCGTGCGGGGCCGGCTCACCTGGCCGCCGCGCGGCGCGCTGGGCTTCGGCTACGAGCCGATGTTCGTGCCGGACGGCGAGACCCGGACCTACGGCGAGATGGAGCGCGCGGAGAAGCACGCCGACGACCCGCGCGCCCGCGCGTTCGCGAAGCTCCTCGAGGCGTGCCAAGGAGAGTCATGACCGAGCTGGAGCATGGCCGCGGCAGCGGCGAACCCGAGACGCCCCTGACGCCGCCCGAGACGAAGGCGCCGAGCCACGCCGAGCGCGCGCGCACCCTGGTCGGCCTGCAGAAGACGGGCACCCTCTGCACGGTGGCGCGCGATCCGGAGGGCTACCCCTACGGCTCGTTCGTGACCTTCGCGCTCGACGGCCCCGACCCGGTCTTCCTGGTCAGCACGCTGGCCGCGCACACCAAGAACCTGATGGGTGACGGACGCGCGTCGCTGCTCGTGGCCGAGCACGGCGAGGGAGACCCGCTCGCCTACGGGCGCGTCACGCTGGTGGGCGACGCGGCGAAGCTCGACGATCCCGGCTCGGCGCGCGAGGCCTTCCTCGCCGCGCACCCCAACGCCGCCTACTACGCCGACTTCAGCGACTTCGCCTTCTGGAAGCTCACGGTGACCTCGGTGCGCTACATCGGCGGCTACGGGCGCATGTCCTGGGTCGACGTCGCGGAGTGGCGCGAGGCGCAGCCCGACCCGCTCGCGCCGCACGTCGAGGGCGTCGTGACGCACATGAACGACGACCACGCCGACGCGCTGGTGAGCTACGCCCGCGCCTTCACCCGCGCGACGCACGCCGAGAAGGTCTCGATGACGGGCATCGACCGCTACGGCTTCGAGATGAGCGTCGAGACGGACAAGGGCCCGCGCCCCGCGCGGCTCGCCTTCGCGTCCGAGATCGCGACGCCCGACGAGGCGCGCAAGGCCCTCGTCGCCCTGGTGCGCGACGCCCGCGCGAAGCTCCAGGCGCCCTAGCAGTCCTTTGAAGGCGGGGGTAGGGACGGTGTTTACTTGTGACCGGACTTTTTGCATACCCTCACCTACGGATACGCAAAGTTTCCGGTAACAAGTAAACACCGTCCCCGAGGGCTGCCTCAGAGGCAGACGCCGTAGCGCACGCCACGGATCACCGCGGGCGGGACCAGCTCGGTGCAGGTCCCGGTGGTGCACGAGGGCGCGTCGAGGTCACAGACCGCGCGGCACGCGTCGTCGGCGCAGGCGAACCCGGGCCGGCACTCGCTGAAGGTCGGGCAGGGCTCGCCCTGGCCGGCGGTGCCGGGGACGAGGCACACGGTGTCGATGAAGTCCGTGCGCGTCTCGATCGAGGTCGCGAGGCCGAGGTAGCAGCCGCGGCCTGTCGGGCAGCCCGAGCCGTCCCGCGCGTCGCACACGTTGCTGCAGAAGCCGACGGGCGACTCGGAGACGGCCTCGATGCAGAACGCGCCCTCACAGATCCCGTCGGCGTCGCAGTACGGCCGACAGATCGAGGCGTTCGACGGACAGCCCAGCCCGGGCGCGCAGTCCCCGTCGTTCCCGCACGGCTCGTCCTCCGCCGCGTCGCCAGGCGGGACGCAGCGGGGATCCGCGGGCCGCGCGCACATCTCGGTCGCGCCGCAGCCGCACTGCGGCGCCACGAGCCGGCACGGGGTCTCGTCGCAGACGCCCGCGTCGACGAGGCCCGCGTCGGGGATCCCCGCGTCCGCGCCTGCGTCGCGGGGCGCGCCCACGCAACCTTCCATGCGATCGCACACACCTCCGCCGCAGCGCGTCGCCTCGAGCGAGACGCCGCATACGCCCTCCAGACACACCGCGTCTCCGCAGTCGAGCCCGGGCCCGGGGCAGTCCGCCGGCGCGGCGCACTCCGGCGCCTCACAGAAGGACGGGCTCTCCGGGCTGCAGCGCGCGTCCACGCAGGCGCCGCCCCGACAGGTCTCGGTCAGCTCCTCACAGGGCACGTCGCGGCAGTCGGAGGTCACGACCAGCGTCACCGCCTGCGCCGCGTCCCGCAGGGTCAGGATGACGGCGCCGCTCACGACGTCCACGCCGGTCTGGAGCAGCCGAACCCGCACACGGTACGTCCCGGGCGCGAGCCCCTCCAACTCGGCCACGCGCCCGCCGGACTCCGGGGCCATGGCCTCGACGCTTCGGATCGGGGTCCGCCCGGACGAGGGGAAGACCTCCGTCACGACGCGGTCGAACTCCTGGCCACCGCGCAGGTCGGTCCGGAGATCCACCGTGAGGAGCCGCCCGTCGTCGGTGCAGCCCGAGCTCCACAACAGAACGGTGAACGGGAGGGCGAGGCACGCGACGCGCATCGTCCTCGATAGCGTCTCCGCTACAGCCTGGCGAGCCGCCGCTGCGCGATGGACGAGCTCGGGTCCCGCTCGAGCGCCCGCTCCCACGCCTCGCGCGCGGCGGCCGCGTCCCCGCTCCGCTCGTGAAGGAGCGCCAGGTTCATCAGCGGGTTCGGGTCGCGCGCGTCGAGCTCCGCCGCGCGGTCGAGCGCCAGCGCCGCCTGCTCCGCGTCGCCCAGGTGCATCAGCGACGCGCCGAGCCCGTTGAACGCCGCGGCCAGCTCCGGCGCCCGCTCGAGCGCGTTGCGGAACGCGCCCGCCGCGTCCTGGTACTGCTCGAGGAGCGCGAGCGCGTTGCCCAGCTTGAGCCAAGAGGCCGCGTCGGCGTCCTCCCGCGCGATGGCGTCCCGGTAGGTCGCGACCGCGTCTTCGTAGCTTCGCAAGTCCCGCTGCATGTCTCCCAGCGCCAGGAGCGGCTCGGCGTCGTTGGGGCTCAGCTCCGCAGCCCGGGCGAAGTCCGCCTGCGCCGCGTACACGTCCCCGAGCGCGGCCCGCGCGAGCCCTCGCCCGAGGTGGGCGTCCCCGTCGCTCTCCGCCGCGCGCACCGCGTGCTCGAACGCGTCGAGCGCCGCCTGGTGATCGCCACGCCGCCGATGGAGCCGTCCGAGGTTGATCCACGCGTCGTGCGCGGTCGGGTCCACCCGCACCGCGTCGGAGTACGCCCCCGCGGCCGCGTCCTCGTCGAGGAGCAGCTCGTGCGCGAGCCCGCGCCGGTTGTGCAGCGCGGCCACGTCGTCGTCGAGCTCCCGGAGGTGCCCGAGCGCGGCCCGGCCGTCCTCCGCGTCGAGGGCCAGATCCGCGGCCAGCATGCGCCCGTGCACGTGCCCCGGCTCGAGCGCGAGCGCCCCCGCGAGCAGCGCCTCGGCTTCGTTCTCGCGGCTGCGCGCCCGCGCCACCGCCGCGGCGAGGACCTCCACGTCCGCGTTGCGCCCCAGCCGATGCCGGGCCGAGGTCAGCTCCCCCTCCGCGAGCACCATGTCGCCGCGCTGGTAGTCCTCGAGCGCGTGCGCGTAGGCGAGCAGGCCGACCGTCGCGTCGTCCCGGCGGCCCTCCTCCATGGCGCGCTCGAGGAGCGAGGCCGCGGTCGACGCCTGCAGCCGATCGATCCCCGGCGCCTCCGAGAGCGGCGCGTCCAGGCGCGCCTGCGCCCGCGCCACCAGATCGCTCGCGGCCATGTCGCGCCACGCGCTCCAGCCGATGGCGAGCAGCCCGCTGAGCGCGGTCACCCCGAGAGAGACGAAGAGCAAACGTCGACGCATGCCCCGAGAGGATCGCGCGCGCGTGGCGCGGTCAAGTTTTCGGCACGCCTACCAGGCGACGACGACGGGGATGTGCGAGTCGCTGCTGAAGCCTCGCCCGAGCTGGTAGGCGCCGCCCTCTCCCCAGCACCAGACGCCGCCTCCGCTCGTGCGCGCGCAGCTGTGGTCCGCCCCGGCCGCGACGGCCACGACGTCCGTGAGCGTCCCCGCGTCGACCGGCGCGCGGGACGCCCGCCTCAGCCCATCGCCCAGCTGGCCGCTGCTCCCCGCGCCCCAGCAGGACGCCCTCCCCGAGCTTCGCGCGACGCACGCGTGATCCCCCGAGGCGGCCAGATCGATCGCGTCGGTGAGCCCGGTGACCGGGGTCGGTGTCAGCCGGTCACCGGTCCCTCCGTCCCCGATCTGACCCAGAACGTTGTTCCCCCAGCAGCTCACGGCCCCGGCGGCTCGCCGCGCGCACGTATGGTTGCGCCCCAGGGCGATCTGAACCGCGTCGCTGAGCCCCGACACGACGACCGGCGTCGACGCGCTCGTGGTCGTCCCGTCACCGAGCTGCCCGTCATAATTGGAGCCCCAGCAACGCACGGTGCCGTCGTCGAGACGCGCGCAGGCGTGCCGCTCACCCACGTGAACCTCGGCCACACCCGCCAGCCCCGGCACCACGGTCGGCGTCGACACGCGCCCAGGCGGCGCGCCCGCCGCGCTCCCGTAGTTGCTCCCCCAGCAGCGCACCGTGCCGTCAGCGGCGCGGGCGCAGGTCGCGGGGGGCCCGACGCTGAGCTGCGTGGCGGTGACGCCCGAGAGTCGGATCGGGCTCGGCCGGTCGGTCGTCGTGCCGTCGCCGACCTGGTTCAGCCCGTTCTCGCCCCAGCAATGAACCGACTGGTCCGTCGCCACGTAGCAGTGGGTGTCGTCGATGGAGTGGTCGAAGTCGATGGCCGTCGGCGGGGGCACGGTGACCAGCGTCGGCGCTCGACCGAAGAAGAGCGTGGGGCCGGGAGTCCCCCAGCACAGCAGGCGACCGCTCGACAGTCGCGCACAAGCCGACGTCTCGCTCGCCCGAAGCCCGACCACCGTCTCGCAGCCGCCCGTCACGCAGGTGACCGCGCAGACGTTGCCGCACATCCCGCAGTCCGACTCGGCGGAGTCGAGATCGCGGCAAGCCCCCCCGCAGTCGGTCTCGCCGGCGGGGCACTCGCACACTCCGCTCGAGCACGTCCCGCCGCTGGGGCACCGGTTGCCACACGCGCCGCAATTGACCCGGCTCGAGTCGAGGACGACGCAGCGACCGTCACAGTCCACCTCTCCGGCGGGGCAGCGGCACGCGCCCGCGTCGCAGCTCCCCCCGAAGGGGCAACGGTTGAAGCAGGCGCCGCAGTGCTGGTTGCTCGTCGAGAGGTCGGCGCAGAAGCCTCCGCAGAGCTCCCCATCGCCCGGGCACGTGCAAGCCCCGGCCATGCAGCCGTCCGACGCGGCGGGGCAGCGGCTATCGCACGCGCCGCAGTGGTCGTCGTCGCTGTCGAGATCCACACAGCGTCCGCCGCAGCGCACCTCCCCGTCCGGGCAGACGCAGGAGCCGTCCTGACAGACCTGCCCTCCGGTGCACGTTCGGCCGCAGAAGCCGCAGTTGAAGCTGTCACTCGAGGTGTCCAGGCAGCGGCCGCAATACGTCTCGCCGGCCGGGCACGCGCAGACGCCGTCGACGCAGGACTGCCCGGGGCCGCAGCGCATCCCGCACGCGCCGCAGTGGTTCGGGTCGTTGAGGGTGTCGACGCAGAGGCCGGAGCAGGCGACGCCTCCCATGGGGCAGTCGCACACGCCGCGAACGCAGGGGGCGCCGGCCGGGCAGGCGCGGCCGCACGCGCCGCAGTGCATGGGGTCCGCGTCGAGATCGACGCAGTCGCGGCCGCACAGCGCGCCGCCGTCGGGGCACGTGCACGTCCCGCGGACGCACCGCTGCGCGGAGGCGCAGACGTTCCTGCACCCGCCGCAGTTCATGGGGTCCGCCTGCACCGACAGGCACGCGCCACCGCAGCGCATCCCTCCGTCGGGACAGGCGCACGTTCCGCGCACACAGACCTCGTCGACGGCACAGCGCACGCCGCAGTCGCCGCAGTTCGTCGGATCCTCGAACACGTCGACGCAGCCGCCCTCGCAGACCCTCTCGCCGAAGCCGCAGCCGCAGTCCCCGTCCAGACACGGCACGCCATCCGGACAGGTGGACCCACAGCGACCGCAGTGGAGGTCGTCGGAGGAGAGATCCACGCAGCGCCCCCCGCAGTCCGCCGTGCCTTCGGGACAGACGCAGGCCGCGTCGTCGCAGACCGCGCCGTCGGGGCACGCGCGGCCGCAGCCCCCGCAGTGCCGAGGGTCCTCGGGCGCGACGACCTCCCCCTCACAGAACCGGCAGTCGTCCGCGTCGCCGTTACAGTCGTTGTCGAGCCCGTCGCCGCAGATCTCGGCCGAGGCGTTCGGCACGCAGCCGCAGACGCGCGCGTCGATGTCCGGCTGCACGCACTCCCAGTTGCGCCCCGCGGGGCAGTCCGTGCGCGCGCCGCACACCCGCGAACAGACGGCGCGACCGTCCTCGAGCGCGAGGCAGATGCCGCTCTCGCAGTCCTCCGAGACCGCGCACGGGGCGCCGAAGGCCGCCAGCGCGACGGCTCCGTCGAGCGCGTCGAGGGGCGGGCTCTCGCAGCCCAGCGCCAGCATCGAGAGCGCGAGCCAACCGACACGCCTCAACGCCACGTGCACCCCGGCTGTTGGTGACAGCTGAGCTCGAGCGCGAAGGACTCACAGGGCGTGCTCGTGCCGGCGCAGCCCTCGGACCAGCGGCACCCGTCTTGGCTCGAGCAGCTGAAGCGCTCCCCGAAGAGACGACACGACCTCGGAGATCCCGAGCACGAGCCGGAGCCCGACGATCGCCAGTAGCAGCCGAGGTGGTCGTTGCACGCCCCCCGACTGCTCTGGAGCGAGCAGGGATACGGCACGCCTTCGCAGTCCGACTCCCACCGGCAACCATCCCCCTCGGCGCAGCTGAGCTCACTCGCGCGCAGCAGACAGCTCCGCGCCACGCCTCGACAGGAGAGCCCGGGCGCGACGCCCGAGTCGATCCCGCCGTCCGCGGTGGGCACGGGAGCGACCATCGCGGCGTCGAAGCGCACCTGCCCGCCCTCCGGCCCGCGAGCCGGCGGCGCGCAGGCGACCGTCGCCGTGGCGAGGAGCGCGACGAGCGCGAAGCCCACCGGGGCCTGGCAGCGATGGGCGGAGCTCACCAGCGCACGGCCGTGGGGGTGAGGCGGGGCGACGAGGTCCCGTCTCCCACCTGAGCGCGGTAGTTGGAGCCCCAGCAGCGCACGTCTCCCGACGTCGTCGTGGCGCAGGTGTGCTGGTCCCCCACGTCCACCGAGCTCGCGTCCGTCAGCGCCGGGGTGGCGGTCGGCCAGGGGGTGTCGGTGGTGGTGCCGTCGCCGAGCTGACCGCCGTGGTTCCGGCCCCAGCAGCGCATCCCACCGCCCGTGCGCACCGCGCAGGTGTGCCACGTGCCGACCGCCACGTGGGAGGCGTCCGTGAGGGTGGGCACCGCCAGCGGCGTGCTCCGGGTCGTGGTCGAGCCGTCGCCCAGCTGACCGTATCCGTTGTACCCCCAGCAGCTCACTCGGCCGTCCATGTGGCGCGCGCAGCTCACCGAGCCACCCATCGCGATCTGCACCGCGTCCGTGATGCCCGTCACTGCGACCGGGGTCGTGGTGCTGGTCATCGTGCCG
>SHBB01000179.1 GCA_004213565.1 Sandaracinaceae bacterium
CCTTCGAGACGGTCTCGGCCAGCTTGCCGACCCCCTCCGCGACCTCGCCCGCCGTCTCGAGCGCGTCATCGCCGCTGTCCTTTTCGTCGCTCATGAGCTCCCCTCGAAGCCCGCCGTCGCGGGCGCGCGAGAGCATACGCGATGAGACGGCGCCCGGCGTCAATGAATCATGAGACGATGTCGCTTTTCGAGCCGCCCTCGAAAAACTCCAAGGCCACCGGACTCAGGGTGCGCCGAACACCCGGTCGACCGAGACCCCTGGTCCGTCGGGAGGGGGTGGTGGACAGCTCTGGGCGTCCACGGAGCGCGGCGGGCACGGGCAGCACCCGGAGAAGACGACCGCGCCGCCACACCGGTCGAGGCACGTGCGCGCCGTGACGCATGTGCGCCGACCGTCGTCTCGGCAGAAGGAGCTTCGGCCAGTGGCCGCTGCACCCGGCTCTCGCTCCGATGTGGGAGCGGGTCGGGCCGAAGTGCGCGAGGGTGCTCGCCACTCGGGCTCGATGTCCTCCTCGGGCTCGATGTCCTCGCGCTCGATGTCCTCGCGCTCGGCGCGCTCGCGTTCCCCATGCGGGGCCGCAGCCGGCTCGGGGGCCACGGCCCCGCAGCCCACCGTGGCCATCATCGTAATCAGGATTGTCGCCGCCGCGTGGTGGTGGTATGTGTTGCGCCAGACGGAGGGGGTCTCGATGCCGGGAGATCTGGCGCCGAACGTGTCCATGGACGGCCGGCACACGGCCGAGGGGCGGAGGCGGCCAAGGGGCGTCGCGCCAGGGCACTGGGATTGGCAGCGCTGGGAGGCAGCAGTCCAGCGCACGTTCGCCCGCATCATGTCCAACCGCGTCGGTGTCATCGTCGTGGGTGCCATGGCGAGGCCCGTTCGGATCGTACCCCACCCGGATCAGAACGACCTGAACGCCTACGCTCGCAGTAACTTCGACCGTGGCGCGACAATGCGCGGCGAGCGGCAGTTCTATTGCGGAGACTTGCGCCGAACGCGGAACGTCGACGAGACCGGGCTTCCCATTCCTCGCGCGCAGCGCGGTACCGGTCGGGGCGTCTCTGGGCTCGTGGAGTTCACCCCGCAGCTGTGGCCCCGCGACCCGTTCCCGCGCATCGTCGGCTTCAGGAGGACCACCGCGTTCAGAGCTTGAGCCGAGGAGGTGCTCCTTCACGAGATCTTCCACGCGATGGAGTCGACGCGCGGTGTTCGCTCCTGCCGCGGGATCGGGTTCGGCTACGACACCTACACGGAGTTCACCGCAATTACGGCCACGAACGTGTACTGCTCGCACTTCCACAGACCCATTCGCGACAACCACCACGGCTTCGAGCGCCGCGTGGATCCGGCGCTGCTCAGCCCGTTTCAAACGGACCCTCGGCGCGTCGCGGAGTTTGCGTGGCTCACGCAGTGGCGTGCGTCGCTCCCGGACGTGTTCGACGCGATCGCCGCGCTCCCCGTCTCGTACGCTCGCTACAACCCATGCAGAGACTCACGCCCTCGGATCCTGGGGGCCAACGGAGGCGGCCCTGCCCAGGCGGCGCCGCGAAGGCTCGACCGCTAGCTGCGCGGGCGCCGTCTCTGGCTGTGCGGCGGTCGCCCAGCTCACTGCGCGGCATCCCAACTCGCGGCGCCCTGAGGGCGGTCGCGTCCGCCGAACGTCTCGGAACCGTCGATTTCGATGTGATTGTTGAGCGCGCGCGTCATCTGAACCTGCGTCGTGTAGCGAGCATGAGGAGATTGACCGATGGTCGACGGGCCTCGAACGTACACGGCTTGCTCAGGCGAGCCTGCTCCTACATGGCCAGGTCTCGCCCGGTGAGGCTTTCGGCTCAGCAGTCTCCGAGGCCCGCCGACGAGGATTGCGAGTAGCAGGGGCAGGAAGGGTTGCGGTCCATTGCGACGGCTGGCCATCGTGGCCGAGCACGTCGAGGTGGCCGAAGGGGGCGTCCTTGGCGGCTGAGGCCGTCTCGATTTTCCGGCCGGGGCAGGTCCGGGGGTGCTGTGACGGGGCTCCGGCTCCGGCGTCGACGCCGTCGGATGCGGATGCCCGGCGGGGACGTGCTCCGGCGTGATCGGGACGCAGACGCGCATCGTCCGGCAACGGCCGCGGTCGCATGCGCCGTCGGGATCGCACGCGCCGTGGATGTCGGCGACCTGGGGGCCGGGCTCTGGTGACCAGCCGCTGCTGAGCCGGTAGCCACTCGCGCACAAGGCGCGCTCTTCGCATGCGTACCCGGGGGCGCATCCTGCGGGCGCGCGACACCTCCGAGGAGCGCAGTAGCCCCGCCTGTGGTCCGACCCGGGGCGCGACCCGTCCGGACAAGCGTCGGGCGGCGGAGCGACCGAGTCCGCGACCGCCTGGGGGGCCATCAGCAAGACACCGAGTAGTACGAATGACGCTCTCACGACTCGAGTCTGTCCCTTCGAGCGCTCGCTCTCAGGGGAAAGAGTGACGCGCGAGTGAGCGGGGCGTTAGGGCGAACGACCATCGCTCCGGTTCAACGCGCCGCGCGGTGCACCCAGAGCCAGAAGAGCACCCAGGCGGCGCAGAGGCCGCCGAGGATGAGCAGGATCATCAGCTCGGGTGGGGCGGCGGGGCCCGTGACGAGGAGGGACACGAGGAGCGCGAGGGGGGCCAGCGCGCCCTTCAGCAGGTTCACGACGGCCGAGGCGCGCAGCAGTCGGGGCGCCCCGGGCTTGCGGAGGAGGTAGCGCGCGGCGGCGAACGCGTGGAAGGCGTTGTCGAGGAGCGCGAGGAGAGGGAACAGGGCCATCCATGCGGCGCTGGGCGCGCTCGCGAACGCGACGACCAGCGCGAGCTGCGTGAGCGCGGCGACGGCGGCGAAGAGCGCCCACACGAGCAGCGCGGGGCGGAGGAGGAAGGGCGGCGAGTGTCCTTCCGAGGGAGATGCGGTGGCGGTCACGGAGCCCCTCATCGCCGGACCTCACCCGCGGTTGCGTGGGTTCCGTACGGCGTACGATTCCGGGCGCTCCGGCGCGGAGGTGAGCCGCTATCGTCTGGCATGGCTCTCCGCGTCCTCTTCGCGCTCGCCCTCCTCGGATTCGTCGGCTGCCAAGGTGAGGTGGTCGCAGAAGGCGACGCCGCGTCGCCCGACGGCAGCGCCATCCGACCCGACTCCGGGGGCCGCGACGCGAGCGAGCCGCCAGCGGACGCGAGCACCGCCGACGCCGACACGCCGGACTCCGGGACGGTGATCGCCGAAGACCTGCGCGCGTTCCCGGGCGCGGTCGGCTTCGGCAAGGACACGACCGGGGGGCGCGGCGGGCGCGTGGTCTACGTGACCAACCTCGACGACTCGGGGGAGGGCAGCCTGCGCGACGCGCTGCAGATGACCGGGCCTCGCACGGTGGTGTTCCGGGTGGGCGGCACCATCGACGCGAACTCGCCGCTGACGATCAGCGCGGACAACGGCGACGTGACGATCGCCGGGCAGACGGCGCCGGGGGACGGCATCGCCATCCGAGGCGCGGAGCTGCGCGTGCTCGCGTCGAACGTCATCGTCCGCTACCTGCGCATCCGACCGGGCCCCGACACGACGGGCTCGAACGAGGACGGCCTGCGCATCATCGCCTACAGCGGGCGCCTGGTGGAGGACGTCATCGTCGATCACTGCAGCATCACGTGGGCGAAGGACGAGGTCTTCGCGGTCGGCGGCATCGGCGCGGGGACACGCGTCCAGGACGTCACGGTGCAGAACACGATCATGGGCGAGAACATCGACACGCAGTACGGTTTGCTGCTCTGGAATCGGGCCACGAACATCACCGTCTACGGCAACTACTTCGTGCACAACAAGGAGCGCAACATCCGCTCGTCGACGTGCACGTCCACCTTCGAGATGGTCAACAACGTCGTCTACAGCTACGTGGCCGCGACGCGCCCGACCTACGAGAACGTGTTCGACGTGATCGGGAACGTGTTCATCACCAACCCGTCGGTGACGGACCGCTTCCAGACGGTGCGGCTCGAGGCGTCGACCAACAACTGCCCCGACGGGATGATCGAGCGGACCCGCGCGCACATCAGCGACAACATCCTGGACGACGGGGTGGCCACGGTGTCGGGCAACCTCGACCCCTACCTCGAGAGCGCGCCGACGCAGGACTCCGGGCTGGTGGCGCGGCCCGCGAGCGAGGTCGCGGAGTGGGTCTACGCGGACGTCGGCGCGACGTTCCCCGCGCGCGACGCGGCCGACGCCCGCGTGATCGAGCACGCGCGGACGCGCACCGGAGAGTTCCTTCGCTCGCCGGCGGAGGTGGGCGGCTACCCGGCGCTGGCGGGCGGCGAGCCGTACCCCGACGACGACGCGGACGGGATGGACGACGAGTGGGAGGCGCGCGTCGGCCTCGACCCGAGCGACGGCGCCGACGGCGCGACCGACCGCGACGGCGACGGCTACACGAACCTCGAGGAGTTCCTGCACCGCCTGGTCGACCGCACGCTCTGAGCCCCCCGCAGCTCGCTGACGTACGTCATTGACGTCTGTCGGTGACATGTGTCAGCGTTCCGGCTCGGAGGGCGCGCATGGGGGGAGGCGTTGACGGCCTGCTGCAGATCGTGGGGATCTCCCTGGCGATCTCGTTCGTGACGTTCTGGGGCTTCGGCGGCCTGGTGCACTGGTGGTTCTACGTGCGCCGTCGCTCCGACGCCGCCCGGTGGAAGGTGCAGCCCGAGCGCTTCCTCAGGCCGCGGCTCTTCCGCGAGGCGTTCTGGCTGGGCTCGCTCAACATGGGCATCGGGGCCGTCGTCGGGGGCGTCTTCGCCTGGCACGTGGCGCGGGGCGGCTGGTCGACGCTCTACTTCGATCCGCTCGAGCACGGCCCCGCGTGGCTCGTGGTGAGCGCGCTCGCCACGTACTTCGTGATCGACGCGGGGCTCTACTACAGCCACCGCGCCTTCCACGGGCGCTGGCTCTTCAAGCACGTGCACCGCTGGCACCACCGCTACACGGCGCCCGTCATCTTCACGACCACGGCCGTGCACCCGGTGGAGTTCCTGGTCTTCCAGGCGTTCGTGATGCTCCCCGTGGTCGTCGTCCCGGTGCACTGGGCCGTCTACCTGCTGGTCGTCGCGTACACGTACCTGATCGGCATGATCGACCACTGCGGCGTGCGCGTCCGCTGGCCGTTGCCGCTGCACTCGGGCAACGACTTCCACGACGACCACCACGTCTACTTCCACTGCAACTACGGCCACCACACGCAGATCTTCGACCACGTCCACGGCACGGCGCGGCGTGAGGTGCCCGCCGCGGGAGCGAGCCATGAAGCTCTCTGAGCTCGTCACGTTCAGCAGCCCGCTCGAGCGGCCGCTCCACTTCCTGGCGCTGGAGCTGGCGGTGCTCGCCTGCACGGCGCTCGTGCTCGCCCACGCCATCGCGCGCTACCGGGCGGGAGACCGGCGCCACCTGTTCCAGTGGCTCGTCATCACGTCGTACGGCGTGCAGATGGAGCTGCTCGCGTTCAACTTCCTCGACAACTACGCGCACGCGGAGTTCACGGTCCAGCTCTACGGCGGGCAGCTCCCGCTCTACGTGACCGGGCTGTACGGGAGCTTCCTCTACACGGGCCTGAAGGTCGCCGAGCGCATGGGCGTGCACCCCGTCGCCGAGGCCCTGCTCGCGGGCTTCGCGATGTTCCTGATCGACGTGCCCTTCGACATCGCCGGCGTCGCGCTCGGTTGGTGGACCTGGATGGACACCGACCCGGTGCTCGCCCACCGCTGGCTCGGCGTCCCGGTGACCTCGTACTACTGGTACCTCGCGTTCGGCGCGGTGGCGGCGGGGCTCTGCCGGCTCGCGTGGCCCAGGCTCGAGGGGCGCCCCTTCGCGGTCGCGGCCGGGCTCGCGCTGGTCGCGGGCTCGCTGGTGATCGTCTTCGGTGTGCTCGCGTTCCTCCCCTTCCACGGGCTGCACGCGCTCGGTCTGTCGCACGGCGCCCTCGTCGCGCTCCACGCCGCGGTCTGCGTGGCGCTCGCGTTTCTCCTGCGCGGCACGCCCACGCGCGCCCACCCGCTCATCGTCGCGGTGGTGGGCATCCTCCCGGGGGCGATGATCGCGGTGATGCTGGCGTGCGCGCTCGACGGCGCGTTGTCCGATCCCTGGCTGCGACTCGGGGCTTCCGTCGCGGCGCTGCTCGGGCTCGCCGCGCTGCTCCGTGTGCTCCCGTTGCGCCGCGCCGCGAGCGCGCCCTCCGTCCCCGTGCCTCGCGCGCACGCCGAGGCCCCCGCCGAATGAGGTGACGCGATGAGCCCCGATCCCCGCTTCCCGTTCCCGAGCTACCCGAAGGGCTGGTTCGCGGTGGCCTTCTCGGACGACGTCGGCCGCGGCGAGGTCAGACGCCTGCACTACTTCGGACGCGAGCTGATCGCGTTCCGCGGCGAGGCGGGTCGCGTCACCGTCGCGGGCGCGCACTGCCCGCACCTCGGCGCCCACCTCGGGCACGGTGGCGTCGTCGAAGGGGACACGATCCGATGCCCTTTCCACGGCTGGCGGTTCGAGGGGGACGGGCGCTGCGCACACATCCCTTACAGCGCGCACGTGCCCCCCAAGGCGCAGCTCGACGCGTGGCCCGCGGTGGAGCAGGGCGGCGTGATCTTCGCGTTCCACGACCCGAGCGGCGGCGCCCCGTGGCCCCTGCCCGAGCACGAGGACGAGGGCTGGACGTCGGCGCGGACCGTGATCTGGCGCGGGCTGCGCACCCACCCGCAGGAGGTCTTCGAGAACACGGTGGACATCGCGCACCTGGACCCGGTGCATGGCGGCCGAGGCGCGCGCCTGATGGGGCCGCCGCGCCGCGAGGCCGAGCGCATGTGGGTCGGCCTCGAGTTCGAGGCGTCGGGTGACATCGTCGGCATGCCCGGCTCGATCAACGACGTCGCGCTCTTCGTCACGATGGTCGGCCTCGGCTGGGTGCGCGTCGAGACGCACGTGCGCAACGTGGACGTCTTCGCCCGCCAGCGCATCCTCGTCACGCCCGTCGACGAGACGTGCGTCGACATCCGCGGCGTGGTGCAGGTCCGCGAGACGGACGACCCGGCGTTCACGGAGGAGCTCGCGCGGCTCTTCTTCGACGCCTACGTGGAGGACTTCGCGAAGGACTTCCCGATCTGGGAGCACAAGCGCTACCTGACGCGACCGCGCATCGCGAAAGGCGACGGGCCCATCGGCACGTACCGGAAGTGGTGCGAGCAGTTCTATGCGTCGGCGTCGGCTGCGTCTGCCAACGCGCCGCATGTCTCGGCCGCGCGCCTGCGTGCGTCGGCGGTCCGCGCCCTCGCGCCGATGCGCGCCGGGCTCGAGCGCTTGTGGGGTGGGCTGCGCCCATCGCGAGAGCCGCCGCCTTCGAGCGCGCCGCGCGCGCCCGCCGTCGCGTCGCCGCCGAAGAAGGCGCAGCCCGTAGAGAGCGCGCGCGAGTATCGCGAGACCTTGCCCGAGCGCTTCGCCCCGAGCGCGGCGCGAGGCGTGGACGCCGTCTTTCAGTGGGAGCTCGGCGGCGAGGGTGGCGAGACCTTCCACGCCGAGGTGCGCGACGGCCGGCTCGAGGTGGCGCTCGGCCCGCACCCGCGCCCGACCACGACGCTCATCATGCCGGCCGAGGACTACGTGCGGGTGGTCAACGGCGAGCTGGACGGGACGGCGGCGTTCACGACCGGGCGCGGCAAGGTGCGCGGGAGCCTGCAGATGGCGATGAAGATGCGGCGGCTCTTCCCGGCCTGATCAGCGCGCGCGGGCGCCGTTCCAGAACAGCTCCGCCACGACGTCCAGCGTGGTCCGCAGCCCGAGCGAGCGGTTGCCGTACCACGCGAGCAGCGCGGCCAGGATGTGACCCAGGTACAGGTCGCTGAGGATCTCGGCCGGCATGCGCCCCTCGATCTCACCGCGGTCGGTCGCCGCGCGGAAGCGCGCCGCCAGCTCGCGCCGCATCCGGGTCGCCTCCCGGTCTTCCATCGTCGTGGCCGCGAAGCGCAGCGCGGCCCCCGCCACCTCGGGCAGGAGCTGCGGGTCGGGCTCCCAGATCGCGGTGAGCTGCACGTTGAGCACGCGGAGCACGTCGCTGATGGGAGCGTCCTCGGGCAGCGCCTCGAGCGCGTCGCAGACGACGTCCTCGGTCTCGCGCATGCGCTCGAGGAGCACGTGCTCCTTGGTGGGGAAGTGGAAGTAGAAGCTGCCGCGGCTCACGCCGGCCGCGGTCGCGATGTCGTCGACGCGGCAGGGCTGCACGCCGTCGCGCCGAAAGACCTCGAGGGCGCACTCGTAGAGGCGCCGTCGCGTGCGTTCGCGTTGCTGCTCGCGGGTCGCCATCGCTTCGCCGACCATCCCCGCGAACGCACCGCCGTGTCAACGTCGGGGAGGGCGGCGCGAGCGTCGAGTGCTCGCGGCGCTCACCTCTCCAGGAGGGCGCGACGGCGTGCGATCTCGGGGTTCTCGGGATCGATGCGGGCCCAGATGTCCATCTCGACGGGCGCGCGCTCACGGGTGGCCGCGCCCCGCGCCGCCGCGCGGAGGCCCTCGTGGTCGGCCAGCCGCGCCGTCACGAAGTCGGCGAGCCCGAGCTCCACTGGCGCGACCGCGGCCCGCAAGCCGCAGGACTCGTCGAGGGTGGCGCTCGATCGAAGCGCGGCCGCGACCGGCGGATCTCGCTCCGCCGCCTCCTCCATCATCGTCTCGAGGCGGAGGGTCCGACGGCCCTCGTCGTATGCGGCGCGCAGCGCGGGCTCCGCCTGCATCACCTCGAGGAACGCCAGCGTTCGAAGCGCCCACGGGAGCTGGCCGGAACCGAATCCGTCCCACGCCGCGACCGCCTCTCGCGCGACGGCCACGCTCGCGCGCGCGTCCTCCAGGCTCGCGTTCTCCCAGGCGCGCCCGGTCAGCGCGCCGGCGTGGAGGTGCAGGGCGGCCGAGACCGTGGGGGCGTGGCGGGAGCGGCGCGCCGCGCCGACGAGCGCCTCCGCGTCGGCGACGCTCGCGTCGAGCCCCGTCTGCGCGCGCGCCTCCTGCTCGGCCGTGCGCTCGTGGCTGCGCGCCTCGGCCTGGCGGGACGTGTCGAGGTTGTCGATCTCCTCGAGACGCGCGAGCAGGCTCCGGAGCGCGTCCACGTCGTCCTCGAACGCAGCCCAGCGCCACTCGCGGAGCCAGCCGGCCGCGCGCTGCGGCGCGAGCACCTGCTCCTGGCGCGTCAGCTCGCGCGCCCGCCGCGTGTGGGCCTCCGTGCGCAGCGCGGCGTGCACGGCTCCCCGCTGCTCGCTCTCGGAGAGCCAGTCGATGAGGGTCTGGCTCTGGTCGGCGGTGGGGCGCAGCGTCGCCGTGCGCACGAAGTCGTCGAGCACCGCGAGCTGGCCGCGGTAGAGCTCGATCTCGGCCGTGTTGCCGACCATGAGCGCGTTGTCGGGGTTGAGCCGGAGGCCGCGCTCCATGTGGGCGCCCGCCCGCGCGAGGTGCGCGGGATCGCCCGTACAGAGGTAGCGCTGCTGGAGGGCGAGGGCGGCGTTGTTCAGCCCCGCCGCGTCGTTCTCGCCGTCGGCCTCGTAGCGCTGCGCCACCTGGGCGAAGAGCGAGTCGGCCTCGCGCAGGTCCCGCTCCTGAAGCGCGCGCTGGGCGCGGACCTCGAGGAGGGACGTCTGGATGGCGGGCGCGTCCTGCGGCGCGCGGCGCAGCCACATCTCGCGGTCCTCCAGGGTCAGGGCCATCAGCGCCATCAGGTGCGCCGCGTCGCCGTGCGCGGCTCGCTCCGCGTCGCCACCGCCCTCGGTGCGCGTGTACACGTCTCGAGCCACCTCGCGGCTGCGCTCGATCAAGCCGAGGCTGCGGTAGGTGTAGGCGACCTCGAGCGCCATCCCGATGTCGCCCGACTCGAGCACGCCCGCGAGCTCCGCGTCGCCCTCCGCGGTGCGGCCGAGGCGGTGATAGACCTGGCCGAGGCTGAGGTGGTAGCTGGGCACCCCCGCGGCCTCCTGGCGGATGGCGAGGAAGAGCCGCTCGGCCTCCGCGAGGAGGCGCTCGCGCTCCTCGCCGCCCACCTCACGCGCGCGGCGGAGCTGGAGCGTGCCCAGCGAGAGCACGGTCGGCACGACGCCCGCCTGGGCGATGTACGCCTCGTGCAGGTCGGTCAGCGACGCGTCGTTCTCGATCTGCTCACGCAGCCACGCGTCGAAGATCTCTCTCGCCCGCTGGTCGTCCACCACCGTCTGCAGCCGGAGGTTGAGCTGCGCGTCGCGGCCGGAGCGCGCCCGCTGCACGAGCGCCTCGACCCGCGTCTGCGAGGCGGAGTCGTAGGCGAGCTGCGCCTCCTGGAAGAGGGGCAGCCGCATCTCGACCTGCCGCGAGAGGAGCGCCGCCGCCTGCTCGAGGTCGCCCCGGTCGGCGTAGCAGCTCGCGAGCGTCCGTTGCGCGTGCCCACAGAGCCGTCCGGGCGGGCCGTACGCCTCGAGGAGGGCCTGCGCGGCCTCGACCTCGCCCGCGCCGCGTCGCGCGTCCGCGAGCGCCGCGCTCACCTCCTGGTCGTCCGGTCGCTCCTCGTGGAGGAGGGCCAGGGCCTCGGCGTCGCCCGACTCCAGCGCCTGCGCGCGGCGAATGTCGCCCGCCCACACCTCGCGCTGCGCGCGCAGCGCCTGGACGTGCGCCGTCGCCTCGGCGTCGGCCCCCGGAGACCGCTCCCACGCCGCCACGTCGGCCGCGACGTCGGGCAACACCGAGGCGCTCAGGCCGCCGACGAGCCCGTTGGCGACCTCGATCGCCTCGGGCGTGCCCGCGGCGACGTAGTGGTGCAGCGCCTCGAGCGGCCACGCCTCGCGGAGCGGCGCCGCCATCGCGAGGTGGAGGGCGGCCAGGCGGCTCTGCAACGCGACGAGCGCGTCGCCCTCGGCGAGCTCCGCGCCCATCTCCGCGAGGCGCAGGGCCGCGCGCCGCGCCTGGTCGTCCTCGTCGCCGACCTGCTCGGACCACGCCGAGAGCGCCTGCGCGAGCAGCGCCGCGGTCGCCCCGCTCTGGGCGTGCTGCGGCAGCAGGCGATAGCGCCGCACGACCTGCGCCCCCTCGTCGGCCCGCGCGGCCGTCATCGGCGTCTCCACCTGCGCGACGAGGACCCGGATGAGCCCCGTGGCGGCGTCCCTTACGGTGCCATGCACGGCCTCGTGCTCGACCATCACCTGCTGGTAGGCGAGCGCGGCCCGCGTCAGATCGCCGCTCTGCTCGAGCTCCTGGGCGTCCTCGAGGGCGAGCCGCGCGAGTCGGCCCGGCGAGCCCAGGTACGAGCTGGTCACGCCCCAGCCGACGGCGAGCACGAGGGTCGACAGGACGGCCCAGTTCCAGCCCTTGGCGAGCCCGCTCAGCCGCTCCTTGGCGAAGAACGTGTACGAGCCGTTGCCATGGTCGACCACGCGGTACGCGCTCAACGCCAGCACGGGGATGTAGAGCAGGGTGAGGAAGAGCGTGGAGATCTTCGAGCCGTCCGGGCGCGAGTCCCGGTCGCCATACAGCATCGTGCCGATGCCGTTGAAGGTGTAGAGGCCCGGCGCGCCCCCCGTCAGCGGCCGCGGACCGTCGAGGCTCCGATCGAACGAGGCGCGCAGCGACGGGTCGGTCACCCCGCGCTTGCCCGCCTTCAGCAGCGCGTCCCCCGAGGTGAAGTCACCCGCGCGGTGATGCCAGCGCGCCAGCGAGAGCGTCACGAACGCGTCCGGCTCCCTGCTCGCCGCCTCGAGCTCCGCCAGCGCGGTGCCCGAGGGGGCGGCGCGGAGCGCCTTGACGAAGAGGGTCCCGGCCGTCGATCGGTCACCCGACGCCTGGTGTGCCGCGCCGAGCTCCGCGGTCAGGTACGCGACGTTGTCGCGGAGGTTCTGCTGCGCGACCGGGCCCTCCGGGGCCAGCACGTCGGCGGCCTCCCTGAGGTGGGGGAGCAGGTCCTGCTCGAGCTGCTCCCTCAGCGCGGCGAGCCGCTCCGTCTGCGACGCCCAGTCGGTGCGCGCCGGATCGGGCCGCAGATCCGCCCCGTCGAGCTCCCGCCCGATGGCGTCGAGCGTGTTCATCACCTGGTCCAGGGCGTCCATTGGCAATCCTCCCGGCGGCCTGCTTGACACCGATCCGCGCCATCGTCTACCCGCGCGACGATTTTCCCTCTGCCCCGAGCGCGGTCAGCGTCGCCGGATCATCAACTGGACGGCCTGACGCGCCTCGAACCCCCCGACCGTGGGCTCGGGAGGCGCTCGAGCCCATGGTCCACACGCGCGAGGAGCGACGCATGCAAATGACCGTGCTTCTGGATGAGCGCTCCCTCGACCGCGCCGAGGAGACCGCAGAGCAGGTCGAGGCGCTCGGCGCGCGGGTCCTCCAGACCTGGAGGCCGCAGGCGTGATCACGGCGGCGGGCGACGCGTCCCTCCTCGAGCCGCTCGCGGCGCTCCCGGGCGTGATCGCGGTCGAGCCGAGCCGGGACATCGACCCGCCCGATTCGCCGACGCAGTGAAACGCCTCACGCCCGAGCGCCGTGCGCCGAGGCGGCGTGGGCGGCGTGGGCGGCGACCGAGCGGTACACCGCCGACACCAGCCCGAGCAGACGCGCCGCGTCGAGCGAGGGCACCGTCACCCTGGTGCCCAGCTGGAAGCTCACGCCCCGCTGCGAGCGCGTGACCCGGAGCTGCTGCGCGGTCGTGAGGACGAAACGCACCCGATCCGGCCGCGCGAGGAGGCCGACCAGCTCGACTCGACCCAGCGACGGCGGCCGGCCTCGGAGCTGCGCGAGCAGGCTCGGCTCCAGGTGCCGCCCCGCGGGTGGCCGCAGGTCCACCTGGAGCGTCTCCCGGATGCGGTCCTTCGTCTTCGTCCGCGGCCCGCGGCGCTTCTGCCTCGTGCGCTGCTTGCGGCGGACTTTCACGGACGCCGCGAGCGCGAGCCGCGTCCCGTCGCGCGCGCGGGCGTCCATACGGAGCCAGGTCTGCTGAAAGGTGTTCGCCTCGCCCGCGACCGCGTGCGCCTCGAAGGGTCGACCGTCGACGTAGAGCCGGACCTTAACCTTCGGATCCAGCTCGGGCGCGAGCGCGCGCAGGGTCACGAGGGCGACGCCGGCCGCCTCCGGGACGCCGCGTGTCGTCGGTGCCTCGACGCGCAGCTGCCCGGCGATCAGGGCCACGAGCCCCACGCCGAAGCCCACGAACAGCACCAGGATGGCCAGCAGCGCGGTGACCGACGAGAGGCCTGGTCGCGCGCCGAGCGCAAGCGCCGCCAGCCCAGCCGCGAAGAGCGCCAGCGCCATCGCGACGGATCCGAGCACAGCGCCGATGGCCGCCCTCTGATACGGCTTGCGACGGCGCGTGACCTCGGCGCGCACGGACGCGTTGTAGGCCTCGGCCTGCGCCGGCGCGGCGAGCACCTCCGCGAGGCGGCCCTCCACTCGCAGCTCGCCCTGCATCGTGACGTGCGGCGTCATGCCGGCATGATGCCATCCAGGTTGTCGTCTGTGAAGCCGGGGCTCAGCGGAGCGCGCCGGCGGGATCGAGCTGGTAGACGCGGCCTCGCCACATCACCGAGCGGGTGAAGAGGGCGCGGAGGTAGAGCTCGGGGAGCAGGGCGAGGGTTGCGACGGGCGCCCACCACAGCCGCGCGGGGAGCGCGGCGCCGCCCTGGGAGCGGCGGAGGCGCTGCAGCGCGAAGGGCACCGCGAGGGCGCCGACGAGCGCGAGCGCGCCCGCCCCGACGTGGCCCGCGGCGAGGGCGGCGACTCCGACCACCAGCCCCGCGAAGTACACGGAGGTCCACGCGACGGCCGGGGCGTTGAAGGGCCAGAAGGGGATCCCCGTGCGCCCGTAGATCAGCCAGCGCAGCGCGAGCGAGCGGAAGTCGGCCCACGAGAGGCCACGCTGGATGATGCGGAGCGGCGCGCCGACGAGCACGTTGCGGTAGCCCGCGGCCGCGAGACGCGCGCCGATGTGCATGTCGTCGACGAGCTGCCCCTCCGACGCCTCGAGGCCGCCCGCCGCGTCGAGCGCGGCGCGCCGCAGGACCATCGTCTGCCCCATGATGAAGGGCAGGCTCTCGTGGTGGCACATCGACAGCGCAGCTTGAGGTCCATAGATGCCGTCGAGGAGGAGCGCGTAGGCGGCGTCGCCCCCTGTCTCGGGCCTCTCCGAGCAGACCGCGCGCGCGAACGCGGCGCCCACGTCGGGCTCGGCCATCACGCGCGCGGCGAGCCGCCGGAGCAGGCGCGGAGACGGCCGGGTGTCGGAGTCCGCGAAGCACACGAGCGGGGCCTGGGCGCGCGCGGCGGCCATGCCCTGGATCATCGCGTGGAGCTTGCCGGTGCGATCGGGCTCGGGCGTGCCCGAGAAGACGACGCGCGCGTTGGCCGTGGGGTGCCTCGCGAGCACCCGTCGCAGGATGGGCAGCGCCGGGTCGCTCTCGTCGTCGAGCACGAAGAGCGTCTCGAGCGGGGCGGGGTAGTTCTGCGCGAGCGCGGCGCGCACGTTCGCCTCGAGCCCCGGATCGCGCCCTCGGATGGGACGCACCACGAGCATCGCAGGGAGCGGCTCGGACATGGGGTAGTACGGGTCGAGCGCCTCGAGCGCGCGCCGGAGCCGGCGGTAGAGCCAGACGACCGCGCTCAGGAGCGCGAGGGCGCCGAACACCGCGACGGCGGTCATGGGGTCCCCTCGGGGGCGATGGCGTCGGAGGTGCGCATGCGGATCACATGCGCACCGCCTGCTTCCGGGGCCCGTCGTCGACCCTTCGCGATGGCAAGTCCCCGCCGTGGGGGTCAGCGCATCTGGGTGATCACGGTCGAGCCGTCGCTTGCGCGCAGGCGCTTCTTCACCAGGTAGCCGTCTTCGTCGTACCAGAGCGAGGCGTCGTGCTCGCCGGTGACGTCGTAGCGGTGGGTGGAGAGTCGCCGACCGGCGAGGGTGAGCGTCTCGGTTCGCGGCCCCGACACGCGCACGCGACGGAGCGCGCCGTCCTCGGCTTCGATCATCAGGGCGTCGCCCGCGGACAAGACATTCCAGTGCGGATCGGCCGGGATCGCGGACCCCGGCACGGTGACCCGCTCGCCGCCGGCCGCGCGGACGCGAATGCCAGAGCCGCCGCGGCGCGCGAAGACCTGGAGCGCGTCGCCGTTGCGGTCGGTGGTCGACGAGAACCCGACGAGGCGGCCCTCGCGCCACACCTCGCGGGCGCGCAGATCGTAGCGGTAGGCCTCGAGCGCGAGGATCCGCACCCGGATCGAGATCTCGTGCTCGAGCGTCATCTGCGAGTCGCCGCGCTCGAAGCGCACGCGGTGCGTACCGATGTCGTCGCCGTTGCGCGTGATCCGGTAGTCGATGACGCGGCCCTCCGCGTCGGCCCGCGCCAGCCCCACGCTCAGCCCGAGCGCCAGCGCGACCATCAGAAACGGGAGAGTCTTCTCGGTCATGATCTTCACAAGTACGCGCGGCGGGCGTCCCGCTAGTGCGAGATCCATCCCGGTAGAAGGGGACCTGGCTTGTCCCGACGCTCCAGGGCGGCGTTGCTCCTCCTCGCCGATGCGGTGCATCGACTCGTCGTCGCGCCTTGCCCTGAAACGCCGG
>SHBB01000018.1 GCA_004213565.1 Sandaracinaceae bacterium
GGAACGCGCACCGCACGGTCACCCCGTACGTCGCCGCCGCGTGGATCGACGGCGGGCTCACGACTTCCCTCTCTCGGCGCTGACGGGCACGCCGGCGGACTCCGCAAGCCCCGTTCCGGATCACCCACCATGTGATCTCGCGGACTTACAGCCGTCGATCGGCGGGGGTGGCGGGCCGAGGGGTGGCGGACGCCGGCCGAGAGGGGGCTCCAGGTCATCACCGAGCGCCGCGGCGAGCGGCGGAGGGCGTCGGGGGGGGAGGTCCGGTATCTCGGCCACACGGAGCTCGTGGTCGCCGAGGCCGACACCCAGGCTTCCCCCGGCTGTGCGAGCGGTCGAGCGTCAGCGCGTGACGGTGACCGCGAGGAGCGGGCGCGGCTGGGCCACGGGATCCTCCGAGAGCCCGAGCGCTCGCGCGGCGGACGGGGGCAGGAGGCGAAAGATCAGCTGGATCTCGGCGCGGGTGACGGAGCTGGGGACCGTCCACGTCAGCTGCCGCGCTTCGTCGGGCCGCAGGCGATTGTCCCGCGCGATCTCCGTCGCGTAGGGCGGCATCGTCGGCGCCCCCTCCGCGTCGACGTAGACCTTGTTCAAGACCGCGTCGGGGTCCTCGGTCATCGGGTCCTCTCGGAAGCTGCGCCAGACCTCGGCGCCCGCCTCGTCGAACCCGATCGCCCGCACGACCACCATCCGCCCCGGGAAGCCGCTCGGCATGGCGTGCTGCGTTCGGTTGCGGAGCGTCACCGCCAGCGAGGTGCCGGTGAGGCTCGGCGTGGCGGAGACCGCGGACGCCATGAAGGCGGTCCCCTGTTCGCCCTCGCGCCAGAGGTGGTGGGGACCCATGAAGGCATGGCTTCGGTGGGTGGCTCGGCTCGAGACCGCGCCGCTGGCGCCCTCCACCTGGGGCATGTGGCAGCTCGTGCAGCTCTGGTCGGCGCCAGCCTGCGCGTGCTCCGCGCCCGTCGTGCAGGTGGCGACGCCCTGCGGATTGCTCACCGCGTCGTGACATACGAGGCAGAGGGTGCGCCCGTCGGTGATCCAAGGCGCGGCGTCGCCGACGCCATGGGGCGCGGGGGCGCTGGCGGGCACGTCGTGTGGCCCACGCATCGCGCCACTCTGCGAGTAGGTCAGCGCGCGGGCGCCCATGCGCGAGCCCTCCCCTCGGTCGACGGACGCCAGACCGTGACACGCGGCGCAGCCCACCCCGACGCGCGCCGCTGGGCTGTCGGGGTTGGACGGATCGCGCGGCCCGTGACACTGAGCGCATCCGGACGCCAGCTCCGGCCCCTCCCTCTCCATGCGGAAGCGCCGCATCGCCCCGTACAGAGGATCTTCGTCGTGATGAGCGTGGGCGTGCATGCTCGTCCGCCACTCCTCGACGACGGTCGCGTGGCAGCTCGCGCACGCGCTCGGATCGTCGATGTCGATCGCCGCTCGAGGCGGCTCGGGCGCCTCGATGACGGATGGGGTCTCTGGCTCGTCATCGCATCCCGCGGCGAGGGCGAGCGTGGTCAGGAGAAGGAGAGCTGCGGCGCGTAGGCTCATGTCGCTCCGGTCGGCAGATTCGCCCTCGACGCCTGAACCAAGACCGGGGCCGAAGGCGAACGCCGGACCGACATGCACCCCACCACCCATCTCGCAACGACGCGGAGCGGCTGTCGATGAACGCTCGGAACCGTAGCGCTCGCGTGCGACCCTCACGGCAAGTGCAGTTTCGACCGACAGCGTCGAGAAGGCGTTCATGCGCGCTACCCTCACTTCGGAAGCGCCGCGCAGCCCTCTCGAGGACGTGCGACGATGTGGGAGCCGCGGATCGAGGAGGGCCACTCGACGACGCCTCGCGCGCCCGAAGTGGATGACGGGCTTCCGGGACTCCGCGCGAGGTATCCTCCGAGCGCGTGATCATCCAATGTCAGAACTGCGGCGCGCCCCTGCAGGTCGACGGGACCAGGACCTTCGTGGACTGCCGGTATTGCGGCCTCTCCAACAAGGTGAAGAAGTCCGTCACGCTCTTCACGCACGAGCCCGCCGACTGGCAGCCGCCGGCGAGGTGGACGCCCGAGATGCAGCAGTCGGTCTCGAGAGGGGCCGCGGTGGCGGGCGGCGCCGCGGCGGGGGGCGTCGGCCTCGCCGGCTGCATCTCGGCGCTCGTCCTCGTGCTCGGTCTGGGCATCGGTGCCCTGGTGTTCCATCGCGTGAACCGCGCGGTCGAGGGAGCCACGGGGGGAGCGGGGATCTTCCCATCGGCGCTCTCGTGGGACGGCTCGGCGCCCTTCTCGTGCGGCGGCAACTCGGACGTGCGCATCGAAGGCGTCACCGCCAACCTCCCGGGCCAGACCGCGATCACCGCGAGCCTCAACTGCAGCGTCACGCTGGTGGACTCGCACATCACCGCGGCGCGCGGGATCGACGCGTCCGGCAACGGCGTGATCCGGCTCGAGAACAGCACCCTCGACACCACCGGGCCGGGGATCGTGGTGAGCATGAACAAGAACCTCGTGCTCGTGAACAGCCGCGTCACCGCGGGCGGCGTGGGCGTCGAGGCGAGCATGAACTCCGAGATCACGATCGATGGCGGGAGCGTGCAGGGCTCCCCGGTGGCGGTGCGACCAGGCCGTCACGGCATGAGCAACAACGGCGGCCAGCTCATCGATCAGCCCTGAGCACGCACGCGCGCTCTCTCCGATCCGGGGGGCCGCGTCTCAGGCAGCGGTCCCGTGACCGACGGTGGCGGTGTTCGCCAATCGGATCGGCCCGTCGCCCCAGCGGGCCTCGACGGCTTCGTAGAGAGACGCCTTCAGCCGATCTCGCCCCGCGTGCCCGATGCGGTCGAACATGACCTGCATCGGGGGCGCCCCGACGGTCAGCATGCTCCAGAGCGCGTCTGCGCCGTCGAGCACCAGCACGCGCTCCACCTCGTCGACCGCGACGTCGGCGAAGCCCGCCGCCTCGAGCTCCGCGGCGAACTGGTCGGTGTCGGCGAGGCTGAACAGCGGCGGCGGGCTCGACGGTGGAGGCAGGTCCGGGAACGCGCGCTGCATGGCGCCCATGAAGATCGCGAACACCTCGAGCTTCTCCGGTCCCGCCCAGCCGCTCACCGTCACGCGACCGCCGGGGCGGAGCGCGCGTCGGAGCTCGGAGAAGCCCCTGGCCCGCTCGGGGAACAGCATGAGGCCGAAGCTGCTCGCCGCCCGGTCGAAGGAGCCGTCGTCGACCGTCAGCGCCTGTCCATCCATGACCGCGAGGGTGACGTTGTCGTGCCCGGAGGCGTCGACGCGCTCGCGGAGCACCTCCAGCATCTGCGGCGCGAAGTCCGTCGCGAGGACGGAGCCCGCGCGCGCGGCGAGAGACAGTGTCAGCGCACCGGTGCCGGCGGCGACCTCGAGCACGGAGTGGCTCGCGTCGAGATCGAGGCGCTCGACGATCGCGTCGGCGTAGCGCTCCATGAACGTGGGGGCGATCGTGGCGTAGCCACGGCTCGCCGCGCCCCAGGCTTCGGGCGTGTTCGGGTTCTCGGTCGCCATCGGTCGAGCCTACGCGACGACGTCGAGAGGAGCGACGCCGCCACCGACGATCGCCGTGACGGCGCTCGGCTCAGCTCGTGAGGCGATCGCGGAGCGCCCCCAGAAGCTTGGCCCCGTCGCCCCGCCAGGCCGCGCCGTGCATGCAGGCGAGCACTCGGGGCTCGGTTCCGGCGAGCTTGTCCAGCAGCGCGCCGGTGCTCGGACCGTGCGCGTAGTACTCCATCTGCGCTCTCATCGCCTCGCTCGGCTCGAGGATGTCGTCCTCCGTGATGGGAGCGTGCGACGCGCCCGGCTGCGTGAGCAGATCCCCGCAGAGGAGAGTCCCGGTGGCCTCCTCGAAGAGGTAGCCGCAGTCCCAGCCGTGCGGCAGATGGGGCGTGTCGAGCCAGCGGACCCGATGGCGACCGAGCGAGAGGACCTCGCCGTCAGCCATGCCGCGAGACTCGCGGTCCGCGTAGTCGTCGGCGGAGGTCATCTTGGCGAGCATGCCGCAGAGCGGCGACGCGCTCGGAGCCGCCGCGAGCATCTCGTTGAGACCTCCGCACTCGTCCGCCTCGAAGTGCGAGTAGCCGACGTAGCGAAGCTTCGCGATCGGCGTCACCGCCTCGATCGCCTGCCGTACGAGCGGGAACATCTTCCGCGGCCCCGTGTGGAAGAGCAGCGGCTCCTCGTCGTCGATCAGGAACTGGTTGAAGGTGAACCCGGCCGGCAGCGCGGGGTTGGGAGGGAGCGGCGTGCTGATGCGGTAGATGCCGTCAGCGATCTCGTCGATGCGGGTCTGGGTCTCGGGGTTCGTGATCGTCATGCGTCGTCTCCTGGAGGCGGTTCGGCTGGTTGCGGGCGTCTTCGATGACCTGGGCGCGAGTGACTGGTGGCTGGGCGCGGCGCTCAGGACGCCGCCACGCGGGGCGTCGGCTCGGGGCCCGATGGCTCCGGGGTGGGGCTCGATTCGCCGTCCTCGAGGGGCGTCAGCGTCTCGGGGAAGTAGCGCGCTCGCATTCGCTCGCAGTAGCCGACCAGGTTCTCGAGTGAGGCGCCGTGCTGGAAGAGGGGGTTGTCTCCCTCGACGTAGACCGAGACCCCGAGGAACCCGAACACACAAGCGTCCAGCGACGAGGGTCGATCGCCGAGCGCGTAGGGACCCTCGCCGATCAGCTCGGAGAGCGCGTCGAGGTCTTCGATGCCCTGCTGCACGATCACCTCCGGCGCGTGACGCCCCATGCCGCGCGCGTGCAGCTGCTTGGCGAGAGCGCGCTTCATCACGGTCGGCACGATCCAGCGCAGGGGGATCGGCAACGCCGACGCGAACTCCGCCATGCGCTCCTCCCCGCCGCGCCCCAGGAAGAGCTGGTGCTCGAAGCACTGGTGGAAGTGCTCCTCCAGCATGCGTTGGACCGCGACCGCCCTCGCCCTCTGCGCGCCGTCGAGGTGGTCGTCGAGATCGACGCCATGGCGAGCCGCGAGGTGCTCGATGATCAAGCTCGAGTCGCCCATGCGGACGGTTCCCTGCTCGATCCACGGCACCTTGCCCTTGGGGCCCTTGCTCGGGTTGTTCTCCTCCTCGAACTCGTAGGGGATCTCCGCCATCCGCAGCCACGTGGCGAGCTTCAGCGGGAAGGGTCCGCTCGTCTCGAACGGCACCCCCCAGCCGGTGCCGAACGCGAAGAGGCGGATGGTCGGGTCCTGAGTCGCATCGGGCATGTCGTGTCCTCCTTTGAACGGGAGAGCAGCCTATCAGCGATTTCTGACCGCCGGTAGAATCAAGTTACCCTTGGTCGAATTTTCTGAGAGGTGGTCGATTTTACTGACCGATGGTAAGGAAAGGCATGTCTCGGCCCCGTCGCCAAGCCCTCAAGGAGCAACGCCATGACCAGGTTCGGGAGGAGATCCTCGAGGCGACGATGTCCGTGCTGCTCCGCAAGGGGCCCGGCGGTTTCACCCTGAATGCGGTCGCCAGGGAGCTGCAGCTCACGAAGGCCGCGCTCTACTATTACTTCGACTCGAAGGAGACCCTGCTCTTCGAGCTCATCTACCGAGGCCTGGACCGCCAGACCCAGACCGTCGGCGACGCCGTCGAGGCGACCGACACGGGCGCAGACGCCCTCAAGGCGATGATCCGCGCGACCGCGGGCTACTACGGCGCCCGCATGGACGAGCTCCGGCTGACCTACATGATGCCGCAGGCGGACAGCGCGGGGAGCATGTCCATGACGGACGAGCGGTTCGAACGGCTCCGACCATTCAACGACCGCATCTTCGGCGCCGTGGCGGAGCGCATCGAGGCGGATCAAGAGGCGGGACGGATCCCAGGGCATGTCCCGGCGCGTCGGCTCGCCTTCGTCGCCCACACGTCGGTGCTCGGCATGTTGCTGATGGAGGGCCTGGTCGAGAGCGTCGACGACCCTCTCTTGCACGCGCGCCCCGCCATGGTGGACGAGCTCGTACGCGCGTTTCATGCGCGGTTGCGCCCCGGCGGCTGAGGCGGAAGACGGAAGGACCAGACCCGGGCGGGAGACCCGGGCCCCCGTCGACAACCTTACCTGCTCTACAATCGCGCCGGACCAGGCCCGCCTGGATCGCCCCACCAGGGATTGACTCTACCTCGTGCGGGCGTGCCCCGACCTGCCCGCACCCGCCCGCACCTGCGGGCGCCGCGATCGCGTAGAATCCATCGCGTGGGGACCGACCCGACCAACGGCTCGCCGATCACCGTCCGCGAAGCCGGCCCGGTAACCATCACGATCTTCGACGGCGAGCAGCTGGAGGCCGACGTCGACGCGTACCTGGAGGGGCTGCGCGAGCTCCACGACCGCGACCGACCGTACATCGGCGCCTCGCTGATGCTCCGGTACTCGGCGGCGCCCGGTCAGCTTCGGCGCGTCGGCGAGTGGATGCGTGAGCACAAGGACGACGTCGCGCGGCTCTGCGTCGGCAGCGCTATCATCGCGCCCCGCGTAGGGTTCCGGTTCGTGCTGTCGAGCCTCTTCATGATCCAGCGGATGCCGATGCCCTACACGGTCGTGTCGGGTTCGCGCGAGGCGGCCGAGTGGATCGAGCTCCGAGCGCGGTCGGTCGATCTCCGCGTGCCGGACGATCTCGCCGCGGTGCTCGCCGAGGAGCTCCGCGGGCGAGGGTACGACGGCGCCTGATGCCTGCTCCACGAGCGCACGGCGCTCGGAACTACCGACCACTCCTCGAGGCAACGAGCCACGTCGTTCGGACCGAGCTCGGCGTCCGCGCTCACGCCCGTGAGCGACTCGACCAACGCGAGGTCCGCTTCCGGGCAGGCGCGCGCGTGCAACGCCCGAAGGGTCTCGTCGGCTCGAGGCCACACGAGGTGCACGCGAGTCCCGACGGGGGAAACACGAGGCATCGAGAGCAGCACTCGACATGCATCCGCCTCGGAGAGATCGCCCGCCGCCTCGAAGCGCAGAGTCCGCCAGGGGCCAGCTCGCAACCGCACGGACGCATCGATCACACCGGCTTCTGGCTCGCCTCCCACGTAGAGCTCGAACTCCTCGGGCGCCGCCACTCGCTGCTGACGGTTGACTGCATCGGGCGTGCGTCGTTGACGGCCCGACACCGTGATTCGACTCGAGCCCGTGGTGTCGACCAGGACGAGCGGGTCGCACGGTGAAGTCGGAGATCCGGTGACGCCCCAGCCGCTCGGCGGGACGAGCGTGGGTCCAGGCACCGACAGGACGGCCCCGTCGAGCGCGCGAAAGAACGCGGAGCGCCGGTCGCCGGCATCGCCGACCGGTTCGCCGACGGAATCCTCGACGAGTCTGGCGCGCTCTCGGAGCGGCTCGGCGCGAGATGTGAGCTGGAACGACGCGAGGCGTCGGAGCACCGTGGCGAGCACCGCCGGGTCGTACCCAGCCGCGCTCAGGAGGGTGATCGCGCGCCGGTCCGCTTCGACCTCGTGCTCCAGCGCACGGTAGACGCTCCAGGTTCCTGCCTGAATCGCGGCGATGCGCTCCCCACTCTGCTCGAAGCCGCCGTGCCCCATCTCGTGGGCGAGGACCGCCGCGAGCTCCGCTTCGCTGCGCAGCCGCACGACGAGCCCGAGCGAGACGTAGACGTATCTGCCGGCGATCCCGAACGCCCACACGCGACCGTCCGAGAGCAGGCGGAACGTCGTGCCTCCCCGAGCGCTCGGCGACTCCAAGCGGGCACCGACCGAATGGAGGTAGGTCTCGAGGCTGCGATTGGGGAACGAGCCGACGCAGCTCGTGACCGTGGCGTCGAGGCGCTGCAGCAGCGCGGGCTCGACGCGCCGAGGGCCTTCGGAGACGACCTGACGGTCGGCGTGGACACGGCTCTGCGATGTCGCGCCGCAACCCATCGAGGCCACCAGCGCGACGGTCGCCGTGAGAAGGCGGACGAAGGGGGCACACCGTGCTTCCGGACCGATCACTCAGCAGGCGTCCTCGCACTGACTCGAGATCTCGTCGCAGCTCGTGCGTTCGACGCATCGCAGACACCCGGCCGCGTCCTCTGTGAAGGTGCGGTGATTCTCGACGCAGACGTCGATCTCGCTCTCCTCGAAGCGGCCGCAATCGACGAGGTGCTCACAGATCCGCCGCTGGGTGGAGAGCTGCGGGGGACACCCGAGGCGGGTGCGCTCGAACGGGTCCGTCTCGAAGACGCAGCGATCACACCCTCCGAGGGCCAGAAGCAGCGTGACAGCGGCCACGATCGAGCGTCCCATCCCCGCATGCTACGCGGGCTCGGCGATCGTCTCCCCAGTCGGACTGCTCGGCGATCGGCCTGGAAGAGCGCGCAGCCGCCGGCGCAGCTCGAGGCGCGCGAAGCAGGCGGCACCCGAACGGTCGCCGTGCGCTGGTTGGCTGCGGTGAATCGGGCGCTCGCGCCTCACTCGATGATCGCGGGAACCGCGGCGAGCTCGTAGCCCACCGAGAGCTGCCCGCAGACTTCGGGGTCGGCCGTGGGCGCGATGTCCGCGACCGACTCCACGATGCTCCGGATGGTGGCGCTCGCGTTCGTGAAGATCGGCTCGACGGCCGCGCTGATCTCGTCGACGAGCTCATCGGCGGACACGACCCCGCCGAGGACCATCGCGTCGAGACCGTCGGAGTGGATGTCGAAGCGCAGCTCGACGCGCTCGTGGTGATCGGGCGGCAGCGCGAGACGCTCGCGGCGCTCGAAGGGGATGTCCATCGCCTCGAAGCGCGCGCGCACGCGGCCGCGGAACAGACTCGCGTCGGGATCGACGGCGAGGGTCCGAAGGAGCTCGAGCGTCTGGCCCGCGGCGAGCTCGCCGCTCGGTTCGATCGCGGGCGCGCGCCCTCCAACGACGCGCGCCTGGTGGACCGAGACCTCGACGCGGGGGTCGACGTCGAGGCTGTCGACGCCTCGAACCTGCACCGCGAGGAGGAACGCGCCCCGCCGCAACGAATCGGCGATCAGCGCCTGGAAGCAGCCGTCGGGGGCCGACGCTGGACAGTCCGCGGGATCGAGCAGCCCCTCCGCCGTCCCCACCAGCCCCGCGACCGCGTTGTCGGCCCCCACGTGCGCCGGGTCGTAGCGGCCCGGGCCGTCCTCGTTGAACTGCTCGCAGTCCGCGTCGGGGGCGGTCCAACCGGATCCCGAATCGATCCCATCGACGTTGAACCCGACGACCCCACGGTCGTCGTCGAGGGCGGACAGGGAGAACGACGTGACGACGTAGGTCAGGCTCGTCCCGCCGAGCTCGACCGGCAAGACATCCACCGACCGGTCGGCGAGGATCGGCTCGCTCGTCTCGCAGGGCGGGTCATTCCCGTCCGCGCACGCGTGGTCCCATGGCTCGAACGTGCAGGGTCCGTCGATGCCCTGTTCGCAGTACGGAGAAGGCGCGCACGCGGAGACCGCGACGGCGAGGACGATGAGCCGGCAGAGTCGAAGCATGTCCGACGTCAGTGCAAGGAGCGATCCTCGCGGCGGACTCGAACGGCGTGACTCTGGGCGTGAATCCCAGCCACACGGGGGCGTGCCAAGCGGTGCCGCGGCCGTCCGGGTCGGACGGGAGCTCTCGATGGCGCGCGCGGTCGACCCCTCAGAGGAGGGCGGCGGCTTCGTCTCGGCGCGCACGCAAGGCGACGTGCTTCGGGGTGCGCCCCGCATCGTCTCGCGCGCTTCGGTCCGCGCCCGCCTCCAGCAGCACCCGGATCACGCGCACGAACCCGGCCTTCGCGGCGGTGTGCAGCGCCGTCGCGCCCTTCGGGCCCCGGGCGTGAAGGTCCGCGCCCAGGTCCAGCAGCCGCCGCACGCGCTCCGGTCGTTCACCGCGGTCGCCGCGACAGACGTAGACGAGCGCCGGCCAGCCGCCCCACTCGGTCGCGTCGGGGTCACAGCCGGCCGCGAAGAGCCGCTCCCGCAGCCCGTCTTCGAGGTCGACGGCCCAGGTCGCGCGCGCTGTCGCCGGGTCGGCCCCCGCGTCCAGCAGCCGCTCCACGAGCGCGCGCTCACCCCGGGTCATCTCGAGGAGCAAGGCGTCGTGCCCCGCCACGCGCGCGCCCGCCGCGAGCAACGCTTCGACGAGCGCGACGTGTCCGCCGGCCACGGCGTGGTGGAGCGGCGTCACCGCCCACACGGAGTCCGCGGCCTGCGGGGCGTCGAGGAGCGACGCGTCTCGCTCGAGGTGGTCCCGGACGGCGTCGAGCTCGCCCAGAAAGGCCGCCGTGTAGACGTCGTCGGTCGTGCGTGGGGCGAGCAGCGCGGTGCAATCATGTTTGCGCTTGCGGGTCGCGACGGCGAGCGGCTTGCACAGAACGAAGGTCTCGTGTCGGTAGCGCCCCGCGAGATCGGCGTCGGCGCCGCGCGCGAGCAGCGCCTCCACGAGCGGGAGCCGCCCCTTGTTGGCCGCTTCCCAGAGGAGCGTGCGTCCGTGTCCGCCGCTCTGCGCGTCGAGGAGCTGCGGATCGCGGTCGAGGAGCGCGAGCACGGCGTCCAGCTCGCCTTTGGCCGCGAGCTTCAGCGTGGCGTCCGCGATCGACGGCATGCGAGAGCATAGCGCGACGACCCGCCGTGGGCGCTGAGCCCGCCCGGCCGGAGGTCGACGAACGAACAGGTTCCGCTTGACCGCCGGCATAACATCGTTATGTAGTGCCCATAACACCGTTATGGACGATGACCTGACAGAGACCGTGTACCGCGCCCTCGTGGCCCGCGAGCTGGACGACGCCGATCTGAGCGCCCGCAAGCTCTGCCGGCTGTTGGGCAAGACGACCGGAGCGCTCTACCACCGCTTCGGCTCGCTCGATGGGCTGCTGTTCGCGGTGAGCCAGCGCGGATACGCGGACCTCACGACTCGGATGCAGGCGGTGTTCCGCGAGCGGAGCGACCTCGCCGACGTGGCCGAGGCGTTCGTCGAGTTCGGTCTCGATCACCCCGAGCTCTATCCGCTGATGTTCGAGCGCCGCTTCGACTGGGCGGCCCTGCGCGCTCGAGGGGTCTTCGACGCGCCGGTGGAGAGCGAGAAGCTGCTCCAGGCGCTCGCGTGCGTGCTCGAGCAGGCCGGCTCCGCCGACGTCGAGATGGACGGCCGGCTGCTCTTCGCCGGGCTGCACGGGCTGGTCTCCCTCGCGGCGAGCGGCCGCGCCAACGTCGGCGCGCTCGACCGCACCGACCGAGATGTCGCTCGCGCCGCCGCGCGAGCTCTCGCGCGACGCATCCTGCCGTCGGGCGAAACCGGAGATGACAGACGATGACGAGCTTCAGCCAGACCCTGACCCTCCCCAACGGCCAGCGCCTCTCGAACCGCATCGCCAAGAGCGCGATGAGCGAGCGCCTCGGCGACGCGGACCACGCCCCGAGCGAGGAGCTGATCCGGCTCTACGAGCGCTGGGGCCGCGGCGGCGCGGGGCTGCTGATCACGGGGAACGTCATGATCGATCACGCCGCGCTCGGTGAGTCGGGCAACGTCGCCGTCGACGGCCGGCGCGCGCTCCCCGCGCTGACGGCCTGGGCGCAGGCGGCGAAGGCGGAGGGATCCCAGGTCTGGATGCAGATCAACCACCCGGGGCGCCAGAGCCCGCGCACCCTCGTTGCGCGCCCGGTCTCGGCCTCCGCGGTTCCGCTGAAGGGCGAGGCGCGCCTGATGTTCGCCAGGCCGCGCGCGCTCGAGGAGGACGAGATCGAGGCGATCATCGCGCGCTTCGCCACGACGGCCGCGATCGCGGAGGAGGCCGGCTTCGACGGCGTACAGATCCACGGCGCGCACGGCTACCTCATCAACCAGTTCTTGTCGCCGCACACCAACCGACGCCAGGACGCGTGGGGCGGGGACCCGGAGCGCCGACGTCGCTTCGTGCTCGAGGTCGTCCGCGCGGTCCGACGCACCGTGCGCCCGGGCTTCTCGGTCGGCCTCAAGCTCAACTCGGCCGACTTTCAGAAGGGCGGGTTCGACGACGGCGAGTCGGTGGCCGTGGTCGAAGCGCTCGACGCCGAGGGCCTCGACCTGATCGAGGTCTCGGGGGGCACCTACGAGTCGGCCAAGATGTTCGAGGAGACCGTCCCGACCCGGGACAGCAGCCGTCGTCGCGAAGCGTTCTTCCAGGGCTACGTCGAGATGGTGCGCGAGCGGGTCCGCACGCCGCTCATGCTCACGGGTGGCCTGCGCACGCGCGGCGGCATGGAGCACGCGCGCGAGAACGGCGTGGACGTGGTCGGCCTGGCCCGCCCGATCGCGCTCGAGCCGGACCTCCCCGCGCGGCTGCTCGACGGCTCCGCGCAGGCCGCGCGCCCGGTCCGGCTCGCGACCGGCTTCAGGAGCCTCGACTCGGTGATCCAGGGCTCCTGGTATCAGACCCAGATCGATCGGATGGGGCGAGGCCTCGAGCCGAACCCGAAGCTCGGTCGCCTCCTGCCGGTGCTCCGCTACTTCCGCCCCCGCCGCAGCACGAGGTGGACCCCGCGCCCGGTCACGATGCAGCCCCAGCCGGCGAGCGCGCGGGCCTGAGAGCGGGCCGCCCGCCTCGGCGGATGCGACGGGACGCGGGTCGCTGACGACGCCGCGTCGTCACGACTGACGGCGCGTCGATCTCGCGACGCCGTGGCGTGCGAGAGACCGGCGGGGGCCTGGCACCACATCCGCGACGGACGCTCTCGCTTCGACGTTCGTGAGCCACGGGGTTCGGGCCGCCGGTCGCGTACGAGTGGTCGCTCGGCGACGGGACGACGGCGGACGGCGAGGCGCTGATCCACGACTACACGTTCCGGGAGGCGACCAACCCTTCGCGCAGCGGTCCGGATGTGCGGTCGTGCCGCCTCTGGAGATCGCCAGCACGCGCTCGCTCGGCGAGGCCGAGATGCACGGGGCGACTCGGAGCGCGGCGTCCTACGCACTTGCAGATGGCGAGCGGCTTGGCGCGAACTGACGATTGTGCATAGCTCACTGCATGCAAACGAGAGCCGGACCTGGCGCCTTGTTCATCGTCGGTCTCACCCTGGGCTGCGGGAGCGCGACCGCGCCTCTCCCGGACCTCGCCGCGCCCTACGACCTCGGTCCCAAGGTGCAGCGGCTCGAGCGAGACCTCGGCTTCAGTCGGTCCCAGACCCGCGAGTTCCCACAGGTCCAGGCACCCGAAGACATCGCCCCCCCGCGGTGGATGGCCGTAGAGGCGCACGGCGCACGCGGCCCGCTCGACGAGCTCGACGGCCGCGGCCTCGTCGTCGAAGCGAGCGAGTACGGCGATCTCGAGGTCCCGCCCGCGCACCACCTCCTCCCCGCCGCGTCGCGCGCCGCGCACGGCAAGGACGTGGACTGGATCGCGTTCGTGACGCGCGTGCTGCTGGAGGCGGAGCTGGAGGAGAGCATCGTGCTGGTCGAGCGCGTCGACCTCCGACTCACGCTGGTTCGCTCCGAGCGCGTCGTGGCGCGTGGCACCGTCGAGGCGGTGCCGGCCCGGACCAGCAGCGTCGGCGGTCACGTGCCCGACTCCGCGGTGAACGGTCTCCTGCAACGAGCCCTCGAGGCGGCGCGCGGCGCTCCGGAGGTCGTCGCCCACGATCCCCTCGTTCTGGAGGGCTGCCTCGCCGACCAGATGGTCACCCCCCAGGAGACGGAGGCCAGCCCAGCATGCGTCGCTGGACGCCTGACGGAGTGCCTGGCCAGCTGTCACGCGGGCAACGGACGAAGCTGCGCCGAGGCGGCGTACGTCCAGGAGGCGGCCGACGACTCGACCACGCTGCCGCTCTATGCCGAGGGGTGCGGCTACGGGGACGTCAACGCCTGCGTCAACTGGGCGGCTACCGTCTGGACGCTGTCGCGGACGGAGCAGCTGGAGGCGACGGACGACGCCATGCGATGCATCATGCGAGTCTTCGAGCGCGCCTGCCAGCAGCATGAGCCGTTCGGCTGCGGCATGTTTGCCAGGGGGCTGGTGACCGGGCTGAACGGGGCGGTGGAGGTGGACGTCGATCGCGCCGAGGCGCTGCTCGTGCACACGTGCCAACGCTACGGGGTGTTCCCCTGCGATGTCCTGGGCACACTGCGCAGGCAAGGGGAGCTGGGAGAGGACGCCGCAGCGCTCGCCGACGAGGCCACACAGCGCGCGTGCGACACCGGCTACACCCCCGCCTGCGATGCGCTCACGCCATGAAGGCCAGAGAGACCGCGCCTGGTCCCGATGATCAGGCGATCCGGAAGGTCTCGCGAATGATCTCCGCCGCCCTTCGCATCGACGCCGCGGCGAGCGCGTCCTCGCGGGCCGGGACCCCCGCGAGACCGAGGAGGACGGTCATCCCGCGGCCCTGCGTCACGTAGACCCTCACGTCGGCCGCCGCTTCCCCGAGCACGGTGCGCCCGCGGCGAAGCCATCCGCGCTCGAGGCCGCCGAACGGCTCCGCGTCTTCGATGGGGGCCCAGCTCACCGGTGCGCCGAGCGACTCGGCGTGGCGCTCGATCAAAGCGTCGGGCGACTCCTCGTCGCGCTGTGACACCAGGCTGAGTCGACCGAGCAGCTTGTCGCCCACGACCTGCCACAGGTTCGCGACGAACGGGCCGTCGCTCCCGTCGCTGACCTCCTCGAGCTGCCACGACTCGGGGTAGAAGCAGAGGATGTCGTTGGGCGTCTTGCGCGCGAGCTGGCTCAGCCGCTCGTTGTAGTCCCACGGCGTGGGATTCAGGAGGCGGAAGCTCGCGAGCATCGAGGTGAACGGATCGGCGAAGACCGGGTAGTCCGACGCCGCGGTTCGCGCCTCGAGCACGTAGAGGCGGCCGCCGTCCGCGCCGCCATCCTTCACCGTCCACCACCGCGCGAGGGAGGGAACGTCCCCGACCTGGCGCGTCAGGACATCGAGCAGATCTCCGCCCGGGCTCGGGACGCGACGGGACTCCACGATGGTGCGGCTCGGCCCGAGGAGCGCCTCGAGCACGTCCGCGGGCGCGATCTCGCGCCGCAAGAAGATGCCGGTGATCTCGAGCTCCGCGAGCGGCTCGCCGAGGGTCTGGAAGAGGGCGACCTGGACCGGCGAGTGCAGGTTGCTCGGCGTGGCCGGAGGCAGGTCGACCGGGCGGAACCGCTCGGGGAGCAGCAGCTCGTAGTGGCCGACCGGGTCGGGGCCACGCTCGTCGGTCAGCTTGGCGCCACGCTGGGCGACGCGCGGATCGATCTGAAGCTCGGGCAGGGTCATCGTCAATCTCCCACGATCACGGTGCCGGCCCCCGAGACGATGAGGTTGGGCCCGGCGTCACCGGTCTGGCCCTCCTCCTTGCCGTTGCCGCCGATCGTCAGGCTCACACCGGCCTTGAGGCCGAGCAGGACCGCGAGCTCACCGGCGAGATCGAAGTGGGCTTCTTCCAGGTAGTTGTCATAGTAGGCCGCGAAGCGCCCGTCTGCGCCGACGCTGGCCGCCGAGGCGCCCTTCGTGACCTCGATCTTCACGGGCGTCGCGAGGAGCTCTCGACCCGTCTCGCTCATGCCCGCCACGGTGAGCGCGCCGATCGCGGCCGGCCCGAACACGGGGGAGGTGGCGAGGCCGGCCAGGAAACCGCCAGCGGTTGTGTCGACGACCCCGGTCACCGAGCCCGAGGCCGCGCTCGCGGTGGCCCCTCCATCGACGATCACGCCGGTGTACCGACCGTCGCTGCCCGCGAGGAACTCGCCCCCCACCTCTGCTTCGAAGAGGGAGCCCTTGCCTTCGACCGAGACCTCGTCGGTCACGTTCAGGGTCCCCTCCGTGTCGAGGGCGGATCCCCGGAGATTGAGCTTCGCCCTCTGATTGAGGGGGATCGGCCCGTCGATCGCGTTCTCTCCGCGAACGTAGGTCGCCTCGCCCTCGAGGACCGCGACCTCCATCGCGAACCGGCCGTGCTCCCCCTCGATCTCGAACCCCATCAAGGAGCCGTCCATCACGAAGCTGTCGAGCGTGCCGTCGCGGTTGGAGTCCTTGAGGATCCCTTCGAGGTGCGGGCCGTGGCCGTTCGTCTCCTCGACGATCTCCTCGAGGGTCTTGTCGCTCCCGTGGACCGAGAGGATGAACCGGACGAGGTCGCCCTGCCCTGGCCCGGCCGCGCTGGCGCCTTCGCAGGCGCATCCGTCGCCCTTCCGGGCGAAGCCGCGACCATTGACCAGCACCGTCTTCGACGTCTCGGCAACCGTGGCGGTGCCGTGCACGTCGCATTTCACGAGGTCGAACAGGCGGGCCGACGCGAGGCCCTCCGTGAGGACGTTCGGCGATCCGGTGACGATGGTCCCCCCGTGGGTCACGGGGTCGGTCTGGCGCGCTGCGTCAGGCATCTCAGCTCAGGCGGACGAGCGCGCGGTGGAACGGGGTCGGGGGATCTCGTCCCTCGGGGAGGCAGCTTCGACCAGGTCCATCTTCACTCCTGTCGGGAACCGTGCGCAGGGTACGGATCATGCGCCCGGATGGATCGGTCGCGGAAGAACTTTCTCCGCGCGCCCCCGTGAAACGGCCCCTCGCTCCCGCTCACGACGGCCCGTCCGCGGCGGGGTCGCTCGCGGCGGACGGGACCGGCTCACCGTCGGCGTCGAACCAACCGACGCCCGACGCGGGGCAGGCGAGGTAGACCACGGTGCGCTCGGCGCCGGGCCAGGCGCGCAGCGCCGGCGCACGCATCTCGAACGTGTCGCCGTCGTACGGCACGATCTCGATCGGGTCGTCGGACGTGGTGACGTGGAGCCGGTCCTCGGGCAGCGTTGGCGGGCAGGACTCCGCGGAGGTCCGGGCGCGAGCCCACGCGAGCGCGGCGCGCAGGAGCGCGAGGTTGGAGTCGGCGACGAGGAGCCGCGCGAGGTACGTGTCGTACGTCTGCAGCAGCTGCTCTTGCGACCAGCGGATCATCTCGGCGCGGTTGCTGCGGGGACCGAGCAAGACGAGGCGCCACTCCGGCGGCAGCGCGCCGGCGTCCGCCGACCGCTCCCTCAGCGCGGCGAGACACGCCTCCGCGCCCGCCCCCTCGGGGCACCAGGAGAGGTCCATCGCGCTCGCGCTCATCACCATGAGGTCCCTCGCCTCGTCGTTCAGCGGCACCACGTCTGCGGTCGCGTTTCGCTCCGCGCGCCAGAGCACGTGTTGCGGGATCTCGTCCCCCAGCAGCGTCAACAGCGTCGCGTCGAGCGTGTCGACGTCGGTCGCCGAGAGCTCCGGGTCCGCCAGCAAGAGCGTCACCGCGTGCGACAGCAAGATGCCCTCGGCCGCGACCGAGCTCATCGCGACCAGCAGGTGGGCCGGTCCACGCCGAAGGTCGCGGATGACCGCCAGCCCTTGCAACAACAATTGCATCCCCTCGAACGTGCTCCCCTCGCGGGCGAGCCGCCGAGCGCGCAGGCCCACGACCTTGGCGATCTGGATCATCGGCAGGTAGTTCGGGTCGGGGTCCCACCCCGACGGCGCGGGCCGCGCGGGCGTACAGAGGTCGGTCGTCGCGGCCAGGCGAGCGACCTCCTCGTCGAGCCCCTCGCAGGCGGCCTCCGCCGCGTCGATCTCGGCCGAGCGCGCGGGAGGTCCATGGGTGCGCATGTACCGCGCGTTCTCCACGGGGGGCGTGGTGACGTCCCCGTCCCCTCGGTCCAGCGTCCAGTCGAAGCTGTGTCCGGCTTCGTTGGTGACCGTGTCGAGCCCCTCGGCGCTGGCCAGCCGCCGGCATTCGGCCCAGCGCGCGCCGAACACGAGGTCGTCGAACGCCTCCTGGTTCGTCGGCGCCGCGTCCCCGATGGCCGTGCGCGCGCACGTCATCGCCAGCAGCTCTCGTCGTTCCCGCTCGAGTCGGGCCCGCGCCGCGTGAACCTCATCCGGATCGAACATCGGTCGGGACCGCTGCCACGCGAAGGCGCCGAACGCGGCGAGCAGAAGCGCGACCGCGCCCAGCCCGACGAAGATCATCTTCTTGCGTCGATTGGCCCCGGACGGCTCGGACATCGGCCCACAGTGCGCTGGACGTGGCCCGGAGTCCAGGCGGGTAGCATCCTGCCGGGCGGCCTGGGCCGAGCGAAACCCGAAGCGGCTCCGCTACCATGGCGCCATGTCGCGTCCGCACCTCGTCTCGCTCCCGTACTCGCCGTGGTCGCTGAAGGCGAAGTGGGCGCTCGACCACCACCGCGTGGCCTATCGGCTGGGGACGCACCTGCCCATGCTCGGCGAGCCGCTGCTCCGGCTCCGGACGGGGCGCTGGTCGGGCAAGGTCAGCGTGCCCATCCTCATCGCCGATGGAGAGGCGATCATGGGGAGCGACGCCATCGCGCGCTGGGCCGACGCCCACGGGGAAGGCGAGCCGCTCTTCCCGGAAGGCGAAGACGAGGCCGTCGCGCACTGGAACGGGATCGCGGACGAGCTGCTCGACGCGGGGCGCGCGCGGGTCATCGAGCGCTCGCTCGCGTCGCGGGAGGCGCTGATCGAGTCGGTCCCGGGCCCGCGCTTCCTCGGCCCGCTCCTGGTCCCGGTGGGCAAGATGGGCGCGCGTTTTCTGGCCCGGAAATACGGCGCCGATCGCGCGGGCGGGCGGGACGTGGTCGAGCGCGGGCTCGCGGCGCTGCGTGAGGCCCTCGACGGGGACGCGCACCTCGTCGGAGACCGCTTCACCTTCGCCGACATCGCGATGGCCGCCGCGCTCGCCTGCGTGCGCCCGCCCGGCCGCAGCTGGGATCACCTCGGCGACGCGAGCCGCGCGTGCTGGACCGACGACGCCCTGGCCGAGCAGCACGAGGAGCTGCTCGCCTGGCGAGACCACCTCTTCGCCGAGCGCTTCCCGCCCCGCGTCCGTTGAACGTCTTTTGCCTCTCCGGACGCGGACCGGATAACGTCGGCCCGCTCCGAGATTCCGGAGCAGGGAGGGAACGTGATGAGGAACTCGATCTGGACTCTGGCGGCTCTGTGCGTGGGGCTCTTCGGTTTGATCGGCTGTGGCGGAGACGCGTGCGTCTCGCGCTGCGCGCAGGGCAAGGACATGGGCTGCGTGAACGAGTCGGTGGACTGCGAGTCGACCTGTGACGACATCGACATGGCGCGGGTCGACGCACGCGCGAACGCGGAGATCGCGGGCTGCACGGCGGAGTTCGACACGCTCGTCTCCTGCAGCGATGGCCGGCCGGCCTGCGACACGACGGGCTGCGAGTCGGAGACGTCGGCCCTCGCCGACTGCACCATCGCGTTCTGCACCGCCAACCCGATGAGCGAGGCCTGCGCGGCGCCGTAGCGCTCCCACCACGCGAGGCTTCAGGTAGCTTCATCGACCGACGACGACGGCAGCCGCCGCCCCCGCCAACACGGGGGCGGCGCCAGCGGCAGCCCGCTCTGCCGTCCATGCTCTCTCCGCGCGCGACCCGAGCGAGCACGGCTGCCTGCCGTCGCGTCAGTCCGAGGCCTCCGTGACCCTCGCGGGCCGAAGCGCGGCCTCGGCGGGATAGCCGAAGCGCATCAGGTGCGCGGGGCTGGCGCCGAGGTTCGTCGCGGACAAGCCCGCCTCACGCAGCCGGCGGGTGCCCTCCTCTGCCACGACGCAGAAGCGGCCGCGGCAGAAGGCGACCACCTCTCGGTCGGCGGGGATCGCGTCGAGGTGTGCGTCGAGCGCGTCGGCCGGGGCGTGGATCGCGCCGCTCGGATGGCCGGCCGCGTGCTCCTCGGCGGGACGGAGGTCGACGAGCACGACCTCTCCGGCGCGCACGCGGCGCTTCAGCTCGCGCACGGTCTTGCGGTCGAGTCGCTCCGGCAGGTGGAAGTAGGTGTGCACGAGGTCACGCATCTCGGCGTGCAGCTCCGCCGCCGCGTCCGAGAGCGCGCCGAGGAGCTGCGGGACCCGCTCCGAGGCCGGGCGGTAGAAGACACGACGCCCCTCCTTGCGGCTGGCGAGCAGGCCCGCGGCGCTCAGCACCTTGAGCTGCGCGCTGGTGTTGGCGCGAGACTGACCGATCTTCTCGGCGAGCGCGTCCACGGAGTGCTCGGCCTGAGCCAGGATGCCGAGGACACGGAGGCGCACCGGGCTCGAGAGCGCCTGGGCCACCGCCGCGATCGCCGCGTTCTTGATCTCGAGCGCCTCGTCCCCGGTCACGCCGCGTCCCTCCTCATGCACTCCTCGAGCACCGCCGCGGCGGGCTTGCCGCGCGGACTGTAGCCCGGGTCGCGTGGGCCCCCCCAACCGAACCAGTTCCAGACGTAGTAGCCCGCGTGCCTGCGGTCTTCGGCCGCGGCCGCGCAGAAGGCGCGGAAGAGATCCGCCTGGACATCGAGGTCCGCTGGCCCCGACGCCTCTCGCCAGGGCGCCGAGGCGGCCTCCGCGTGCGCCGGGTAGCCGACCTCGGCGAGGAACACGGGGAGCCCGGTGCGTCGAGACAACGCGTCGAGCTGGCGCAGCGGGCGCTCCCAGCGGCGGGTCAGGGTGGCGAGGCCCGGCCGCTCGCCAGGCTCGGCCAGCGGGAAGTAGGCGCTGACCCCGAGCGCGTCGAGGGCGTGCGCGAACGGCACCTCGAGCGCGTCCCAGTTGGCGGCGTAGGCGACCTCTCCATGGAAGGTGGCGCGGACCCCGTCGACGAGGTCGACCCAGAGCGCCTCGTGGCGCTGCATCGAGACCAGCTCGCTCCCCACGATCAACCGCGCGACGCCCTCCCGTTCGGCGAGGCCAGCCAGGGCGACGACGTGCTCTCCGTACGCGCGCATCCACGCGTCGGGCTCGACGGGATCGAGCGTCCCGCGCCAGCGCCCCGGCGCGGTCCGGGGGAGCCGGAGGATCGGCATGACCGCGACCCGCAGCCCTTCGGCGCGAGCCTGGCGGATCGTACGAAGGAGCGCCGCGGTCGAGGCGGTGCGCGCTCCCGGACCCGGGTCGTGGGAGAGGCGATGAGACTGCGTCCACTCGACCGCCACGAGGACGTCGGTGAACCCGCGCGCGGCGATCTCCTCGACCATGACGCCGTAGTCGTAGTCGGGATCGCTGGCGAAGAGGCCGAGCGACGCGCCGCGGATCCGGGCGTCGGCGGGCGCGACCGGGTCACGTGAGGTGAGCGCCGATGACGCGAGAAGCGCGCCCATGGCCGCCAGGAGAGCGCCCCCGATCAGCACGCGAGACATCGCTCGGCTCCCGTCTCGACCGGCTCGTCGCGCCGGCTGTACTCGGCCCAGCTCCCGTCGTAGTTGACGACGCGCTCCTCGGGGACGCCGGCCTGGAGCAGCGCGAAGGTGGAGACGGAGGAGCGGGTCCCGCTCTGGCAGTAGAGCACGACCGGAGGCTCGCCCGGCGGGGTCGACGCGTCGAAGCGCTCCCGGATCTCCGTCGGCGGGCGGAGTCGGGGATCTGCCCGGGATCGCAGCAGCTCTTCGTAGGGCCATGACCGAGCCCCCGGGATCCGCCCGGCCCGAGCCGCGTCCGGATGACGCACCTCGCCGGCGTGCTCTTGGGGGCTGCGCGCGTCGATGAACACGGCCCCCTCCGGGAGCTCCGCCCAGGTGGTCGTCGGCGCCTCGTCTTCGAGAGTCAGGGTGCCGCGCGCCGGCGCCAGCCCGGCGCCGATGGCGAGGGCGCCGCCCAGCGCGCTCCAGCGCACCATGCCCCCGTCGAGCACCCTCGTCTCCAGACCGGCTACCTGACGCAGGGTCCACCAGAGCCTGTGCGCTTCGGGGCCGTCGCCGACCACGACGAGCTCGTCCCCCGCGTCGACCCCGCGCGCCCTCAGCATCCCCTCGAGCTCCGACGCGCCGAGCGAGATCCCGGGGACGGGCTCGTCGGCCGAGTAGTCCGAGCGCCCCAGGCGGCGCGCGGTGGGTAGATGCCCGGCTTCGAAGCGCTCGGGCGGGCGCACGTCGAGGACCACCAGGCGCTCGGCGCCCAGCGCGGCGGCGAGCTCGGGGACGGAGACCATCCACTCCGGGTGCGCGTAGCCGTCGCGCTCCGCGTCCCGACCGAAGTGGGCGAGCGCAGCGTCCGCCTCTTCGCGGGTGGCCGGGTACACCAGCTCGCCCGTGCTGGGTTGAGTGGTGGCGGCCGTCTCACCGAAGAGGGGCGCCGAGAAGTCGCCCTCCGTGGCTCCGCGAGGGGCGTGCAGCCAGGCGCCGAGGGCCAAGACGCCGACGCCCAGCGCGGGCGCGACCTTGCGCGTCGGCGGCCAGGCGGACAGCGGCCAAGCGCTCTGGGAGAGGAAGTCCTTGGGGAACGTCTCCACGCCGTCGAAGCCGAGCTTGGCGGGTGGCTCGTCGGGCATCTTCGCCGTCCCGAAGATCCAGTCCCAGGCGCTGAAGATGATGCCGAAGTTGACGGTCGTCTTCCCGTCGCCCTCGTAGTCGTGATGCCAGATGTGCATCCGGGGGCTGTTGAGCACGTAGCGCATCGGTCCCCAGGACAGGTTCAGGTTCGCGTGGTTCAGGTGGCCGATCAGGGTCCCGAAGATCGCGTGCACCATCACCGCGGTGGCCGAGAACCCGAAGAACGCCAGCGGCAAGTAGAGGCTCGCGCGATAGACCACGACCTCGGCCCACTGGAAGCGGAACGACGCGATCCAGCTCATCTCGCCGTCGACGATCGAGTGATGGGTCTTGTGGAGCTCCCACAGCCACGGGATACGGTGCAACATCACGTGCACTCCCCACTGCGCGAGGTCGATGGCGACCAGCGCGACCGGGATCTGGACCCAGAGGGGCCACTCCGCGGCGAAGCTCCGATAGACCACCTCGGTCCAGCCCAGCTCGGCGAGCACGGCGTCGAACCGCGGGAGGATCCAGGTGGTGGCGATGCCGAAGAGGAGCACGCCGAGGAAGTGCCCGTTGAAGACCAGGTGGGCGAGATCCGAGAGGTAGGTCCAGCGCCTCACCAGCCTCTGCTCGCGTCGCCAGGGGAAGAGCGCTTCGAGCGCGAGCACGAGCAGCGACAGCGCCGCGAGGGCGATCGGGTAGAGGAACGCTTCCATGTGGAGCAGCATGGACTCGCGCCAGCCAACAATCAAATGTTTGTTTGATTATTTACGGGAAGGCACTAGAACCTGGCCATGATGAAACTCCCGATGGTCCTGCCCCTCCTGGCCCTGACCGCATGCGCGACTCCGGGCCTCCCCCCTCCCTCCACCGACGTGGAGCTGCGGCACACCGAAGACGCGCGGGCGGTCTTCCAGGCCTCCGGCGATCGCTGGCGAGACGGCGTCGGCGCGGCGCTGTTCTACGCCGACAAGGTCACTCAGGCCTACGAGCGCCTCGGCGTGCCGCTCGAGGCGCAGCACATCGTCCTCGTGTTTCACGGGGACGCCGCCTACCACCTCCTGAACGACGCGGCGTTCGCGCGGTACGACCAGCGCGCCGATCCGACGCAGACCCAGAACCCCAATGCGGCGGTCATCCAGCGACTGGCGGAGCGCGGGGTGCGCGTCGAGATCTGCGCCAGCACCATGGAGCAGCGGGGATGGGAGCGCGATGACCTGCTCCCCGAGGTCATCGTCACCCCCAACGCCTTCCCCCGGATCATCGACCTCCAGATGGACGGCTACGCCCATCTCGACTTCGATTGACCCGCTCCGCAGCGTGGCTCCGCCTCGCCGACGAGCGCCGACATGGGACCGGTGACGTCTGCTAGAGAGAACGCATGACGACCGCCGGTCTCCCTCGCTCCGTCCGCGACCTCGGGGCGGGCTTCACCAACATCCGTGGGTCCTTCAAGCTGCTCGGGGTCGACCTCGGGACCCAGTGCTCGCTCGTCCGCCGGCCGAGCGGCCGCTACGTGCTGCTCGACGCGTGCGGGCTCGACGAGGAGACCGCGGCCTGGCTCGACCGGACGACCGAGGGCGGGGCGCTGCTCGACGCGGTGCTGCACCTGCACCCCTTTCACACGCTGAGCGTGCGCGAGATGCACGAGCGCTACCCGGACGCGAAGCTCTACGGGACGCTGCGCCATCACGACCGCGCGCGCGACCTGCCGTGGGAGCCGCTCACCACGGACGACCCGGAGCTGCACGAGGCCTTCGGCGACGCGCTGCGCTTCAGCGTGCCGCGCGGCGTGGTGCTGATCTCGGACGACGAGAAGGTGCACTTCTCCTCCGTCCTCGCCATCCACCCGGCGTCGAAGACGCTCCACGTCGACGACACGCTCGTCTACGTGCGGCTCCCGAAGGCGCTCCGCTGGCTGAAGGAGGACTCGCTGCGCTTCCACCCCACGCTGTCGCGCGCGCTCGAGAACCGCCCCGGCGCCGCCGCGGACTTCCGCGCCTGGGCCCGGGAGCTCGCGCGGGAGCTCGAGGGGGTCGAGAACATCTGCGCCGCCCACTCGGCCGTGCTCCGCGGTGACCGAGGTGACGCGCCGAAGGCCCGCGTCGAGCGGGCGCTCGAGAAGGCGGAGCGCGCCCTGAGCGCGCACGAGCGCGAGCACCGCTGAGCCCACGGAGGCGTCAGGCGCGGACCCCGGCCACCACGGCGATCAGCGGGTCGTCCGTGTCGCCGAAGCCGAGCGCGTGCGGGGAGATGCGGCAGGTGCGACTCGACTCGAAGCGCGCCAGCCACGGCGGCGGCGCGAAGCCGGCCCGCTCGACGCGCTCCACCCAGCGCTGCACCGGCTCGTGCTGCTCCACGCGTTCCTCGTCCCGCCCGAGGATGTCCTCGAGCTCCCGGCCGAAGAACATCAGCTTCACGCGCGCCTTGTGATCGGCCCCGATGGGCTGCGCGTCGATGTGGCGGAAGGCCTGTCCGAAGTGCCGGCGCGCGTTCTCGAAGCGCTCGCGCAGGCACGCCGCGCGGTGGTCCGAGCTCGGCTCCGCGATCGAGACCACGTCGATGCCCGCCTCGAAGAAGGCGTGGAACAGATCCGCGCGCGAGTCGCGCGCCTCCAGGTCGCCCATGTGGTGCAGCGCGAACGACGCCATGACCGCGCGCGGCGCCGGCGCCATCGCGACCGCCTCGAAGAACGACGGTGGCAGATACTCGGCGACCTCCCAGACCGGCTGGAGCGCGAGGCTCGCCCCCGCCCGGTCCGCGGCGTCGTGCACGGCGCGCGTGGCCTGCTCCAGGCAGTCGGCGTTCGGCTCCACCAGGAACACGTGCCAGCGACTGGCCCCGAGCCCGGAGAGGAGCTCGGCCTCGCGCTGCCCGGTCCCGCAGCCGATCGAGACGAGCGTGACCGCCTCCGCGCCCTCGAGCGCGAAGCGAAGCTGGTCGCGCACCAGCCGGGACGCGTCGACCACGGGGGGCAGCGCGGCGCCCAGCATCTGGAACAGCTCGATCTGCGGGACCGCGAGCTGACGCAGGTAGAGGTTGGCGTGGTCGTGAAGCGCCTGATCACGCCGGGCGAGGGCACGGGCGAACGCGAGCAGCGTCAGCGCTTCGGGGTCACGCGTGTCGTGGAGTGTGTCGATGAGCTCGCGGAGCACGCCCCGGTCCAGGTGACCGTCGGCGGCGTCCTCCACGAGAGCGGAGAGAACAGACCATCCAGATTTCATCCACTGCCTCCCCCCACTCGCACCACGAGGCTTGCGCCAACGAGCAGGGGATACCCACGCCACAGGGTACGTCCGCTGAACGTATCGCGTCAACCTTTTTAGCGTGTGGCTATCCTGCGTAGGGGTTTTCCCCACCGAAAACACAGGGGCTGTGGCGACACCCTCGGTGGTTCGCTCCTTGCCCACGGCGCGGCGTTTCGAGATACTCCATGGTGGTGGTGCGCGGAGACGCTCGATGTCGAAGCTCGAGATGTTCGCGAAGGCGTCGGGCTACGGCCTGGCCTTCCATGGTCCCGTCCTGATCCAGCTCTGGCAGGAAGGCACGCCCGACCAGGGCGCGATGAAGGCCGTCGAGGCGGCCGAGGCGCTCTCACGCCAGCAGCACACGAAGGTGGGCTCGCTCATCATCGTCACGGAGCACGCCAGCCTGCCGTCCCCGAGGGCGCGCAGCATCCTGGCCGACCTCCCGAGCCGACTCGGTCGCGCCTCCGGGGTGGCGCTCGTGCGCGAAGGGGAGGGCTTCCGCTCGGCCGCGGTGCGGGCCGTGATGACCGGCATCATGATGTTCTCGCGGGAGCCGGTGCCGCACCAGATCTTCGCAAGCAGCGATGACGCGATCGCGTGGCTGTGCGGGCTCGTCGACGCGAGCCCCGGGCCCCTGGCGGAGTCGCTGGCGACCCTGCGCGCTGAGTTCACCTGAGCTCGCCAGAGGGGCGCGTCAGGGACAGACGACGCCGCCGCCGCGGGGCGGGATGGCGATCTGCACGAGGGTCTCGCGCAGGTTGTTGATGCCGTCGCCGCGCAGGATGACGTTGAGGAAGAAGCTCTGCCCCACGTCGGTCTGCGGGATGCGGTCGTTGGCGAGGAGGATCCGGAACTCGACGCGCGTGCCGGGCCGGACGTCGTCGAAGCGGTCGCCGCGAGCGACGGCGCCGTCGGCGGGGGTGGCGCTGAAGGCGACGATCTCCTGCACGAAGCCGGTCGCGTCGACCTCGTCACCCGGGAAGTCCTCGAGCACGACGTCGACGTCGATCGGGACCTCCTCGACCAGGATGCGCACCGCCTCGATGACCGACGGGCCGAGCTCGCGCCCGTCGCGGCCGATGTCGAAGACGAGCGGGGTGCCGTCCGGCCGGACCGCGCCCGTGTCGCGAGCCAGCGCCGTGAGATGCGCGCGGCCCGTCTCGCCGAAGTCGCCCGAGTTCAGGCCCAGCACCTTCGCCCCGATCGCGCGGAGCGCGGTGACCGTCTGGTCGTAGGTGTGAGGCGTCGGGCGGATGCCGGAGTAGGTCTCGTCGCCGCCGGGGCCGTTGTGGCTGGGCGCGTCGGTGAAGGCGAGGATGATCGGGGGCTCGCCCTCCCGGAAGCACGGGTAGCCGACGAGGCCGGGGCCGCAGCTCCGCGGCCGCACGTACTCGCCGATGCCCTCGCCGGTCGCTACCTGGTAGAGCGCCTCGACCATCGACTCGGGGGTGTCGCTCCCGCTCTGCAGCGGGAGATCGTCGACCGCGATCTGCACGCGCTCGAGGTCGTTGGTCTGGGCCTGCAGCAGCCGGAAGACCTCGTCGCCCTCGGCGCCGTAGCCGAGCGCGGTCTCCGGGAAGTCGGCGAAGTGACCGACGCCGACGCGGATGTCCGGGATGGAGTCGCCGAGGCCCGGGATGATCACGCTGCGCAGGTTGTCGCGGATCTGCATGATCTCGTCGCTCATGCTCCCCGTCACGTCGACGAGGAAGAAGATCTCCGCGCTCTGGATCTGCGCGACGAAGGACACGCGGAGCTCGCTCGGCGGATCCATGAAGGGCAGCTCGATGCACTCGTCCGGCGTCGGGCCCCCGTCGAGGCCGGAGTCGATCCCCGAGTCGGTCCCGGAGTCGAAGGTCACGACGCCGCCGTCCTCCACGGGCTCGGGGACGAGGAGCTGACTCTTGGATCCGCACGCGACGGCGGAGAGCGCCATCAGCAAGATCCCGAGGTGTCGCGTCGAATGCATGTCGCTCCAGGCCAAAGAGGTGCGCAGGCACTGTAGCAAGAGCCGTGCGCCACCGTGAGGTGGCCAGTGCACCGTGTTTCCGTCAACCCGCGAGGCGCTCGCGTGCCACGGTGTGCCGGGCGGGTGGCAACGAGCTCACGGTCCGCGGACGCGCCGCGAGCCGTCGCCGGACCTCGCGCTGCCGGGCGCGGGTCAGCGGGAAGCGGCGAAACACCCAGAGCGCGGCGAGCACGAGGGCGGTCGGGGGCCCCGCGAAGAGGAGCTTCAGCCCGAAGAGGGTCTCGGCGCTCTGCGCGGCCTGCTCGCGGTAGCCGATGAGCCAGAGCCCGACCCCCACGCCCCCCGCCGCGGCGGCGAAGGCGCACTTCCGGAGCAGCGCAGAAAACCCCGCGAAGAGCCCCTCGCGCCGCTCGCCGTGCGCGAGCTCGTCGAGATCGACCACGTCGGCGCTCAGCGCGTGCATCAGCGTCCAGAAGCCGACGTTCGAGGCGCCGCTGAAGATCATCACGGCCCAGAGCGCCCAGCGCTGGCCGGGGCCGACGAAGAACACGCTGACGAAGGCCACGCTGCTCAGGCAGAGGCCCAGCCGGAACGCGGCCGCCTTGCCCCAGCGCGCGGAGACGCGGATCCACGCGGGGTAGCTGCAGATCGCCGCGCCCGCGTTGACCGCGAAGGCGCCCATGTGCACGACCGGGTCGCGCTCGCCCATGACGTGCTCGAGCACGTAGAGGAAGAGCGCCTGCACGAAGGCGAGGCCGAGCGCGGCGAGGCAGCTGGCCCCGAGCAGGACGCGGAAGGCGGCGTTGTCGCGCAAGGCGGCGAGCGCCTCGGGCAGCGGCGTCGCGGAGGGCCGCGCGCGGGGGTCCTCGTAGGTGCCGCGGTGGGTGATCAGGAGCGCGCTCGCGGCGAGCGCCCCGATGACGATCCCCGCGATGCCGAAGGCCTCACGCGCCAGCTCGCGCTCCCCGCGGAAGCCCAGCGCGAGCATGAGGGCAGGCGGCAGCAGGAGCCCCATCAGATCGCCGACGTTGCCGAGCTGCTCGCGCGAGGCGGCGAGCCGGGTCCGCTCGGCGTAGCCCCGCGCCATCTCGGGCAGCAGGCTGAGCGCGGGGACCTGCGCGACGGTCTTGGCGCTGAAGAGGAAGAGGAGCGAGCCGGTGAACCAGAGGCCGAGAGCGGCGCCCTCGAGGCCTCGGGGCGGAGCGAGCAAGAGCACCACCCCGACGCCGACCGGCAGCGCCGCCATCAGGATGTAGGGGCGCCGACGGCCCGCGCGCCAGCCGCGCCTCGAGGTCGGCGTCCGGTCGGACAGTCGCCCCATCCAGACGTCGCTGACGGCGTCCCAGAGCGTCGCGGTGAAGAGCCCGCCGCTGACCCAGAGGGGCGAGAGGCCGACCACGTCGGTGTAGAACACGAAGAGGTGCACGCCGAGGCAGGTCCCGATGACGTTCTGCGCCAGACCGGAGGCGCCGAACGCGAGGCGGGCGGAGCGCGTGACGCGCGCGGGCAGGCCGCTCATCGGACCCGCCCGAGGTCGTAGGTGACCGAGACGACGCCGAGCGTGGTCAGCTCGTCCTGGCGTACGACGTGGTCGGTGTACCAGCCGCCCCGCACGAAGATCTCGACGCGGGTGACCTCCTCGCTCGGGCGCTCGAAGGTGAGCATCAAGACCGGGCCCACCTGGTGCCCGAGGTATCCGGACGCGGGAACGAAGCGCAGGCTGTCGTACGCCCCGAAGCGGAAGCCGACGTCGGCGGAGAGCGCGAGCTCGGCCAGCAGGAGCGCGTCGTTCTCCAGCACCCAGTCTCGCCCCGCCAGGATGAGGTCGTGCTTCAGGCTGTAGAAGTAGGGCGCGTCGCCGAGCGTCACGTGGCCGAGCTGCGTCTCGTTCCAGATCAGCAAGCGCGCCGGCCCGAGCGGCACGAGGCCCTGGAGCGTCGCGGCGACCGTGAGGTTCCAGCCGACCGCCGTCTCGCCCGCGTGGCCGGGGAGCTGCTCCGCGCTCACGTCGCCGTCGTACCCGTCGACGGGGTAGTAGCCGGCGCCGTCCATCCCGATCGGCCACATGGCGGTGCCCGTCATCTCGGCCCGCAGGACGAGGAAGGCGAGCGGCGAGACCTGCAGGTAGCCGCCGTGAATGGCGTAGACCGGGGAGACGTAGCCGACGGCGCCCGCCTCGGCGTGCGCGCCCGAGAAGAGCAGCTCGTCCGGGTCGCCGAGGCGGCCGCGCAGCCCCGCCCGCAGCTGGTGCTCCGCGCCCATCGGGTTGAGCAGGAGCACCAGGCGCTCGTGCAGCACGCCTCGGACCTCCGGCGCCTGCGCGGCGGCAGAGGAGGCGCTCGCGCTCGAGAGCAGGAGCAGCAGCCCAAGATGTCTCACGGCGACCATGTCCGACCTGAACAGCACCGATGATGCCAGCGCCTCTCCGCCCCGCCTCGAGCGGCTCTCGGGGGGAGTCGTGCAGAACGCTGCACAGCCCCGACGCCGCCGCGTGCCCACTCGGGCCGCTGGAGAGGTAGGCTCGGCGAAGACGAGGAGGCTCGAGAATGCGTTTGCCCATCACCCTGGCGCTCCTGCTGAGCGCGTGTGGATCGCAGGAGACCGCGATCGATCCGACGCCGGCAGAGGCCCCCGTCGACACCGCTCCCACCGAGGAATCGACCGCCCAGGACGAGAGTGAAGAGACGCCCGCCACCTCGCCGGCCGAGCCCAGCGCCGTCTTCGCCGCCTCCACACGCGCGTTCGGCGCCGACCTCTACCGGCGCCTCCGGTCGCGCGAGGGCAACCTCGTCGTGAGCCCGGGCAGCATCGACATCGCCTTCGCGATGACCTTCGCCGGCGCGCGCGGCGAGACGGCCGCGCAGATGGCCCGCGTCTTCCACTTCGGCCAGGACGGGGACGCGCTACACGCCGCGGCACAGGCGCAGCTCGCGCGCTGGAACGACCCGGACCGCGACACCTACGAGCTGCGCGTCGCCAACCGCATCTTCGCCAAGCAGGGCATGGACATCCAGCCGGACTTCGCCGCCATCACGCGCGAACGCTACGGCGCCCCGATGGAGCTGATCAGCTTCTCGCCCCCGGAGGCGGCGCGCGCCCACATCAATCGCTGGGTCGCCGAGCAGACGCGCGAGCGGATCGACGAGCTGCTCCCGAGCGGGGCGCTGGACGCGACGACGCGCATGGTCCTGACGAACGCCGTCTATTTCCTCGGGAACTGGAAGACGCAGTTCCCGGAGGACGCGACCCGCGAGGAGCCGTTCTACGTGAACGGCGAGGGCGTCCCGGCGCGCACCATGCACCTGACCCACTCGTTCGGCTTCGCGCACAGAGACGGCGCGCAGCTGCTCGAGATGCCCTACGTCGGCGACGCGCTCTCCATGGTGATCGTGCTCCCCGACGCGCAGGACGGCCTCCCCGCGCTCGAGGAGGGCCTGACCGCAGAGCAGCTCGCGCAGTGGACGAGCGACCTCGAGGAGCAGCCGGTCACCGTGTCCTTGCCCCGCTTCCGTCTCGAGATGGACGAGCCGCTCGAGCTGAAGGAGACGCTCAGGGCGATGGGCATGCCGCTGCCGTTCCAGGCGGACGCGGACTTCTCTGGCATGAGCGCGCCGTCGGACCCCGACGAGCGGCTGAGCATCGACGAGGCCTACCACATGGCCTTCATCGAAGTGACCGAGGCCGGCACCGAGGCCGCGGCCGCGACCGCCGTCGTGATGGGGAGAGGCGCCGGTCCAGCCGCCGCGCCGCCGACGCGCTTCACGGCCGATCACCCCTTCCTCTTCTTGATTCGCGACACGCAAACCGGGAGCATCCTGTTCATGGGTCGAGTGAACGACCCGCGACCGTGATGAGCGACTCTCCCATCGACGGCTTCCTCCCCGACGAGGCCGAGGACGACGATCTGGCGCCGACCCGCGCGGAGCCCGTGCACCTGCCGGCGAGCGCCCAGGCGCCGGATCCGTTCGACGAGGCGACCTTCGAGGACGACACGACCCAGACCGAGGAGGCCGACGACGGGGCGCTCGACGAGCCGGCGACGGCGCCGTCGCCCTTCGCGGCGCCCGTCGACACCGGCATTCGCGCCGTCACCGGCCGCGTCACCAAGCCCGTGCGCGGCGCCATCACCCGCCCCGCGAGCCCCAACGCCCACGCCCTCCGACCGCTGTCGGACGAGGTGGACGGCGAAGAAGAGGCCGAGACGGTGATGAACTACGTCGACCCGCTGGCCGAGCCCGAGGAGATGCCGACCGCGCAGCGCTTCGCGTCCATCGGCGACATCGAGCCGGCGACCCAAGTGGAGCCCCTGCCGGCCCCGCCCGCGCTCGAGAACGCCAGCGGCTTCCGCGTCGCGCCGCCGCCCGCGCTGCCCGAGATCGATCCCGCGCCCGTCGACGCCCAGCCCGTGGGTCGCGCTGTGCTCATCATGGTCGCGGTGGGCGTGCTCAGCCTCATCCTCGGCCTAGGCGGCGGCATCATCGCCTGGGTCGCGCTGAACTGAGAAGGGTGCCGAAGGCCCCTGCTCGGTTCCCCCTGCCCCTGCCCTTCCCCCTGCCCGCGATTGGCAAGCACGCGCAGTGCAATCGACGCGAGCTCGCGGAGCCTCCGCGGGCAAGGGCACGGGCAAGGGCAAGGGCAAGGGCAAGGGGCAGGCTTCAATCGCCCTCTGGGCCGAGTTGGCGCCTGCTACCGGCTCACCGGGTACTTCGACAGCTTTCGCTGCAGGGTGCGGCGATGCAGCCCGAGCAGGCGCGCCGCCTGGCTGATGTTCCCGTCGCAGTCCGTGAGCACGCGGTTGATGTGCTCCCACTCGGCGCGCGCGAGCGACGGCACGCTCTCTGGCGGCTCGACCGCCTCGCCCGCCTTCTTCTGGAACGCGCGCAGGATCTCGTCGATCTCGGCCGGCTTCGTCAGGTAGTCGACCGCGCCGCGGCGCACGGCCTCGACCGCGGTGGCGATGCTCCCATAGCCCGTCAGGAGGACCACGTGAGTCGCCGCGTCGATCGCGAGCAGCTGGTCGACGAGCTCCAGCCCGCTCATGCCGGGCATGCGTAGATCGACGAGCGCGTGCTCGGGGCTCTCGCGGCGGGCGGCCTCGAGCGCCTCCTCCCCCGAGGCGACCGCGGTCACCTCCCAGCCGCGCGTCTCGAAGGCGCGGGTCAGCATCGCGCGAAAGCGCACGTCGTCATCGACCACCAGGACCGTGGGTTTCATGGCTCCATCCGTCTACCAGGCGTGCGCGGGACGTGCAGCCTCACGGCGGTGCCGCGACCGGGCTGCGATTCGATCTCGAGGCTCCCCCCGAGCTGCTCCGCGAGCGCGCGCACGAGGAAGAGGCCGAGGCCCATGCCGCGCCCCTCGGGCTTGGTGCTGAAGAAGGGGTCGGTCGCGCGCGCCGCGACCTCCGCGGGCATGCCGACGCCCCGATCCGTGACCTCGAAGCGCACCTCGTCCGGCTCGACGCCGACCCGCAGCGCCACCGGCTCCCCGGCCTCGAGGCTCGCGTCGAGGGCGTTCCTGACGAGGTTGCGCAGCGCCGTCGCGAGCGCGCTCACGGGCAGCTCCGCCGTCGCCTCGAGCGCGCCCTCGACCTTCACGCGCTCGCGCTCGCTCCCGAGGCGCGAGAGGGAGGCGTCGACGATCGCGGCGAGCGTGGTCTCCGCGAAGCCCTCTCCGCGCGCCTCGCCGCCCGCCTCGCTGAGCCCCTGGAGCACCTCGCGGCAGCGCCGGCCCTCGTCCCGGATGAGCCGCGCGTCGGCGAGGATCGCCTCCGGGAGCCCGCGCCCGCGCAGCGCGTCCTCGAGCTCCCCCGCCGCGAGCAGCATGGTGTTGATCGGCGTCCCGAGCTCGTGCGCCGCCCCCGCCGCGAGGCCCGTCAGCGCGGCCACCTGCGCGCTCCGCGCCGCCCGCTCCCGCTCGTCCTGCAGCGCGGCGTCCCGCTGCGCGATGGCGGAGGTCAGACGCGTCACGAAGAGCGCGACGAGCGCGGCGACCACGCCGAACGCGATCCACATGTCGCGGAGGTGCGCGCGGAAGTCGTGCGCGTGGTGCGCGACGGGATCGTCGATCGCGAACAGCGCCGCGTAGCCCATGATCGAGCAGGCGAGCAGCGCGACGACCCAGCGCGTCCCGAGCAGCACCGCGGCCATGGTGATGAACACGAAGTAGAGCGCCGTGAACGGGTTCATCGGCCCCCCCGTCAGGTGCAGCAGCGCGGTGAGCGAGAGCGCGTCGACCACCAGGACCGCGCCGATGGGCGGCGCCGCGC